>NBNH01000328.1 GCA_004379115.1 Actinomycetales bacterium mxb001
CCGCCGATGGAAACCGTGCACCGGATATCGCGGCGTCCGCTGACCTCACGACCCACCCGGATGACCTCGGCGGCCATGCGGGCGATCTGCAGGACGTCGTCATCGGTCTCGGTGGGAAGCCCGCACATGAAGTAGAGCTTCACCTGACGCCAGCCCGCTGCGTAGGCGGTGGCCACCGTGCGAATGAGGTCGTCTTCGGTGACCTGCTTGTTGATCACCTTGCGCATGCGCTCACTGCCGCCCTCGGGGGCGAACGTCAGCCCACTCCGGCGGCCATTGCGGGACAGCTCATTGGCCAGGTCGACGTTGAAGGCATCGACGCGGGTACTGGGAAGCGATAGCGACGTCTGGGAGTCGGAGTAGCAGTCGGCCAGGAACGTCGTGACCTCGGCGATCTCGGAGTGATCGGCACTGGACAGCGAGAGCAGGCCGACTTCCTCGTAGCCGGTAGCGGCCAGGCCGCGCTCGACCATGGCGGCGATACCAGCCTTGCTGCGCTCGCGCACGGGACGCGTGATCATGCCCGCCTGGCAGAAGCGGCAGCCACGCGTGCAGCCGCGAAAGATCTCGACGCTCATCCGCTCATGGACGGTCTCGGCCAGCGGGACCAGCGGCGCACGCGGGTAGTCCCACTCATCGAGATCCATGAGGGTGTGCTTGGCCACCCGCCACGGAACGCCAGCAGATCGCGGGACCACGCGGCGGATTCGGCCATCGGCGAGGTATTCAACGTCATAGAGCGAGGGCACGTAGGCAACTCCCGACGCCGCGACGCGTTCGAGCAATCCCGAACGCCCCCCCGGCTGCCCATCCTGCTTCCAGGCTCGGACGATCTCGGTCAGCGCGAGGACCGCCTGCTCCCCGTCGCCGAGGACCGCAGCATCGATGAAGTCGGCGATGGGCTCGGGGTTGAACGCTGCGTGACCACCGGCGACGACGAGTGGATGACCGTCAACGCGCTCAGCGGCGAGCACGGGGATACCCGCGAGGTCGAGCGCGGTCAGCATGTTGGTGTAGCCGAGCTCGGTGGAGAACGACACACCGAAGAGGTCGAAGGCCCCCACCGGACGGTGCGCATCGACGGTGAACTGCGGAACGTCGTGCTCGCGCATGAGCGCCTCGAGATCGGGCCACACGGCGTAGGTGCGCTCGCACAGCACCCCGGGCTGCTCATTGAGCACCTCGTAGAGGATCTGGACGCCCTGATTGGGGGCGCCCACCTCATAGGCATCGGGGTACATCAGCGCCCAGCGAACGTCGGTGGCGTCCCAGTCGGTCGGTACGGCGTTGACCTCACCGCCGACGTACTGGATGGGCTTTTGGACCCGGGGCAGGAGGTGCTCCAGGCGATCGAACACCGACTCGGGGCTCATGACGACAGCGTAGCGAGCGGCTAGGACTGCTCGTGGATACGCACGTTTTCGAGCAGTCCCAGTGCGATCCAGGAGGCAAACATGGAGGTGCCGCCGTACGAGACGAAGGGAAGGGGGACGCCGGTGATGGGCATGATGCCCAGTGCCATCCCGATGTTCTCGAACATCTGGAAGGCCAGCCACGCGACAACCCCGGCGGCAACGAGTCGGCCGAAGAGCTCGGTCGATCCCAGGGCGATGCGCATGCCCCGCCACAGCAGGATGCTCAGCAAGGCGATCGTGATTGCCGCCCCGACGAACCCGGCCTCTTCGCCGATGACGGTGAAGATGAAGTCGCTCTCGTTGACGGGCACGAAGTTGCCCTGGGTTTGCGGGCCCTGGAAGAGGCCCTCGCCCCACATTCCCCCGCTGCCGATGGCGATCCTGGCCTGCGTGGCGTTGTAGGCGGCCGTGGTGGCCGCTTCCTCGGGATTCACGAAGGACGTCAAGCGCGCGATCTGGTAATCCTTCACGAAGCCCAGTTGCCACGCGACGATCGCGGCGGTCGCGCCGCCGACGAGGAGGCCGGCCACCCAGCGCGTGCGTGCCCCTGATACGGCCACCATCGCCACGACGATGGTGCACATGATGAGGACCGTGCCGGTGTCGTTCTGCAGGAGCACGAGCCCGATCGGAATAGCGGCAAGGCCGAGCGCCAGCAGCACATCGCGATCGCGTGGCTCGGATTCGGCGTCGCGCTTCTCGGCCAGGATCAGCGCGAGGATCAAGACAATGGCGACCTTGGCGAACTCGGACGGCTGCAGGGTGAAGCCGCCGGGGATCTTCACCCACGCACGTGCACCCGCGATGGTGGTGCCGAGCGGGGTGTAGACGAGCAGGATGCCGATGATGGCTAGCCCGTAGATCACCGGCGTGTAGGCGCGGAGCAGGCGGTAGTCGAGGCGCGAGATAACGAAGGCCAAGACGATGCCGATGCCGATGTTGATGAGGTGCCGGTAGAGGAAGTACTGCGGGTCATCGCCCGCAAGATCCGAACGACTCGCCGACCAGACGAAGACCGAGCTTCCCGCGCTCAGCAGGAGAGCCGAGCCGAACAGGATCCAGTCGAGCCGTCGCCAGTAGGACAGTCGGCCCTCCTGTCGAGCGCCCAGGAAACGCCGCCCCGATGCCGGCTGCAGGTCGGCGCTCATGGACCGGCCCCTGATGCCGTGGTCGACGAGATCGGCGGCGAGATCGTCGGGGCGACCTCGCTCTCGGGCATCACCGGGGTGCCGTCGGGCTTGACCACGGGCAGCGATGTCGACGGAACCCCGCCGATGAGCACGCTCTGGGCGGGATCGACCACTCCGTTGACGACACCGAAGAGAGCCTCGTAGATGGTGCGCACGCTCGGACCGACGGTCAGCGAGCCGGTGCCGGCCTGCGTCACCATCATCACGACGGCGTAGCGCGGGTTGTCGGCGGGAGCGAAACTCGCGTACCAGGCGGTCGTGGACTCAGCGCCGAAGACCTGCGCCGATCCGGTCTTCGAAGCGATCGACACCTGGTCGAGCGGGAAGCCCTCGAACGGGATCTTCCCGGTGCCGTCGGTGGTCACGCCGGCGAGCGCGGTGCGCAGGAACTCGAAGGTCCCGGGGGGAGCCTCCACCGTGCCGCGCACCACCGGGGTGAACTCCGTCACGACCTCGCCCTTGCTGCTGAGGATCGCCTTTGCGACCCGCGGCTGGTAGACGGTGCCTCCGTTGGCGATCGCGGAATAGGCCATCGCTACCTGCAGGGGCGTGATTGAGGTGTCTCCCTGGCCGATCGATGCATTGATGGCATCGCCGTTGCGCCAACGGAATCCGTCGAGACAGTTCTCCTTGGCCAGTGCCGTGTAGTAGTCAGCCAGGCGTGGATTCTCCTTGCGCACTTCGCTGAAGCCTTCCTTGGCATCGGAGCACCAGCCATCGCGCCGCTGCTCCCACACCATCAGCTTCTCGTCGCGACCTGACACGAGGCCGGCCGCCTCATTGGGAAGGTCGATCCCGGTGCGCTTGCCGAGGAGGAACTCGTCAGCCGTGTCCGCGAGCGGATCGGGAGCGCCGTTGGGGGCGTACAACCCGCCGGACTTGAGCCACATCTCGTCGGCAATGCGATAGAAGACCGTGTTGCACGAGACTTCAAGGGCGCGGGTCAGGCTGATGGGGCCGAAGCCCGACGACTCGAAGTTGCGGAATCGCTGAGAGCCGACCTTGTAGTCGCCAGGGCAGTCGTAGGTGTCGTAGAGGTCATAGCCCTCGCGGGCGGCGGCCACGGTCGTCACGACCTTGTACGTCGATCCGGGGGGGTAGGTGCCCTGGATGAAGTTCGACGACAGCGCCTTGGTCTCCAGCAGCTTCTCGTAGTCCTCCGTCGTGATGCCACCCACCCACAACTGGGGGTCGTAGGTGGGATAGCTCGCCATGGCGAGGATCTCGCCGTTGGTGACGTCGACGACCACGGCGGCACCGGAGTCGGCGATCTCTCCCGCCTCGCGGGAGCGCTGCACGGCGTCGTCCAAGGCACCCTCGACGACGTCCTGGAGGTGCGCATCGATGCTCGTGACCACGTAGTTGCCGGCAACCGCCTGTGACTCGGCCAGCGTGCCCGTCACCCGGCCCGCCTGATCGACAGCGAGGGTCGTGATGCCGGGAATGCCGCGCAGTTCGGCGTCGTACTGCGCCTCCAGGCCGTTGCGACCGACGAGGTCGCGTGAGCGCAGGCGCGCAGGGTCGGTGGAATCTCCCTGCGCGTCGAGTTGCTCCTGGGTGACCGGGCCGACGTAACCGAGCACGTGCGCGAGATTGGCGTCGAAGGGTCCCGGATACTCGCGGACGGCTTCGACCTGAGCGCTGACGCCGGGGAACTCGGTGCGTCGCTCCATGATGGTGAGCGCCGTGACGGTGTCGACATCCTTCGCCACCGGGACGGGCTGGTAGGGAGATCCGTCCCAGCACACCGGGAGGGGTGGGGCGCCTTCCGACCCGCACGGCATCAGGCGCTGCTCGATGGACGTCGCGGTCACGCCGAGGGTCTCTGCGAGGCGCGCCAGCACTGCGACGCCGTCATCCTCCTCGCGCAGGAGAGCGGCACGATCAACCGACACCACGAGCGAGGTGCGATTGGCCACCAGGGGCCGCCCACGTTGATCGAGGATCAGGCCGCGCACAGCCGGGGCGATCACCTCGCGCGTGGAGTTGCTGGCTGCCTGCGCGCGGTATTCGTCGCCGGCCACCAACTGCAGGTAGAAGAGACGCGCCATCAGGGTGCCCACGAGCGAGACGATGAGAACGCCGAGGACGATGAGGCGTACGTTCGACTTCTCGCTCATGACCTCACCTCCTCTGCCGATCTCGCCCTACACGGTACGACGGCCCGCCCCGGCGAGTCGTCCTGACAAGGCCCTTCCGGGGCGTTCCTAGCGCGGGAACGCCTCAGGCACGAAGGTGCGCGCGATCCGGCGAACGAGGGGCACGAGGGGAAGCGACAGGATCGCGGCGTAGAGGGCGCCCGTGAGAATCATCACGGGAACGTCGCCCCACACGATCCGCGGATTGCCCAGCAATCCCCCGAGCACCGCGCCCGCCAGGATGGCCAGCGCTGCTGCTGCCGCTGTCAGCAGTGTCGTGACCACCAGGGGACGGCTGTCGGAATCGAAGACGCGGCCGAGGGCATAGCCGACGACGGTGAGAATGAGTGCGGAGATGCCGAGAGTGCCGGTCGCGGGCGGAGCAAGATCGATGAGGAGGCCCGCGGCGAAGCCGCAGGCGGACCCGGTGACGGGTCCGAACGCAAACGCCAACGCAGCCACGGTGACGAGAACGAGACTCGGCGTCGCACCCGGAAAGTCCAGGGGTGCAAGAACGGTGACCTCGACGACGACGGCGAGAACGATGAGGATCGCGCACAGAACAACGCGGCGGAGGGTCATCAAGGACTCCCCTGCGTCGACGTCGACCCCGGCGTGATCGGCGTGCGATCAGGACGATCGGGAGCCCGCAGGACGATGCCGACAATGTCGAGCACAGACACATCGACATAGGGCTCGACGATCGCCGAGCGCGTGAGTTGTCCCTCGGTCCCTCGAAGTTCCTTGACGGTGCCGATGGGAATGCCCGGGGCGTACGGACGATCACCTTCGGAGCCGAACGTCACGATGGTCTCCCCGACGTCCACCACCGCCAGCGGGTCGAGCAATTGCATCTGGAGCGCATCCTGGCGACCCGTGCCGGACACAATGCCGATCTGGGAGGTTCCCGCAAGCCGCCCACCGACAGTCGAGGTGGCATCGACGAGCAGCAGCACGGTCGCCGTCGATGGCGATACCGAGATGACTCGTCCCACCAGCCCCTTGCCACTGATGACGGACATGTCGGGCTCGACCCCATCACGTGAGCCCGCGTCGACCGTCACCGTCCAGGCGAACCCCTGGGCGGGCCCGACGGCGATGATCTGGCCGGGGACCGTGACGTATTCGTTGACGTCAATGAGCCCGAGCAGCTCCTCGAGATCGGCAATGCGGGCCTTGTCATTGGCCACGGTGTCGAGTTCGGCGCGGAGGTTGTCGTTCTCGGCGGTGAGTTCCGCGATGATGCGGTCCTTGTCGCCAACACCGGCGACCGATTGGACATAGGTGCGCACCGGAATGACGAACGACGCTGTCGCACGTTCGAGAGGCCCGATCACCGTGGCACCGAGTGCGCGCAGGGGTCCAAGTGGACCGGACGCACCACCGCGCAGATCCAGCAGGATCATCGTGATGGAAATGAGGACGAGTACCGCCAGGACGATGCGCGGGCGTCGGCTGTCTCTCATGGTGCTGACGGGCGGGGCGGCCCGGACCGCCTAGTGCCGGGGCTCGGAGATGAGGACCTGCTGGAGGGCCTCGAACTCCTCCACGCACTTGCCGGAGCCCAGGGCCACGCAGTCAAGCGGCGACTCGGCCACCACGATGGGCATACCCGTCTCGTGGCGAAGACGCTCATCGAGGCCACGCAGGAGGGCGCCGCCACCCGTGAGGACGATGCCCCGGTCCATGATGTCGCCGGAGAGCTCGGGCGGGGTCCGGTCGAGGGTGGTCTTGACGACGTCCACGATCGCGTTGACCGGCTCGTCGATGGCCCGGCGCATCTCCTCGGCCGTGACGACCACGGTGCGCGGCAGGCCGCTGACCAGGTCGCGACCGCGGATCTCGGCATGGGGCTCATCGGGCATCGGGAACGCAGAGCCGATGGCGACCTTGATCTCTTCGGCCGTGCGCTCACCGAGCAGCAGCGAGTATTCCTTCTTGACGTATTGAATGATCGCGTTGTCCAACTCATCGCCACCAACGCGAATCGAGATCGACGTGACAATGCCACCGAGAGAGATGACCGCGACCTCGGTCGTGCCACCACCGATGTCGACGACCATGTTGCCGGTGGGTTCGTGCACAGGGAGGTTGGCACCGATGGCAGCGGCCATCGGCTCCTCGATGATGTAGACCTTGCGCGCGCCGGCGGCGTAGCCGGCATCCTTCACCGCGCGCTGCTCCACGCCGGTGATGCCCGAGGGCACACAGATGACCAGGCGGGGCTTGGCCAGGTGGCGGCGGCGATGGACCTTCTGGATGAAGTAGCGCAGCATGCGCTCAGTGGTGTCGAAGTCGGCGATGACGCCGTCCTTCAGGGGGCGGATGGCCACGATGTTGCCCGGGGTGCGACCGATCATCTTCTTGGCGTCGGCACCCACGGCGAGGATGCCACCGGTGTTCTGGTTGATCGCCACGACGGACGGCTCGTTGAGCACGATCCCGCGCCCCCGGACATAGACGAGGGTGTTGGCGGTGCCCAGATCGACGGCCATATCGCGACCGACGAAGGACATCGTGTTGGACAACGCGCTGACCTTCCCTCAGGGCGGACCCTCGGGTCCGCGGTAACACGTGCCGACAATGGTACGGGCAGGCGCCCGATCCCCCGAATCTACGAGGGAATCACGCCTCTCCGATGCGCTCGGCACGCGCTACCTCGAGGGCACGCAGGGCGGTCTCGAGACGGGCCGCTGTCCCCGGATCGGAGGACAATCCGTAAGCGGCGGTGACAGTGGCACCGAGGTCCGCTCGGTAGTCGTGCCCGCGACTATCGAACTGCCCCGGCTTGACGTTGGTGGCGAAGAGCGTGTCGACCATCACCTGGGCCCAGGTAATACCCGGAGCCCACACCATCTCTTCTGGCACATGGCGGCCACGTGGGCGTTGGGCCAGCCACGGTGGTCGGCGGTAGGCGATCGTGGGCTCGAAGCGCACGACCGGGTCGCCGTCGTGCTCGAGGAACCAGACCCTGGGTCGTGGGACCGGCAGGGGATCGGGGATCTGCTCAGGGCGGTCGATCGTGATCGACTCCGACGCCACCGCGGCGTGGAACGCCACAGACTGGGGACCTCCGGGTGTGCCCACCCAGAGGGCGGCGTCAGCACCGATGCGATCGAGGTCCGACGTTCCTCCCGGGATCGCCGCCTGCTGCACGCGTGCACCCAGGCTCTCTCCGTAGAGAAGGACGCGCGGACGTTGCGTGCGCTGCGCGAGATCAGCAGTGATGCCGTTGATGAGCAAGCGCTGCGTCTCCGCCGCGAGCGGCACACGATCGAGCGAGAGAAACGACGGCAGCAGTCCGTAGCCCACCGCGACCGCGGCAACATCGCCACCGGTGAGGATCTCGAGTACGTCGACCGGCGTGGAGTTCGCATAGCCACTGCCGGCAGGGGCACCGATGAGCAGGTGAGCACGGTCATAGGCACCCGTGCGCCGAAGCTCCTCGAGGGCCAGGGCCACTCGAGCCTCGGGCGTAGGGGCGGAGTCGAAGCCGACGAACACCCGCACGCCCGCCATGGCAGGAGGTCGCCCCGTGACCTCCTCGATCGTGGCCGGGGGCACGGATGAGCTCAGGAACCGGGCGCCCTCACGTCCGACGGAGTCGTAGTCGACGAGGGATCCGGGTCCTCCGGACACCGTGTCGAGGGTCGGCGGCTTCGCGAACCCCGGCTCGATGGCGCGGCCGCCACCCTCGAGACGCCCTGACGCGCGCGACTTAGCGACCCGCACGGCACCAGCGGCGGTGCCGGCTGCGACACCGACGCCCACGACATGTCGAGTGCGCTGGGCCAGCGACGGCGCACCCCCACCGCGCAAGCCCACCGCTCCCGCAGCAGCGAATGCCGTTGCCGCGGCAACTCCTCCGAGCGCGGCCGTGACAGCAGGACGAATGCGCCCGGGCCACGGCACGAGGGTCGGTCGCGATGCGACATAGGCCGCGGCTGCGGCCACTGCCAGCGTGATGCCGACGCGCGTGCCCGAGCGAATCGCCACGCGTCAGGCCAGGCCGGGGAAGAACAGTGCGATCTCGCGCGCGGCCGACTCCGGGGAGTCCGATCCGTGCGTCACGTTGTACTGGGTCTCCGTGGCCAGATCGCCACGGATCGTGCCGGGGGCAGCATTGACCGGATTCGTCGCGCCCATCATGGTGCGCCACGAGGTGATCACCTCGGGCCCTTCGATGACGGCGGCCAGCAAGGGCCCCGACGTGATGAAGGCCACCAGGTCGCCGAAGAACGGCTTGTCCTTGTGCTCCCCGTAGTGCTCCTCGGCGATCGCGGCAGTGAGCGTGCGCAGTTCGAGCGCAACGATCCGGAAGCCCTTGCGCTCGATGCGAGCCAGGACCTCACCGACGAGGCCGCGGGCCACGCCGTCAGGCTTGACGAGGACGAGAGTGCGCTGGGTCACGAGGTTCTCCTGTTAGTGGCGAGACGGTTGCTTGACCCTACTGGGCGCGACCGTCCGCCTCGCGGCCGAGCCGGATGGCCAGGGCCCACAGCAGCACGAAGATGCCACCCACGATGAACATCGCGGGAGCGAGCAATCCGCTCAGGATGACGGGAACCTGCAAGGCCCAACCGATCGGCACGCCCCATGGCCGGGTGAGGTAGCGCGACACGACGATCAGGGCGACCGCGAGTACGACACCGACGGGGATGGCCACCGCAGGCGACACCGGCACGGTGCCCACCACGATGACGACCGGGATGGCGAGGATGACGACGATCGCCTCGAGGCCGAGCACGGCCCCGCCGAGCACCTTCACGCGCCCCGACCCCCCAGCAGCACGCGAGCCTGTCCTGCTGTGACGACGGACCCCGTCACGATCACTCCTGAAGCGGCGTAGGTGTCGGCTTCCTCGGCGAGCCGCACGCCGGCGTCGAGCGCGTCATCGAGCCGGGCACACGCCTGCACCCGCTCCTCGCCGAAGATCTGCACGGCCAGGGCCGCCAGATCATCGACCGGTAGGCATCGGGGCGAAGCGTTCTGCGTGACCACGATCTGATCGAGGGCGGGCTCCAGCGCCGTGAGGATCCCAGCGACGTCCTTGTCGCCGAGCACGGCCACGACACCCACGAGATGGGTGAAGGCGAAAGACTCCGCCAGGGCACCCGCCAGAGCCTGAGCACCTGCGGGGTTGTGCGCGGCGTCGACGATGACAGTGGGGCCGCGACGCACGATCTCTAGTCGACCCGGCGACACCACGTCGGCGAATCCTTCGCGTACCGCGTCGGCGTCGAGGGCGAAGGCTCCGCTACCCAGGAAGGCCTCGACGGCCGCCAGCGCCACAGCGGCGTTGTCGGCCTGGAACGGGCCGAAGAGCGGAACGAAGACGTCGTCGTATTCACCGGCAAGCCCATGGACGTTGAGCACTTGGCCGCCCACGGCCACGGTGCGATCGACAACCCAGAAGTTGTCACCCTGCCAAGCCAGGGTCGCCCCCATCTCCGTTGCGCGCGCGCGAATCACCGCAGCGGCAGCCGGATCCTGCTGAGCGGACACGGCAAACGCTCCCTCGCGGATGATTCCTGACTTCTCGGTGGCGATCAGCTCGATGGTGTCGCCGAGGATCTCGGCGTGGTCGATATCGACGCGCGTGAACACGGCCACCTGCGGGCGGCAGACCGACGTGGCGTCCCAGGTGCCACCCATGCCGACCTCGACGACGGCCACATCGACGGGCGCGTCGGCGAAGGCGGCGTAGGCGATCGCCGTCATCGTCTCGAAGAACGTGACCGGGGTGCGACCCTCGGCTGCCATGCGCTCGTCAACGGCTGCGACGTAGGGGCCGACATCGCGAGCGATATCGACGAATGCCTCCGCGCTGATCGGCGCCCCATCGATTTCGATCCGCTCGCGGATATCGACGAGATGAGGGCTGGTGTAGAGGCCCGTCCGCAGGCCGAAGGCGCGCAACAGGCTGGCGATCATCCGAGACGTCGAGGACTTGCCGTTGGTGCCGGTGATCTGGATGACCGGATAGGCAAGTTGCGGCGATCCCAGCAGGTCCATGATCGCGTCGATGCGTTCGAGCGACGGCTGGATGGCGCTTTCGGGCCAGCGACCGAGCAACTGCTCCTGAATCGACGCATAGTCGTCGGGGAACGGTGCGTGATCGCCGTCTGCCTCGCCCTCCGCCACGCCGTCCACACTAGTGGCCTCCTAGGATGAGCGCCCATGAGTGCCCGCCTCCCCGACAAGCCCAGCATCGATGGGATCGAGCAGCGCTGGGTCGAGGAGTGGGATCGCTCCGGCGTCTATCGCTTCGATCGCTCACGCCCCCGGTCGGAGGTCTACTCGATCGACACTCCGCCACCCACGGTGAGCGGTTCGCTGCACGTTGGCCACGTCTTCTCCTACACGCACACCGACTGCATCGCCCGCTACAAGCGCATGCAGGGCTTCTCGGTCTTCTATCCCATGGGCTGGGATGACAACGGCCTGCCCACGGAGCGCCGGGTTCAGAACTACTACGGCGTGCGGTGCGATCCGTCGCTGCCCTACGACCCAGGCTTCGAGCCCCCGGCAGACCCTGACCCCAAGAATCAGATCCCGATCTCACGCCGCAACTTCGTGGAACTGTGCGAACGACTGACGGTCGAGGACGAGAAGGCCTTCGAGGAACTCTGGCGGCGGCTCGGCCTCTCCATCGACTGGTCGCAGACGTATCAGACCATCGACCACAATGCCCGCGCCGTGTCGCAGCGCGCCTTCTTGCGCAATCTCGCGCGAGGCGAGGCCTATCAGTCGGAGGCGCCCACGCTGTGGGACGTCACCTTCCGCACAGCGGTCGCGCAGGCCGAACTCGAGGACCGCGAGCGGCCCGGCGCCTACCACCGCATCGGCTTCATGCGAAGCAATGGCTCCGAGCCCGTCTACATCGAGACCACGCGCCCCGAACTCATCCCCGCCTGCGTCGCGCTCGTGGCGCACCCCGACGACGCCCGCTACCAGCCGCTCTTCGGCACCACGGTGCGCACGCCGCTATTCGATGTCGAGGTGCCGGTCGTGGCCCACGCACTGGCCGATCCGGAGAAGGGGTCCGGCATTGCGATGATCTGCACCTTCGGCGACCTCACCGACGTGACCTGGTGGCGCGAACTCCAGTTGCCGACGCGACCCGTCATCGGATGGGACGGTCGACTGCTTCCGGAAACGCCGCACTGGATCGAGGACGCGCAGGGACAGCACGCCTACGCCGAGCTCGCCGGCAAGACGGCGCACTCCGCCAAGGAGCGGATCGTCGAACTCCTGCGCGAGTCCGGCGATCTCGTCGGTGAGCCGCGGGAGATCACCCACGCCGTCAAGTTCTTCGAGAAGGGCGACCGTCCGCTCGAGATCGTGACGACGCGCCAGTGGTACCTCACCAACGGCGGCCGCGAGCCGGAACTTCGCGAGGCACTCCTGGAGCGCGGACGTGAACTGAGTTGGCATCCGTCGCACATGCTCGTCCGCTACGAGAACTGGGTCGAAGGACTCAATGGCGACTGGCTGATCTCTCGTCAGCGCTTCTTCGGCGTTCCCATTCCCCTTTGGTACGCACTCGATGTCGACGGCAATCCGGTTTACGACTCCCCGCTGGTCCCCGACGACTCCCTGCTCCCCGTCGACCCGTCAACTGACGTGCCGGCGGGATACACGGAGGATCAGCGCGGCAAGCCCGGCGGCTTCATCGGTGATCCCGACGTCATGGATACGTGGGCCACGTCATCTCTCACCCCACAGATCGCCGGCGGTTGGAGCCGCGACGACGACCTGTGGTCGCGCGTGTTTCCCATGGACCTGCGTCCGCAGGCCCACGAGATCATCCGCACCTGGCTGTTCTCCACCGTCGTGCGCAGCCACCTCGAATTCGACGGATTGCCCTGGTCGGACGCCGCGATCAGCGGTTGGATCCTCGACCCGGATCGCAAGAAGATGAGCAAGTCGAAGGGCAATGTCGTCACGCCGATGGGTCTGCTCGACGAGCACGGATCCGACGCCGTCCGCTACTGGGCAGCCTCGGGACGCCCCGGCACGGATACGGCGTTCGATGTCGGCCAGATGAAGATCGGTCGTCGACTGGCCATCAAGATCCTCAATGCGTCCAAGTTTGTCCTCGGCCTCGAGCCGCAGGATGACCCCGCAGCGATCACGGCACCTCTCGATCGGGCGATGCTGGCCGACCTGGCGGAGACGGTGCGACAGGCCACCGCCGCCTTCGAGGACTACAACTACACACGGGCGCTAGAACTCGCCGAGACCTTCTTCTGGTCGTTCACCGACGATCACGTGGAATTGGTCAAGGAACGCGCCTACGGCGGCCAGGGTGCGGAGGGTCAGGCCTCGGCCAAGGCGGCACTCGCCCTGGCGCTCAACGTGCAGTTGCGGCTCTTCGCGCCCTTCCTGCCGTTCGTCACGGACGAGGTGTGGTCGTGGTGGCAGGCGGGCTCGATCCATCAGACGTCGTGGCCGACCGCCGCGGAGGTCTTGGTCGCCGCCGGCGATGGCGACCGTCAGACTGTCGCTGACACGGCGACCGTGCTGTCACTCGTGCGCAAGGCGAAGAGCGAGGCAAAGGCGTCGATGAAGGCCGAGGTGCAGCGCGCGGTCATCAGCGGCCCGGCGGAGGCCATGGCACGCATCGAGTCGGTGGCCGGCGACCTGAAAGCCGCTGGTTCGATCGCTGAGCTGGTCATCGAGCCGAGGGGCGAAATGATCAGCGTCGACGTCACGCTCGCGCCGACCGAGTAACGATCCGTTGAGCGGCGGGTTGTGCGCCGCGACACGCCGTATACGACGGGATAACCCGCCACTCAACACGGGGGCGCGGGAAGGGTTAGGCGGATTCCTTGCGCACGCGGCGCTTGGGTGTCTCGACCTCGCGCGGCACCAGGGTGGGCAGCACGTTGTCGCGCACCGTCTCTTCGGTGACCACGACGCGAGCGACATCGGAGCGGCTCGGGACGTCGTACATGACGTTGAGGAGAACCTCTTCGAGGATGGCGCGCAGACCGCGCGCACCGGTGCCGCGCTTGAGGGCCTGATCGGCGATCTCGGCCAAGGCGCCCTCGGTGAACTCGAGCTCGACGCCATCGAGATCGAAGAGGCGCTGGTATTGCTTGACGAGCGCGTTGCGCGGCTCAGTGAGCACCTTGACCAGGGCCTCGCGATCGAGCTTGGTGACGGACGTGAAGACGGGAAGGCGCCCGATGAACTCGGGGATCATGCCGAACTTCAGCATGTCTTCGGGCATGACGTAGCCGAAGATATCGTCGGGGTTGGCGTCGCTCACGGTCTCGCCGTCGTCGGACACGATGTCGAAGGTGAAGCCGACGCGCTTCTTGCCGATCCGCTGCTCGATGATGCCGTCGAGACCGGCGAAGGCACCGCCCACGATGAAGAGCACGTTGGTGGTGTCGATCTGGATGAACTCCTGGTGGGGGTGCTTGCGGCCACCCTGCGGGGGCACAGATGCCGTGGTGCCCTCGAGGATCTTCAGCAGTGCCTGCTGAACACCTTCGCCGGAGACGTCGCGGGTGATCGACGGGTTTTCGCTCTTGCGGGCGATCTTGTCGATCTCGTCGATGTAGATGATGCCCGTCTCGGCCTTCTTGACGTCGTAGTCAGCAGCCTGGATCAGCTTGAGCAGGATGTTTTCGACGTCCTCGCCGACGTAGCCCGCCTCGGTGAGGGCAGTGGCATCGGCGATGGCGAACGGCACGTTGAGCATGCGGGCCAGGGTCTGGGCGAGAAGCGTCTTGCCGGAGCCCGTGGGCCCCAGCAGGAGGATGTTTGACTTGGCCAGCTCGACGGAGTCTTCACGACCGCGCTGGTTGGCACCCGCCTGGACGCGCTTGTAGTGGTTGTAGACGGCGACGGACAGGGCCTTCTTGGCGACGTCCTGGCCGATCACGTAGTTGTCGAGGAACTCGTAGATCTCGCGGGGCTTCGGCAGCTCGCCGAAGGAGACATCGGTGGAGTCGTTGAGCTCCTCTTCGATGATCTCGTTGCACAGGTCGATGCACTCGTCGCAGATGTAGACGCCGGGGCCCGCGATGAGCTTCTTGACCTGCTTTTGGCTCTTGCCGCAGAAGGAGCACTTGAGGAGGTCACCCCCGTCGCCGATCCGCGCCACGACTGCTCCCTACGCATAGGGGCGCACCCGACGGCGCCCCGGACTACCGAAGGTACCGCCCAGGGGCGGCTTCCGGCGTGAATTGCGCCCCCGGCGCGTTCAGCCGTGAGCGGACGAATGCCTCTCAGGCAGTGGCAGCGACCTTGCGGGAGGCGATGACCTGGTCGATGAGGCCGTATTCCTTGGCTGCCTCGGCGGTCAGGATGCGATCGCGCTCAATGTCCTTCTCGATCTGCTCCTTCGAGCGCCCCGTGTGCTGCGACAGGATGCCTTCCATCTCATCGCGCATGCGCAGGATCTCGTTGGCCTGGATCTCGACATCGGAGGCCTGGCCGCCGCCCTCGGTGTAGGGCTGGTGGATGAGGATCCGAGCGTGCGGGAGAGCGAAGCGCTTGCCCGGCGTGCCCGCCGCGAGGAGCACAGCGGCCGCCGATGCGGCCTGGCCGAGGCAGACCGTCTGCACCTGGGGCTTGACGAACTGCATCGTGTCGTAGATGGCCGTCATCGCGGTGTAGGAGCCACCGGGCGAGTTGATGTAGATCTGGATGTCGCGGTCGGGATCCATCGACTCCAGGCACAGAAGCTGGGCCATGACGTCGTCGGCCGAGGCATCGTCGATCTGGACGCCGAGGAAGATGATGCGCTCCTCGAAGAGCTTGGTGTAGGGGTTGTGGACGCGCTCGCCGTTGGCCACGCGCTCGCGGAACTCCGGCACGATGTAGCGGGCCGAGGGCACGGTGAGGCCCGACTGGGTGCGCATGTGTTCTCCTTCGATCCAGGGCGAGCGGGTCATGACTTGCTCCCGGGAGCATCGGCCGCCGTCGAGTAGACGTGGTCGATCAGGCGGTAGTCGCGGGCCTCCTCGGCCGTGAACCAGCGGTCGCGATCGGAGTCGGCTTCGATCTCCTCGACCGAGTGGCCCGAGTGCTCGGCGATGAGCTGCGCCATGCGCTTCTTGATGAAGAGCATCTGCTCGGCCTGGATCTTGATGTCGGACGCCGTGCCACCGATGCCACCCAGCGGCTGATGCATCATGATCCGCGTGTTGGGCGTCGCGTAGCGCTTGCCCGGGGCACCCGCCGTCAGCAGGAACTGGCCCATGGAGGCAGCGAGGCCCATGGCGATCGTCGTCACGTTGTTGGGGATCAGCTGCATGGTGTCGTAGATGACCATGCCGGCCGTGATGGATCCGCCCGGGGAGTTGATGTAGAGGGTGATGTCCTTCTCGGGGTCTTCGGCCGCGAGGACCTGGAGCTGCTTGGCGATGCGGTTGGAGTTCTCATCGCGCACCTCGCCCTCGAGCCAGACGATGCGCTCGCGCAGCAGGCGCTCATCCAGCATGTCGCCGAATCCGGCCATGCCGGGTGACCCCGTTCGAAGGTCGACGTACCTGTCCGCGCCCACGCGCACTCCTCTCACGACGGTCACGGGCGCCCAGCACCCGCCTTGCCGACCCTAACGCTGGGGGGCGCCGAGATAGTCCCGGCCCCGCGGGTGTTCGCCCACGGCTCAACGCTCGCCCCCGGGCAGGTCAGTCCTCGATGACCTCGACCTCGCCCGCAGCCTCGGCCGCCCGCAGGTCGGCATCGAGGGCCTCCAGGTCGACCGGACGTCCCGAGGCGTCGAAGACCTTGGCCTTCTGGGTCACGACGGCGAGGGCCTTGCTGCGGCGGATGTCGGAGATCGCCATGGGCAGCTGCCCCGCCTGGACGAGCGCCTGGGCGAAGGCATCGGGGGCCATGCCGTAGCGCGGGGCGTTCTGCAGCAGCCACGCGGACAACTCAGACTCCCCCACCGACACGTTTTCGGTCTCGGCGATGCGATCGAGAATGAGCTGGCTCTTCAGACCGTTGCGGGCATTGCGCTCGACCTCGGCACGGTGCTCGTCATCGCCGGCATGGCCGTCGGCGAAGTGATCCTCGACCTCGGCGCGAATGACGCCCTCGGGGACGGGGAAGTCGACGAGTTCGACCAGAGCCTCATGGACCTTGCCGCGCGCCTGCAGGCCCTGCTCGAGTACGCGGATCTTGGCCAAGCGGGTGCGGATATCGTCGCGAAGCTCGCCGATGGTGTCGAACTCCGATGCCATCTGGGCGAACGAGTCGTCAGCGTCGGGCAACGAGCGCTCGCGGACGGTGGACACCGTCGCCGTGACGGTCAAGGGAGCGCCGGCGAACTCGCCCACCTCGGGGGTGAACTCGAACGTGCGGGTCTCGCCAGCACTGGCGCCACGGACGGCGTCGTCGAAGCCGGGCAGCATGCCGTCGGTGCCGAGTTCGTAGGACAGCGCATTGCCGCTGAGGTCTTCGACGGCCGTGCCATCTGGCTGGGCGCCGGAGATGTCGACGAGGAGCACATCACCGTCGGCTGCCGCGCGCTCGACCGGCACGAGACTGGCGAAGCGTCCTCGCAGGGCGGTGAGCTGCTCCTCCACGTCATCGTCGGTCACCTCGGCATCGTCGACCGTGACGCTGATGCCGTCGTAGGCCGGGAGATCGAACTCGGGCATGGTGTCGACCTCGGCGGTGAAGGTCACGCTCTGCCCATCCTGGATCTCGGTGATCTCGACATCGGGTCGCCCGAGGGGCGTGACGTCGTTCTCGCGCAGGGCCTCTTCATAGGCCTTGGGGAGCACCTGGTTGACGGCCTCCTCGAGCACAGCCGCACGTCCGACGCGCTGGTCGATGACCCGCGCGGGGACCTTGCCCTTGCGAAAGCCAGGGATGGAGATCTGTCCGGCAATGGCCTTGTAGGCGGCATCCAGGCTTGACTGGAGTTCGTCGAAGGGCACCTCGACGGTGAGTTTGACCCGGGTCGGCGACAGGGTCTCGGCGGTGCTCTTCACGGGGATCTCCTCCGGCTGATGAGTCGCGTCAGCCTACTTGCCTGCCGCATGAGGGCAGCACGGGCGGCTGACCTGCCCTCACTGACGTGGTCGGGGTACCCGGATTTGAACCGGGGGCCTCCTGCTCCCAAAGCAGGCGCGCTACCAAGCTGCGCCACACCCCGCGTGCCTGCACGCGGCAGACGACGTCAGTCTAGGGGCGCGTCATCGAGGCGATGGACGTGGTGGCTCTGCGGGAGTGTGCCGCGACCGCTCGCCGAAGGCCTGCGCGCAGCCGGGTAAGGTGATGCCTCGCACGTTCGCGGGTGTAGCTCAATGGTAGAGCTCCAGCCTTCCAAGCTGGTGGTGCGGGTTCGATTCCCGTCACCCGCTCACAGAGTGAGCGCCCTCGGGGATCGGGAGGAGCGAAGCGACGGATCCCGTCACCCGCTCACACGCGTCAACTAGATGCCGGCTTGCCCCACACCAGCCAGATAAGGCCCACGATCATCGCGATGATCGCGGCCGGAATCGCCACGATCAAGGCATAGAACACCCAGGACGCGCCTGATGCCGCGGAGACGAGCAGGAGGGCCACGGTGGGAAGGCCCACCAGGGTCACGATCCATGCCGCCGTTGCCCCCCTGACCGGGCCACGCTCCCGTGCACGACCCAGGCCGAGAAGCGGCACGCCGACGAACCACGTGGGCAAGGCAAAGGTGAGCCAGCCGATGAGAAGGAATGGAAAGACCATGCTCATCGCCTCGGGGGAACTGATGATCCCGCTGATGAAATAGGCAACAGCCGCACCGGTGATCACGAGGGAGATGCCGGTGATGATGCCCCCGCCGATGACCATGCCGCGACCGTCGCCCCGCGCTGCCTCTGCCATGTCGCCGATCCCCTCCCCTCGCAACGTGGCCGCATGCTAGCCAAGGCGCCCATGGGAGCCTTGGAGAATGGCCGAGGCACCCGGGGTGATCGCCGCGCGCGAGCGCGGACTCGACGTACGCATCATTCATCCCGGCCATGTCACGTCCCTCGCTGAGGCTGCCGCTGCCTGCGGCGTGCCGGAGGAGTCCGTCGTCAAGACCTTGGTCGTCCGCCGAGGCGAGGGCGACTACGTCCTCGTCCTTGTGCCCGGCGACCGCAGCCTGTCGTGGAAGAAGTTGCGAGCGGTGCTCGGTGTCAATCGCATCGCGCTGCCGGACTCAGACGAGGCTAAGGCCGCCACCGGCTACGCCCGCGGCACCATCTCGCCACTGGGTCTCGATCTGCCGGTGGTGGCCGACGAGCGCATCCGCGGCCGTGAGATCACGCTGGGCACGGGACTCGCTGGCACCGTCGTCGCCGTCGACGCCGATGCACTCCTTGCGTCCTACGACCCCATCGTGGCCGATGTGACCGACGAGGGGCGCTAGGCGACGTCGCGCGGAACCGTGACCTTGTCGGGCTCCGGGACATACCAGTCGTAGATGACGATCGTGCGCAGCACGATGTCCTGCAGCGACCGATTGCGCTTGCTGAAGATCGCCCACACCAGGCCGACCGGGAAGCTGACGCAGAAGAGCGCGCGCAGGAACGACTTCGGCCAGGACAGACGGTTGCCCTTGCTGCTGACGACACGTAGGCCCATGAGCCACGCCCCCAGCGATCGACCGGACGTGGCCCACGCCCCGGTCCAGTAGATCGCGGCCAACGCATATCCCCACGCGACGAGCACCCCCGCTGTGGGCGGCGTGACGTCGACGCCGGGAGAGAAGATGAGTTGGATCACGCTGATGCTCAGCCAGATGCCGAACATGACGGCCGCGATCAGGCCCAGATCGACGAGACACGCCAGCATCCGGCTGATGAATCCAGCCCGCTCGCCTTGGAAGGCACGCGCTGCATCGGGCAGGGCAAGCTCGGAGGACGACACGCTCTTGCCCTCTCCCCTGCGCCACTGGCTGAACGTCGTCACGGGGTCTGCTCCTCAGCGGAGAGCGACTCCGGTTCACCGGGCGCTTCGAGCGCTCGCTTGCGTCGGAAGATGAGGCGGTCGACGAAACCGGCCACGCCCACGTCCGTTCGGTAGGACGCCATGCGAGCAGCATCGATCGCGTCAGCGGCCACGCCTCCGGTGGATTGGCGAATGATCTGCGGCAGGTCGACCTCTTCGATGACATAGTCGGCCAGCTCGATGATGGGCACCCGATCGAGGATGGGATCCAATTCGACTGACTCGACAATGCGGTCGAGGTCGACGCGATCGAGGACGATCTGGGTGAGATCGACCTCGTCCAGCGCCGCGTCGATCACTCGGGCGAGGTCCACGCGAGCAATCACCAGGTCGGTGAGGTCCAGGCGATCCAAAACCGTCACCACGATGACGCGAAGGTCGACGCGCTCGATCACGATCCCGGTGATGTTGAGGCGCTGGAGGATGGCGTCGGTCACGGCAGGCACAACGCGATCGAGGACGGCGTTGGTAGGCGGACCAGCGATCGCCACCACGGCGCTCTGAGCTACCTCGCCCATGGCCAGCGCGACCTGGGCCGCGGCCTCTGCTGCACCGCGCAGGGCACCCAGGAGTCCGGGCGCTGGCGCATCGCCCGCGCGCGGGATCACGATGACCTCCCGCACACCCGAGCCAAAGTCCGTCGACACGCGCGACATCCTCGCAGACGTGCACGATCCGTGAGCAGCCCCGGATTCACGCGGCAGCGAGCGGCCAGCGGACCTCGATCGAGCACCCACCGAGCGCGGCCTCGCCCACGGTGACCGAACCACCGGTGGCGGCCGCACTCTCGGCCACCAGGGCCAAGCCCAGGCCGCTGCCACCCGGCGCCGCTGTCGACCCGCGAGTGAATCGCTGGAGGACACGGGACCGCTCGTCCGCCGGGACGCCGGGCCCGTCGTCGTCGACGCGCAGAATGCCGAAGTGGGCGTCGGTATGAACCGACACGTGAATACGTGACCGCGCGTAGGCGAGCGCGTTGCCGATCACTTCGTCCGCAGCCCGCGACACCGAACCCATGACGGCACGCACCCGGACATCGGCGTCGATATCGGAGTCGATGACGACGCCCCGGTCAGCGGCGAGCACCTCGGACGCCACGACACGGTCGGCCACCACCGACGTCATGTCGATGTCTTCGGGTGCGAGGGCAGCCGCATCGCTCTTTGCCAATGCGAGCACCTGATCGATACGCCGAGTCAGCCGATCCACCTCATCGGTCGCTGCCGAAGCCTCCGCGATGATGGCCGGGTCACGCGATGTCTCCTCGATGGCCTCGAGTCGCAGCCGCACCCCCGTGAGCGGCGTACGCAGATGATGCGAAGCATCGGCGGCCACGCGCTCGGCGCGATGGATCATGTCGCCCAGACGTGCAGCCGTGGAGTTGAGCGCCGTCGCCACCTCGCGGACCTCGCGAGGGCCGCGGTCCTCCTGCGCCCGCAGCGCAAGATCCTCGGGAAGAACCCGCGCGACATCCGCGACATCTTCGAGCGGAGCCGCGATGGATCGAGCGAGCAGCCAGGCGATCACCGCGGCAGCGACGATAACCGCGAGGACGAAGACCAAGAGCCAAGCCTGTGTGCGTCGCACGGCCGCCACGACCTGGTCCTCCGGAAGCGACAATCTCACAGCAGCGACAACGCGTTCATCCTTGACGATCGGAGCCGCGACGTAGCGAAGATCGGTGGCGAGCGTGGTCGAGTAGCGGATGTCCGAGGTGAGCGAACCGGCGAGCGCGCTTTGGATCTCGGGACGGTCGAAGGAGCGATCGAGCCCCGAGTTGTCGCTATCGGCCATTAGTTGCAGGGAATCGTCCACCACGACGACGCGCGCACCCGTCGTTTCGGCCACGGCCTCGACCGTGTCGGCCCACAGGCTGCTGGGCTCCGATGACAGCACGGAGGCGGCCGCCAGGGTCTCCACCTCGAGGTCCGAGACGAAGGCGGCCCGTTGGTCGTTGGCCACGAGCAGCACCATCGGCACGGCCAGGGCGATCGCGACCAGCGCCGCCATGGCCGTCATGACCAGGACGAGGCGACGAGTCACATCGATGCCAGTCGGTAGCCGACTCCGCGAACGGTCTCGATGAGAGTCGGGTCGCCGAGTTTGCGGCGTAGCGACGCGACATGGACATCAAGTGTCTTGCCGGTGCCGACCCAGACGGGATCCCACACTCGTGCGAACAACTCTTGCCTCGGTACGGCTCGACCGGGCTCTTCGGCGAGCACCGCGAGGAGATCGAACTCCTTGGCCGTCAGATCGAGGGCCTCACCATCGAGCGTGACCGCGTGCTTGGTGCGATCCACGACGAGACGGCCGTTGTCAGATGCCGGCTCCCGGCGGCGGCGACGGCCGACCGCACGGATGCGAGCAGCCAATTCGCGCACGGAGAAGGGCTTGACGACGTAGTCATCGCTCCCGAGCTCGAGTCCGATGATCCGGTCGGTCTCATCGCCCCGGGCCGTCGCGATGATGACCGGCACGTCGCTGATCCTGCGTATCTCCCGCAGGACGTCGAGCCCATCGCCGTCCGGGAGCCCGAGATCGAGCAGCACCAGGTCGGGGCCGAACTCCTGGACCGCGGGCAGCGCCTGGGTCGCATAGGACACGAGTTCGACGGTGAATCCATGGCGCTCAAGGCCCTCGCGAAGAGGACCCGCCACGGCAGGATCGTCTTCCACAACTAGGACCTGCACGGGTCGATGCTCCCATGCCGCCCCCCGTGATTCGCGCTCCACAGCAGCCCTTACCTGGGCTTTACCCGTCCTTGGCCGTCACCTCGTCGGTGCCTCCCTACCTTCAGTAATGCCCGCACAAAGACACGATCGAAGGAGCAGGACGTGAACAGAGCCGGAATCATCTCGGCGGTGGTCGGTGGCGCTGCCGTCCTGGCCGCCAGCACTATCGCTGGAATCGCCGTCGTCAGCGCCGCGACCACGACGTCAGGGACGACGCAGACAGAGACGCGTCAGGTGGTAGCCGATGCATCGGCGACTCCGTCTCTCGCACCCCTCGAACTGCCGCAGGTCAAGGACCCGAAGCCGGCACCTGGCGCACAGGAGCCGCAGGTGATCGAGGTGCCGGTCGCTCCCGCTCAGCCCGCCGCCCCGCAGGGTGACGAGCAGTACCAGGACGACGACCAGGGTCAGGACGACGAGCAGTACCAAGAGGACGAGCAGTACCAGGACGACGACCAGGGTCAGGACGACGAGCAGTACCAGGAAGACGAGCACGGCGACGAGGACCACGAAGACGAGGGAGAGCACGACCATGACGACGACTGAGCCCCGCCGTAAGCAGCCCAAGAGCCGAGCGGGCGAGCGGATGCTCGCTGTCGGCCTGGCATCGACGGCATGCATCGGCCTCGTCGGAGTCATCGGCGTTCGTGCCGCGCAGTCCGATGAGACCGACACCGCCCCCGTCGATGCGGCGCAGCCCGTGAGTTCGCAGGGCCTCACCCAGGCCGATCTCGATGCGTACGCCGCCCAGCTGGCCGACCAGGCAGCACAACTCAAGGACTACCGCCAGCAGCTCAAGTCGGTGGCCCGGCAACTCAACGACGAGATCGGCGCGTACAACCGCGCACTCGCGGCCGGTGAACCCGTCTACGTCCAGGTCCCTGCTGACAACAACTGGACCGGTGGCGGTTCCAGCAACAACGGCGGTGGTGGCGCCGCACCGGCACCGCAGCCCGCGCCGCAACCCCAGCCCCAGGCCCCATCGAAGAGCAGCTAGGAGTCGTCGTGTTTCTCGCCGAGCGTCGTACGAAGGCCATGGGCTCGACAGCCCAGGTCATCGTCTACGCCCCCACCCAGCCATCGGCCGACGACTTGGCCGATCTGGCCCTGCTGCGCGTGAACCTGCTCGAGCAATGCTGGTCGCGCTTTCGCGACGACAGCGAATTGAACGCGCTCAACGCGCACGCGGGCCAGGGTCCGGTGGAGGTTTCGGCCGATCTCGAGACACTCGTCTCGGTGATGCTGGAGGCAGCCGAGTGGACGCAGGGCGCCTTCGATCCGACCGTCCTCGGTGCCATGACGAATCTGGGATACGACGCGGACTTCGCCACGGTCGTGGCTCGCGATGCCATCGACGCACTCAATGACGCCCTTGCACCGGTCCACGGGACGGGTGGCATCGTGCTCGACTCCCACGCCCATACGGTCTGCCTGCCCTCGGGCGTGGGCCTGGACCCTGGCGCCATCGGCAAGGGTCTGGCCGGTGACATCGTCGCCAGCGAGATCTACGGCGCGGGAGCGCAGGGCGTCCTGGTCAACCTCGGTGGCGACATCACCACGCGTGGCGAAGCAGGTCGGGCACCCTGGGTTGCCCAGATCGCCGATGACCGACGCACTGGCTCACCACTTCTCCACGAGGTGCAACTGAGCACCGGACGGCGTTCCGTGGCCACGTCGTCCTCGCTGCGTCGCCGCTGGAACGGCCGCCACCACGTGATCGACCCGGTCACGGGTCTGCCCGCGCAGTCCGACCTCGCGCAGGTGACGGTGATCGCCCCGACCGGCTGGCAGGCCGAGGCCGCCACGACGTTCGCCCTCGTGCGCGGACGAGACGAAGCCGGCGCCTGGCTCGCCGACCACCATCTCGACGCCCTGCTCTTCCCCCACGACCCCACCATCGAGCCCATTCGAGTCCGGGAGGCACTCCATGTTTGAGGCACTGTCGTCTGTCCCCTGGACCTGGCTGGCCATCCGCGCCACGGGCATCACCTCCTGGGGCCTGCTCACCGCCGTCGTGATCTGGGGCATCCTGCTCAAGACGCGACTCCTTGGGAAGTTGGCCACTCCGCAGGGCCTGCTGGTCATGCACCGCTGGCTCAGCGCACTCGCGCTCGCATTCCTCGCCGCTCACATGGGGCTGCTGATGATCGACCCCGTGGTGCGCTTCACGCCGACACAGGTCCTTATCCCCTTCACGTCGCCCTGGGAGCCGATCGCGGTCGGCCTGGGTGCGCTCGCCTTCTGGATGCTCATCCCCGTGTCCATCGTCGGGCGATTGCGCACGAAGCTGGGCAAGGCCGGCAATACGTGGTTCCGGCGTACCCACCTCATCGCCTATGCCGCGTGGCCCGTGGCGACCGCCCACTACGTCATGGCCGGCACCGATGCACTGGCCGCGTGGTCGGTGGCACTGCTCATCACCGCGACGACGCTCATCGCCTGCGCCCTGCTGGTGCGCGGCTTCGTTCCGCCGCCATCTCGACGCTCGGCACCGCGTCCGGCCACCACGGAGAGCCCCGAGCGCGAGCCAGTTCTCGCGTCAGTGGGGTGACCCACCGCCTCAGTAACGAGGCGCGACGGACCGCGGCAACGCCGCAAGGTCGGCGAGATCGTCGTCTGACAGGTGCACATCCACGGCGGCGACGTTCTCATCGAGCCAGCGTCGTCGCTTGGTGCCGGGAATGGGAACGACACTGTCTCCCTGCGCGAGCACCCACGCCAGCGCCACCTGCGCCGGTGTTGCATCGAGTCGGGCGGCGATCTGCCGGATGCCATCGACGATGACGTGATTGGCCGCCATCGCCTCGGGGGTGAAGCGAGGATTGGCGCTGCGGAAGTCGCCGGACTCGATCGCCTCGCTCGTCAGGTGGCCGGTGAGATAGCCACGTCCGAGCGGGCAGTACGCGAGGAAGCCGATCCCGCGCGTTCGACACAACTCAAGGACCCCGTTGTCGATGTTCTCGCTCGTCCAGAGCGACAGTTCGCTCTGCACGCTCGTCACCGGATGGATGGCATCGGCTGCCACGATCTCCTCGACCGTCGACTCGGACATGCCCAGGTAGCGCACCTTGCCGGCAGCCACGAGATCGCTCAGCGCACCCCAGGTCTCCTCCACCGGCACCTGCGGATCCACCCGGTGCAATTGGTAGAGATCGATGACGTCGACTCCGAGGCGCCGCAGCGATGCATCGCAGGCCGAGCGAATGTAGTCGGGTGAACCATCGCGTCGATAGGACGTCGCGTCCGCTGGAACGAGCCCGCACTTGGTGGCGATGACTACGCGGTCGCGCAGACCCTCACGGACGATGGCGTCGCGGATGATCTCCTCGTTGGTGTACGGCCCGTAGACATCGGCGGTATCGAGGAGCGTGACGCCCAGTTCCACCGCGCGATGGAGGGTGGCGCGCACTTCGACCGGGTCGGCATCGGCCGTCCGATAGGCCCACGACATCGGCATGCAGCCAAGCCCCACGGCGCCCACGGCCAGGTCGCGCAGGAAGCGCTGCGGAAGCTCTCGGGGCACGGCCGTCACCCTAGCCGCGAGGATCGAGGTCGCGTTCCGACGGCTGCGGCGGCAATTCGATGTCGACGAAGAACGGGCGGTAGAGCCGGGGGAAGTTCGCCAGCACGAGCGGGTCGAGTGAGTTGCGGCTCACCGACACCAGCATGCGCCCAGGACCGGATTGCCGTGCATCCGGATGAGCCAACGGCATGTATCGCAGGATCGACGGGTCGGTGTCATTGGGAATCCGACCCACGCTCACCGGTGCGGAGAATGGCCCCCAGGGAAAGGAGGCCGACCAAACCGCCAGATCGGTTCCCAGATCCCCATCACGCTTGCTGATCGCGTACCACTGCCCATCGCGTGCGATGACCGAGAACGTCTGCGAGACGCCGCCCTCCGCGGCAATGACCGGGGCGGCCGCGTCGGGCGACGTCGACCATTCACCGCCCGTCCAGTACTCCCATGAGCCAGGATCGACGAGGTCGGTGGGCTCGGCGCGGGCCACCCGGACCGACCAGCCGAAGACGAGCGGTTGGTCCGGATTCGCCGTACCGAAGATGTACACATACCCGTCGTCGCCGTGCGCCGTCGCGGCACCCCAGCCCACCGTCGCACGCGATGGCGAGTCTTCGCCGAGGTCGGTCACCGAGATCAACTCGGGTGGCTCGCCGGACGGTATGACATAGGTCGCCACGGCAGGACCGAGGTTGGTGAACGCGAATGCCTGCTCGCTCCCGCGGACGCGTTCGGCGAAGACGTGAACCAGGGATCCCTCGTCCGCCGGAAGCACGACCATGCTCATCGGCCAGTAGCCGACACCGTCGGGGCGGTCCGGGATGACGGCACGACCGTCGGGGGCGAGGACTACGCGGCGACATCCCTGGCCCGCCATGAGCATCGAATTGCGAACGGCCGTCGTCGAGCGACCATCCGGGGAGCGGAAGGTATCGCCGAAGGCCCACAGCATCCGTCCATCCGCGAGACGTGCCGAGACTCCGACATCAGCGCCCCGCAGCCACGGATCGAGAGCCATCGAGGCTGCCGTGCGGTAGCCCTCGGCTCCGACGGGCTCCTCGAAGGCACGGCACGCGCTGAGCGAGTAGGGCACGCGTGGGGTGGGCGTTGGTGATGGCTGAATGGATCGCCACCACGTGAAGGCACCGAACGCCGCGATGGCCGCCGTCAGGACGACCGCCGCGATCGCACCGGCGAGCGCACGTGCTCGCACGCCATGTCGAGGCTGCACTCCCGATGCTAGGCATTGGGTCTCACGGTTCTCGATCGTGTCGAACGGTCAGCACGTGTTCACGACCTGTGCGACTCTGAAGGCCGTCGAGATCGAGCGAAGGGGCGTGGCGTGAAGCAGGCAGGACTATCCCGTTATGCAGCGGCCATGCTCATCGAGCGAGTCGCCGTGGGCGGTGCGGCCGCCGTGGCGCCGGGGGCCCTCCTCCAGGCCTTCGGCATCGACGCAGCGGAGGACTCCCCGACCCTGCGCTACTTCGCGCGGCTCTTCGGCATCCGCAATGCCGTGATGGGCGTCCTGCTCTGGCAGGTGCGCGACAACCCGCAGGCGCTCGCGCGCATGGCGACGCTCAATGCCGCCACCGAGGCCCTCGATGCGGTCGCCGCGGCTGTCCCGCTCGCGACCGGAAAGACCAAACCGCAGGCCGCCGCCGGGGCGATCGGTGCCTCGATTGCCGTGGGCGCCGGCTTTGCCGGACTGGCACTGGCCGCCCGTCGATCCACTCGGGCCTAGGCTCAGGCACCGAAGGGAGCGTCATGGACATTCGCACCGTGCTGGTCAGCCTGGTGGAGGTGCACCGCGAAGGCGGCATCGCCGTTGATCCGCCCACTCGCAAGGTGGTTGCCGCGGCCGCAGTGCGCAACCCGCTGGCCGGACATCCCGTCGCGGCTGATCTCTCGGAACTCGAAGCGCTCGGCGCCGATGTCGCCGGATACCTCGTGGGTCGAGCGGTCGAGGTGCTGCAGTCGGCAGGCGTAGACGCCACCGATGTGCGCGGCTATGGCAAGGGCGCCATCGTCGGCACCGACGGCGAACTCGAGCACACCGCTGCCGTCTTGCACCCGCGGTTCGGCGCTCCAGTCCGAGCGGCCATTGGTGGCGGTGCCGACATCATCCCGGGCACCAAGAAGGTGGCGGGGCCCGGAGCCAGCATCACGATGCCCATCGGCAACAAGGACGACCGATGGGTCTTCGACGACATGGACGCCGCCGAGATCTGCCTGCCCGACGCACCGCGCGCCGATGAAATGGTGATCGCCCTCGTGCTCTCGACCGGCGGCCGTCCGCACGCGCGCGGGAAGAAGCCGGGGGCATGAGATGAAGGTGATGGTCGGTCTTATTCGCCGCGACGACATGACGCGCGAGGAGTTCGTGCACTGGTGGCTTGAGGAGCACACCCCCCTGGCTCGCTCCCTGCCGGGCGTCGAGCGCATTCGCTTCAACGTCCTGGATGCCGATGCCCCCTTCGACGGCATCGCCGAACTGTGGTTCGCGTCAGCCGAAGCAGCCGATGCGGCATACGCGAGCGACATCGGCAAGGCGGTGACGGCCGACTCCCTGGCTCACGTGAAGTCCCGCGTGCGCATGCTCGCTGACGAGCGCGAGGTGCTCGGCTAGGACTCGCAGTACTTCTTCAGGCCCTTGGTCGCGCCCTTGAGGGTGTCGCCCAGGGTTTTCTTCATGAGGAAGCCGGGCAGCGGAATCGACGGGTCGATCGACAGCGACAGCGTGGCCTCGGTGCCCGATCCCTTGGACACGAGAGTCCAGGAACCACTCGCCGACTTCTGCGCCTTACTGGGGGCGACAAGCTTCCAGGACATGCTCGCGTCGCCGTGCTGGTAGTCGAGTTCGTATTCATCCTTGGCGACCTTGACGTCATTGACCTGCCGCGCACGCGTGGGCAAGCCATCGGCATCGGAGGAGAGGACCTGCGAACTCAGGCATCCGGGAAACCAGTCGACCTGGGCCGGGAGATTGCGAATGACCGCAAGCACATCGGCAAGCGGCGCATTGATGGTGATGGATTCAGATCCGTTAACAGCACCCATGGAGCCACGGTAGGACCGCGGGAGCGTTCGCGTGCCGGATCGGCTCAACTGATCGGGTAGCAGGGCGATAGCGTCTGGCGCATGGCCGAGCAGCAGCCCACGCGGGCACGGGTCGTCGTCATCGGCGGGGGCATCATCGGCGCCTCGGTCGCCTACCACCTGGGCCACATGGGATGGGGTGCCGACACCGTCCTGCTGGAGCGTGATCGCCTGACATCCGGCACGACCTGGCATGCCGCCGGTCTCATGGTGGCGTTCGGCTCGTTCTCCGAGACCTCCACGCGCATGCGCCTTTACACGCGCGATCTCTACAGCCGCCTGGAGGCGGAGACGGGGCAGTCCACCGGCTTCGCACCCATCGGATTCATCGAGGCCGCCGCTGATGAGGGTCGTCTGGAGGAGTACCGCCGCGTATCTGCCTTCAATCGACTGTGCGGCGTGGAGATCCATGAGATCTCGCCCAAGGAGATCGCCGACCTCTTCCCACTGGCGAAGACGGATGACCTGCTCGCCGGCTTCTACGTGCCCCAGGACGGCCGCGTCAATCCGGTCGACGCCACCATGGCACTGGCCAAGGGCGCTCGCATGCAGGGCGTGACCGTCCTCGAAGGCACACCGGCGCTCGATGTCATCGTCAAGAACGGTCGCGTCGCGGGCGTACGCACGCCGCAGGGCGATATCGAGTGCGAGTACGTCGTCAACTGCGCGGGCATGTGGGCCCGGCAGCTCGCCGCCAAGTCGGGCATAACGGTGCCCAACCAGGCCGCCGAGCACTACTACCTCATCACCGACACGATCCCCGACCTCGATCCGACGCTGCCGGTCTTCGAAGATCCGGGCTCCTACGGCTACTACCGGCCCGAGGGTGACGGGTTGATGATCGGGCTGTTCGAGCCCGTCTGCGCACCCTGGCATGTCGATGGCATCCCCGAGGACGCGTCGTTCCTGACCCTGCCGCCGGACTGGGACCGCATGGGCCCCTACCTGGAGAAGGCGATGGCGCGGGTGCCCATCTCGATGGATGTCGGCATCCGCACGTTCTTCTGCGGCCCCGAGTCCTTCACTCCCGATCTCGCTCCCGTCGTCGGCGAGTCACCGGAGATCGACGGCTACTTCGTCGCTGCCGGCATGAACTCCATCGGCATCCTCACCGGCGGCGGCATCGGACGGGCCGTCGCGACCTGGATCATCGATGGGCTACCCGACGTGGATGTCACCGGCTTTCATATTGATCGGCTGCATCCGTATCAGACGAGCCCGCAGTACCGTGCCACGCGCACGGTCGAGTCGCTCGGCATGGTCTACCAAACCCACTTCCCCGGACGGTCCATGCAGACCGCCCGCGGCGTGAAGCGCTCCCCCATCCACGACCGACTCGCGGAGAACCGCGCGTACTTCCGCGACGTCTCCGGATGGGAGGGCGCCGACTGGTTCGCCCCCGAGGGGGTCGAGCCGACGGTCACGGAGCTGACCTGGGGCCGGCAGAACTGGTTCGGCTACTGGGCCGATGAGCATCGAGCGGTCCGCGAGGGCGTGGGGCTCATGGACATGGCCTTCATGGCGAAGTTCTTGGTGCAGGGTCCGGACGCCGGGCGAGCGCTGGAGCGCATCTCGGCCAATCGCGTGGACGGCGATCCGGGCGTCATCACCTACACCCAGTGGCTCAACGACGCGGGCCTGCTCGAGGCCGACTTGACCGTGACCAAACTGGACGACGACCGATTCTGGGTCGTCGCCTCCGACACCGCGCATCGTCACGTGGAGTCGTGGATGCGTCGCCACATGGGTGACGACCGTGCGTACGTGACCGACATGACCTCGGCCTACGCGCAGATCAATGTGCAGGGACCGCTGTCGCGCCAGCTGTTGCAGTCCATCACGTCGGTCGACATGTCCAATGAAGCCTTTCCGTTCCGCACGGCTCGCGAGATCGACCTGGGCTATGCGCGCGCCCTGTGCGTACGCATCACCTACCTCGGCGAGCTCGGCTACGAGCTCTACGTGCCAGCCGAGCAGGCGATGCATGTCTACGAGCGCCTGCGTGAGGCCGGCGATCCGATCGGCCTGCGCCATACAGGACTGAAGGCCCTGTCGAGCCTGCGCATGGAGAAGGGCTACCGCGACTACGGGCACGACATCGATAACACCGATTCGGTGCTGGAGGTAGGCCTGGGCTTCGCCGTCGATCTCGACAAGGAGTTCATCGGGCGTGACGCGGTGGTCAAGCTCAAGGAGTCCGGCCCGCTCATGAAGCGCCTGGCGCAGGTACGCCTGCTCGACCCGGAGCCGCTGATGTTCCACGGCGAGGTCGTCTATCGAGATGGCGTGCCGGTCGGCTACATGCGCGCGGCCAGTTACGGACACACGCTCGGAGGGGCGGTCGGCCTGGCCATGATCGAGACGGGCGAGCCCGTCACCGCGGACGTCATCAACTCGGGCACGTGGGAGGTCGACGTGGCAGGAGTGCGCTACCCGGCAGTCGCGTCACTGCGGCCGATGTACGACCCCGACAACGCGCGCATTCGCTCCTAGTCGCGGCCCGTCGGCTACGACGGGAAGACGTCGCCCGGGATCACGTACATCACGCTGCGCGCCTTGCCCTTGGTGCCAGGCTCGATGACGACGGCGTTGCCCTTGCCGACCTTCACCGTCAGGGCCGCCTGCACCTGGGTGCCGCATCCGGGCGTATCCACGAGGTCGAACACCGGCACGTAGACGGCCTCAACAGCATGGTGCTGCTGCCACGTGATGCGGTTGGAGCGCGCTCCCGTCGTCGCTGTGGCCTTGGCCGTGGCGCAGGTCGTTCCGGGCGTGGTGGCCAACTGAGTGAGCGTGAGCGTCGTCGTGACGTTGGCGGAGCCGCGGATCGCGGTCTTCCCGGCGTTCTTGCAGATATCGGGGTAGGCCTTCTCGATGCAATTGGTCATGGAGAAGATCCCGCCCACGCGCACCGGGCCGGGCGTGCCCGTCACATCGAAGGTGCCGGAT
>NBNH01000329.1 GCA_004379115.1 Actinomycetales bacterium mxb001
TCCCACCGAGACCGATGACGACGTCCTGCAGATCGCCCGCATGGCCGCCGAGGTCATCCGGGTGGGTCGTGAGGTCAGCGGACGCCGCGATATCCGGTGCACGGTTTCCATCGGCGGTTTCGTGCCCAAGCCGCACACCCCCTTCCAGTGGGCGGCCCAGCTCGACCACGAGACGACCGACGCGCGCCTGGCCCTGCTGCGCGACGCCATTCGTTCCAACCGCGAATACGGCAAGGCCATCGGGTTCCGCTACCACGATGGCAAGCCGGGCATCATCGAAGGCCTCCTGTCGCGAGGTGACCGACGAGTGGGTCGCGTGATCCTTCAGGCATGGCGCCAGGGGGCGCGCTTCGACGGGTGGAGCGAGCATTTCGACTTCGACCGCTGGCAGCAGGCCGCCGAGACGGCCTTGGCTGATGAGCCTGTCGACGTCGACTGGTACACCACGCGCGAGCGAGACCATGCCGAGGTGCTGCCGTGGGATCACCTCGACTCGGGACTCGATCGCGAGTGGCTGTGGGAGGACTGGCAGGCGGCGCTCGACGAAGACGGTGTCGAGGATTGTCGCTGGACGCCGTGCTTCGACTGCGGCGTCTGCGATCAGATGGGCACGCACATCCAGGTTGGACCGACCAGCGTCGAGATCGGCATGCCTGCTGTGCGAGCGGGCTCCATGGCGTGAGCCGTCAGCCGCCCCGCGAGTTCGTCGCCCCGGTTCAACGCTTCCGTCTTCGCTACGCGAAGCGAGGGCGCCTGCGCTTTGCCAGCCATCGCGACTTCCAGCGGGCGTTTGAGCGGGCGCTTCGCCGGGCCGAGGTGCCGATGGCCTACAGCGCGGGGTTCTCCCCCCACCCCAAGATCTCCTACGCCAACGCGGCCCCCACCGGCACCGCGAGCGAGGCCGAGTACCTCGAGATCGGCGTCTCGGAGAGGTGTGAGGCCGACGACCTCCAGCGCCGTATCGATCAGGCGCTGCCCCCCGGCCTCGACATCGTCGAGGTCGTCGAGGCCCGCACCTCCGACTTCATCCAGCGCCTCGAGGCGAGCCGCTGGCGCATCGAACTTCCCGGGGTGGAGCCGGAGGTGGCTGCGCAGGCTGCTCAGGCCCTCCTGGCCGCACCGGAGGTCGTCGTCGAGCGCCTCACGAAGAACGGAATGCGCCGCGTGGAGGTCCTCCCGGCCATCGTGGACCTCCATGTGCGTGCGCCTGAGGGGTCGGCCGCGTCGGCGGCCGGCGCGACGGGCCCATGTGCGATACTCGACGTGGTCTTACGGCAGGGCACACCTGCAGTCAGGCCAGACGACGTCCTCGCCGCTCTGCGCAGCGTGGCCGACCTCGCGCCCCAGGTCCCCCCACAGGTGACCCGGGAGTCGCAGGGGCCGCTCGCCGAGGGTGGGAACGCCGGTGGGACCACCATCGGCGATCCCCTCGCCGCAGATCGCGAGGCGTAACCAGACTTCAGTCCCGCAAGGGACGGCCGAACGCAAGGCCCCGCGCGGCGTGCAAGCGCCCGGGGCCGTGAGAGGACTTGACCCCATGGTCGACAAGACCACCGCGGGGGATGGGCCCGTCGTCAAGACGACGCGCACACCCCGCAAGGCAGCAACCCGTCCCGCCGGACCGCCCGCTGCGGCGAAGGCCGACGACAAGCCAAAGAAGGCGACCAAGGCCGCGGCCAAGGCGCCCAAGGCCGACGACAAGCCGAAGAAGGCCACTAAGGCCGCGGCCAAGGCTGCGGCAAAGGACGCCAAGCCGACGAAGGCCACCAAGGCCGCGGCGAAGGACGACAAGCCGAAGAAGGCGACCAAGGCCGCAACGAAGGCCGACGACAAGCCGAAGGCTGACAAGGCCGCGGCCAAGGACGACAAGCCGAAGAAGGCCGCCAAGGCCGCGGCTATCCCCACGCCGCTCTTCCAGGCCCCCGATCCCGCGGCGGCCGTCCCGGCCAAGCCTCGCCGTGGTCGCGCATCGGCGGAGGAATCCGCCGAATCGTCTGCTGAATCTGGCGACGAGGGCGGTTCCCGTCGTCGTCGCCGCCGCGGTGGCCGTGGTCGTCGCGGTTCAGGGGCGGAGGGTGCCGACGAGGGCACCGACACCGGCCCCGAGGGTGATGGCGACGACGCTGACGACCGCGACGGCAGCTCGACACGCCGCCGCCGCCGTCGCCGCCGCCGTGGTCAGGACACCGGTCCCGAGGCCGACGATCCGGAGCGCACCGTCGTTCGAGTGCGCGAGCCGCGCTCCCGTTCCTCCGAGGACGCCACCGCCCTGAAGGGCTCCGTGCGTCTCGAAGCCAAGCGTCAGCGACGTCGCGAAGGTCGCGATGCCGGGCGTCGCCGCGCCCCGATCCTCACCGAGGCGGAGTTCCTGGCCCGACGCGAGTCCGTCGACCGCGTCATGGTGGTTCGCGAGATCAATGGACGCACGCAGATCGCCGTACTCGAAGACGGCGTTCTCGTCGAGCACTACGTCGACCGCGGGTCGTCGTCGTCCATGGTGGGCAACGTCTACCTCGGGCGAGTGCAAAACGTGCTTCCGTCAATGGAGGCCGCCTTCGTCGACATCGGCCGCGGCCGCAACGCAGTCCTCTACGCGGGTGAGGTCAACTGGGACGCCGCTGGCCTCGACGGCCAGCCGCGTCGCATCGAGATGGCGCTGAAGTCGGGCGATCCCGTCCTGGTGCAGATCACCAAGGACCCGCTCGGCCACAAGGGTGCGCGCCTCACCAGTCAGGTGTCGCTGCCCGGCCGCTACCTCGTCTACGTGCCCGATGGCTCGACCACCGGCATCAGTCGCAAGCTGCCCGACACCGAGCGCAGCCGACTCAAGGCGATCTTGAAGAAGGTCGTCCCCGAAGGCGCCGGCGTGATTGTGCGCACGGCTGCCGAGGGTGCCTCCGAGGAAGAACTCACCCGCGACATCACCCGACTGCAGGCGCAGTGGGAGGAGATCGAGAAGAAGCGCGAGTCGGCTACCCCGCCGGCACTGCTCAGCTCGGAGCCGGATCTCGCCATCAAGGTGATCCGCGACGTCTTCAACGAGGACTTCACGAAGGTTGTCGTCTCCGGGCCCGAGGTTCGCGAGGCGGTCAAGGACTACGTCGGCTCGATCGCCCCCGACCTTCTCGAGCGCGTCGAGGTCTGGACCGAACCCCAGGACATCTTCGCTGCCTATCGGGTCGACGAGCAGCTCACGAAGGCGCTCGACCGCAAGGTGTGGCTTCCCTCGGGCGGCTCGCTCGTCATCGACCGCACCGAGGCGATGACCGTCATCGACGTCAACACCGGCAAGTTCACCGGTCAGGGCGGCAATCTCGAGGAGACGGTCACCAAGAACAACCTTGAAGCGGCCGAGGAGATCGTTCGCCAACTGCGCTTGCGCGACGTCGGCGGCATCATCGTGGTCGACTTCATCGACATGGTGCTCGAGAGCAACCGCGACCTGGTCGTCCGTCGACTCGTCGAGTGCCTCGGGCGCGATCGCACCAAGCACCAGGTGGCGGAGATCACCTCGCTGGGCCTGGTCCAGATGACGCGCAAGCGCATCGGCCAGGGGCTGATCGAGGCCTTCGCGACCACCTGCGAGTCCTGCGGGGGCCGTGGGCAGCACGTGTCCCTGCACGCCCAGACGACCGAGGCCCCGGCCCGGGCGGGCCGCCGTAAGGGCAAGGGCGTGGATCCGGCCGATGTGGTGGCCGCCAGCCTGGCTGTGACGGCCGAGGGTGGGGACGACCCCGACGGGCCGGCCGAGGAGCCGTCGGAGGCCTCGGAGTAAGGGGCGATTGGCCCGTGGGGCCAAGCGTCCGGTAGCCTCTCTCTTCGGCCCGAGGAACGATCCGGGTCGCACGAGTCCTCGAAGGAGTCCAGGTGTACGCGATCGTCCGCGCAGGCGGCCGGCAGGAGAAGGTTGCTGTCGGCGACGTCGTCGTCCTCGACCGCGTCTCCGCCGAGCCCGGCGACTCCGTCCGCCTCCCCGCTGTCCTCGTCGTCGACGACGGCGCAGTGACGGCGGACCCCGCGAAGCTGGCCAAGGTCAACGTCACCGCTGAGGTCGTCGCCCACGAGCGCGGCCCCAAGATCCGCATCCTGCGCTACAAGAACAAGACCGGCTACCGGCGTCGCCAGGGGCACCGTCAGGACCTCACCCGTGTCAAGGTGACCGCTATCGAGACGAAGGCCTGATCATGGCTCACAAAAAGGGTGCATCCAGCTCCAAGAACGGCCGCGACTCCAACTCCCAGCGTCTGGGTGTGAAGCGCTTCGGCGGCCAGGTCGTCAACGCCGGCGAGATCATCGTCCGCCAGCGCGGCACCCACTTCCATCCGGGCAACAACGTCGGCCGCGGTGGCGACGACACCCTCTTCGCGCTCAGCGCTGGTCGCGTCGAGTTCGGCACCTTCCGTGGTCGCCGCGTCGTCAACATCGTCGAGGCCTGATACCGGCGGTCGACGGACCGCCGCCGAGCCCCGGTCATCCCGTGACCTCCTTCGTTGATCGCGTCACCCTCTACGCCACCGCCGGTGATGGCGGCAACGGCTGTGCCTCGGTCCGACGCGAGAAGTTCAAGCCCCTAGCCGGACCCGACGGCGGCAACGGCGGTCGCGGTGGCGACATCACCCTCGTGGTCGATCCGAGCGTGACCACCCTTCTGCCGTTCCACCATCGACCCCACCACAAGGCCGCACATGGTCGCCCCGGCCAGGGCTCCAACCGCCACGGAGCCGATGGCGACAACGTCGTCCTCTCGGTCCCGGACGGCACCGTGGTGACATCGGCCGCTGGCGAGCTCCTGGCTGACCTCACCGGCCCGGGCGCTTCCTACGTCGTGGCGCGCGGTGGACGCGGTGGCCTGGGCAATGCCGCACTCGCATCTCCCCGTCGACGCGCTCCAGGATTCGCCCTGCTGGGTGAGCCCGGCGAGCAGCGCGATGTCATCCTCGAACTCAAGTCCGTTGCCGACGTCGCACTTGTCGGCTATCCCAGTGCCGGCAAGTCGAGCCTGGTGGCGGCGCTCTCGGAAGCAAAGCCCAAGATCGCCGACTATCCCTTTACGACGCTGGTGCCCAACCTGGGCGTGGTAACCGCCGGCGACGTGATCTTCACGGTCGCCGATGTTCCCGGGCTCATCCCCGGTGCCAGTGAGGGCCGCGGTCTCGGCCTGGAGTTCCTGCGCCATGTCGAGCGCTGTTCGGTCATCGTGCACGTCATCGATTGCGCGTCCCTCGAGTCGCAGCGCGAGCCGCTGGCTGATCTTGACGTCATCGAGGCGGAGCTGGCCGCCTATGGCGGCCTTCAGGACCGGCCACGACTTGTCGCTCTCAACAAGGTCGACCTGCCAGACGGTCGCCTGGTGGCCGACATGGTCCGCCCCCAGCTCGAGGAGCGCGGCATCCCCGCCTTCGAGGTCTCGGCCGTGACGCACGAGGGGCTGCGCCCGCTGACGTTCGCCATGGCCGAGCGGGTGCGAGCCCACCGCGAAGCGACCGCGATCGTCGTCGCGCCGCGCATCATCATCTCGCCGAAGGCCGTCGACGATTCCGGATTCGAGGTCCTGCGCGAGGTGGATCCCAGCACGGGTGAGCCCTTCTTCCGGGTGCTGGGATCACGTCCCGAGCGCTGGGTGCGTCAAACGGACTTCGCCAACGACGAGGCGGTGGGCTATCTCGGCGATCGCCTGGCTCGCCTCGGCGTCGAGGAGACGCTGCTCAAGTCGGGAGCCGCCCCGGGTAGCACGGTCGTCATCGGTCCCGGCGATGATGCGGTGGTGTTCGACTGGGAGCCGACCATCGCTGCCGGCGACGCGGCCACGCGTGGACCGCGTGGCACCGATCGACGCCTGGATGAAGCATGACGTCCGCTTCCGCGCGCTCCGCGGTGGCCGATGCTGCGCGCATCGTCGTCAAGGTCGGCTCGTCGTCCCTCGCCCGGCCCGGCGGTGGCGTCGATACCGCGCGCGTGCGTGACCTCGTCGAGGTGCTGGCCCAGCGCGCTGCGGCCGGCTCACAGGTGTTGCTCGTCTCCAGTGGCGCCATCGCGACCGGGTTCCCACGGCTGGGCCTGACCCGGCGCCCGCGCGACCTGGCCACCCAGCAGGCAGCCGCGAGCGTCGGACAGGGCCTCCTGCTCTCGGAGTGGTCCCTGGCCTTCGCCGACCACGGCATCACCGTCGGGCAGGTGCTCCTGACAGCTGACGACATGACGCGTCGGGCTCACTATCGCAACGCGCAGCGCACCTTCGAGAAGCTGCTGGAGATGCACGTCATCCCCATCGTCAATGAAAACGACACGGTGGCCACCGACGAGATCAAGTTGGGCGACAACGATCGCCTCGCAGCTCTCGTTGCCCACCTGGTGCACGCGGACGCTCTGGTCCTGCTCTCCGATGTCGACGGCCTCTACGACGGGCCACCCGGCAAGGGCGGCGCCACGCTCATCCCGTCCGTCGCGGATGCCGCTGACCTGTCCGGCATCGCGGTGGGTGGCGTGGGCGAGGCGGGAGTGGGTCTGGGTGGCATGACGACCAAGGTCGAGGCAGCGCGCATCGCCACGGCGGCCGGCATCCCCGTGGTGCTGGCTCGCGCATCGGCCGCTGCGAGTGCGCTGGCCGGCGAGGATGTGGGCACGGTCTTCTTGCCGACGGGACGTCGTACGCCGACCCGCCTGCTGTGGTTGACGCATGCGAGCACGCCCCAGGGGCGGCTCTACCTGGATGACGGAGCGGTGAACGCGGTGACCGTGGGACGCAAGTCCCTGCTGCCCGCGGGTGTGACGAGAGTGGAAGGTGACTTCTCGGCAGGCGATCCGGTCGACCTTCTGGACCAAAACGGCCACGCGGTCGCCCGCGGTCTGGTCAACTTCGATGCGTCGGAACTACCGGAGTTGATCGGCCGCTCCACGCGAGACCTTGCTCGCGAGCGAGGTCCCGCCTATGAGCGGGAGGTCATCCACCGCGATGACCTGGTGATCCTCGACGGTCATCCGACCGGGCCCTAGGCCCGTTCTCGGGAGGGAGGCGTCCATGGAGCCTCCTGTTGTCCCGGATGACCGATCCCTATGGTTCATCACCATCACTCTGGCCGGTCCATCGGTCGCACCTGCTGACATCCGTTCGGCGCTCGAGCGCCTGTCGCACGAACATCCATTCCTACTCTCGGGCCGCTATGCGAATGACCGCGCGGAGATCCGCTACTGGGAGGAGGCGCCCGACGCGACCTGCGCCGCCGACCTTGCCCTGCACCTGTGGGATGAGCATCGCCACTCCGCGTCGCTGCCGGACTGGTCGGTGGTCGGTGTCGAGATCATCGATCGCGAGACCTTCCATCGCCGGGGCCGCGTGTCCGGCCATGGGCCCGGACTGGTTGCGGCCGGCGGCGTGAGCCCGCTCTAGACGCGTACCCTGGACCTCATGACGGACGACCGCGTAGCCATCCTCGAGTGCGCCAGCCGGGCTCGGACAGCGAGCACATTGCTGCGGGGCCTGACACGTGAAGACAAGGACCGGGCACTTCGGCACATGGCCCAGGCCCTGCGCGATGAGACACCGCGCATCGTCGAGGTCAATGCGCGCGATGTGCAGCGTGCGCAGGAGGACGGCACCTCCGCGGCGCTCGTCGACCGTCTCACGCTCGACGCGTCTCGCATCTCTGCGATCGCCGACGCGCTCGATGACGTGGCCGACCTGCCCGACCCGGTAGGTGACGTCATCAGGGGCTACACGTTGCCCAACGGCCTCGACGTGCGCCAGGTGCGCGTGCCACTCGGCGTCGTCGGCATCATCTACGAGGCGCGCCCCAACGTCACGGTGGACGCCGCTGGCCTGTGCTTGAAGAGCGGCAACGCCGCGCTGCTGCGCGGGTCGTCGTCCGCACATGCCACCAACGAGGTGCTGGTCGACGTGATGCGTCGTGCCCTCGACGAGGTCGGATTGCCCGCCGATGCCGTGCAGCTCGTTCCGGGCACGTCGCACGAGTCGGTCAAGCACCTCATGACGGCGCGTGGCTCTGTCGACGTCCTCATCCCACGCGGCGGCGAGGGTCTCATCCGCAGCGTGGTGGAAGGTTCCACCGTGCCGGTCATCGAGACGGGCGTCGGCAACTGCCATGTCTACGTCGACGCCAGCGCTGATGTCGACAAGGCCGTGCGGATCCTGCTCAATGCCAAGGCTCAGCGCACCAGCGTGTGCAACGCGGCCGAGACCTTCCTGGTCCATCGAGACATCGCTGACTCCTTCCTGCCCACGGCCATGGCGGCACTGCGCGAAGCCGGAGTGACGGTGCACGGCGATCTGGCCATGCAGGCATACGCCGAGCGAGCCGGCACGGCATTCGCGCCCGTCACCGATGAGGACTGGGCGGCCGAGTACTACTCCCTCGATATCGCGGCTGGCGTGGTCGACAGCCTCGACGACGCCCTCGCCCACATCCGCCGCTGGTCGTCGGGCCACACCGAAGCGATCGTCACGGATTCGCAGTCGGCTGCCCGGGCCTTCATCGCCGGAGTCGACGCCGCGGCCGTCATGGTCAACGCGTCCACTCGCTTCACCGACGGCGGCGAATTCGGTTTCGGCGCCGAGATCGGCATCTCGACGCAGAAACTTCATGCCCGGGGGCCCATGGGTCTGACCGAGCTCACCACGACGACCTATGTCGTCACAGGCGACGGCCACATCCGCACGTAGGCGCAGATGGGCGGGGGGCGCCGGGTAGGCTGGGGAAGACCGCCGACAGAGAAGAGGGACCCATGAGCACGCTCGCCGCCGTCGTCCGCCTGTCGGAGGAAGCCGGAGCAGAGCACGGGGAGATCAGCCCCTTCATCTTCGGCGGCGTTGCCCTCGGAATCCTTGTGCTGCTCCTGATCATCACCATGATGATCAACGTGGACCGGTGATCGGCGGGCGCTCATGCGCGTGGGAGTGATGGGCGGCACTTTCGACCCCATCCATCTGGGCCACCTTGCGGCAGCGTCCGAGGTGGCGCACCACTTCGGTCTGCAGACCGTGGTCTTCGTCCCGGCCGGCAGTCCCTGGCAAAAGGCCGACCGCGACATCTCCCCGGCCGAGGACCGCTATCTCATGACGGTGATCGCGACGGCAGCTGACCCGCGGTTCACGGTGAGCCGCGCCGACGTCGATCGCCCCGGTCCGACGTACACCGTCGACACCCTGCGCGACCTGCGCAGCGAGTGGGGTGCCGATGCCGAGTTGTTCTTCATCACCGGGGCCGACGCCCTCAACGACATTCTCAGTTGGCGTGACGCCGACGAGGTCCAGCGACTGGCCCACCTCGTCGGGGTGACCCGGCCCGGTCATGTCCTCAGCGACCCCGGCCTGGCGCCGGGGTCCGTGACCCTGCTCGACGTGCCGGCCCTGGCGATTTCGTCCAGCGAGGTGCGCGCACGCGTCGCCCGTGACGCTCCGATCAGCTATCTCGTTCCTGCCGGCGTCGACAACTACATCGCCAAGCGAGGGCTGTACCGGGATACGCCGTGAACGTTGCCGCCCGCGTGGTCATCGTCGCGGTGGGAGCGCTGCTCATCGTCCTCGGTTTCGGTGCCATTGCCCTGGTGCGCGGTGAAGCACAGCCACAACCCGACCCCTCCCCGGCACCGACTCCGGTCGAACGCACGCTGCTGCTTCAGGTGCTCGACCGCGAGGGCTACGCCCTGGGCAACGTCGTCATCGGCATCGAGCCACCGGGGGAGCCCCAGACATCGACCTTCCTGGAGGTGCCCTCGAGCCTGCTCGTCCCCGTGGGAGATGACTCGGTCACGCTCGGCGAGACGCCAGACCAGACCGACACGCTGGCCGCTGTCGATGGCCTGCGCAGTGCGCTACGCCTGCGAATCGACGCGGGCCTCACCCTGGACCGGCTCGCTTTCGCCGGTCTCGTCGACTCCGTCGATGGCATCTGGGTGAAGTTGCCTGCACCGGTCGTCATCCCGGGCGAGGAGCCCGGTGAGATCCGTCGACTGCCCGCCGGGTGGATCAAGATGGATGGTGTCACGGCCGCCGAGTACGCGGTGGTCCGAGTTCCCGGCGAGAGCGATACCGACCGTATGGTGCGCTTCACGAAGGTCCTCGATCTCGTGCTCACCCAACTCCCCGTGGGCGAGGAGCGAATTCGACAGCTGCTCACCAGCCTCGGCTCGCTGGCCCCGTCGACGGTGCCCACCGAGGAGTTGATTCCCTTCTTCCTGCAGATGAGCAGTGATATCCGCTTCGATCGCACGGAGTACGCCGTGCTGCCGGTTGACCTCATTCGGGGCGGCGTACGCCCCGCGTCGGTTCCCGCTCCTGAGGCCGAGGATCTACTGCAGCGGCTGTTCCCCGACGCCCGCGAACCTGCGGGCATGTGACAGGCTGACCCGGGTCAACGGAAGGACACACGTGGCGGCGAGCACGGAAGCGATCGAACTGGCGCAGCAGGCGGCAGAAGCGGCTGAAGACAAGCTGGCCACCGACATCGTCGCCATCGACGTCAGTCAATACCTCGTCATCACCGATGTCTTCCTGCTGTGCACGGCGGCCAATGACCGTCAGGTGCGCGCCGTCGTCGACGCCGTCGAAGAGCGACTGCAGCGTCTCGGTGCCAAGCCGCTGCGACGCGAAGGTGAGAAGGAAGGGCGCTGGGTCCTCCTCGACTTCGGCGACATCGTCGTTCACGTGCAGATGGCCGAGGAGCGCGTGCACTACGCCCTCGAGCGCCTCTGGAAGGACTGCCCGACGATTCCGCTCCAACTCGGCGCCCCCGATAAAGCATGAGGCGCATCGTCATCTGGCGACATGGCCGCACGTCATGGAACGCCGAGCATCGCTTCCAGGGGCAGACCGATATTCCCCTTGACGACACCGGAATCGCGCAGGCACGTCGCGCCGCCGCCATGCTGGCGAGCCTGGAGCCCCACGTGATCATCAGCTCGGACCTCCAGCGCACGCGCCAGACTGCGGAGCCACTGCTGGAGCTCACGGGCCTCGACGTCACCTACGACGAGGGCCTGCGCGAGACAGCCGCGGGGGAGTGGGAGGGCTTGACCCGCCCAGAACTCCTCGAGCGCTTCGGTGATGGCATCTCCCGCTGGGCGGTCGACGCCGAGATGCGCGCGGGCGGCACGGGCGAAACGCGCCTGGAGGTCGCTGATCGTGTGGTCGCCGCCATCGATCGCGGGCTCGCGCGGATCCCGTCCGATGGTGTCCTGGTCGTCGTGACTCACGGCGGCTCCGCGCGCGCCGCCATCGGTCGACTCCTCGAGTTGCCGCCGGCCAACTGGGCCGCGCTCGGCGTACTCACGAATTGCTCATGGAGCGTCCTCTTGCAGAACGAGCAGCGCGGGCCGGCGTGGCGACTGCAGGAGTACAACGCCGGATCGCTGCCCGAACCGGTGCCGCTCGATGGGGATTGGCCCGCGGACGACCGCTAGATCTGGCCCCGGGTATGCTTGCCGGGCCCTCAGGGGCGGCGGGGCTGTAGCGCAGCTGGTAGCGCACCTCCATGGCATGGAGGGGGTCAGGGGTTCGAGTCCCCTCAGCTCCACGCATGGCACACCTCCTGGTCATCGCTGACTCGCTGGCCTTCCACGGGCCCGAGCGCGCCGTGCCACCCAGCGATCCACGCCTCTATCCGCAGATCGCGGGCTCACGCCTCGGCCTGCCTGTCGATCTCGTCGCGCGCCAGGGCTGGACGGCCCGTGACGGCTGGTGGGCGCTGACCAAGGATCCGATGGTGTGGGGCGAGTACCTTCCGCGGGCGAGTGCCCTGCTCATCGGCGTTGGTGGCATGGACCAGCTCCCGACCCCCGTGCCCACCTGGCTGCGCGAGTCCATTCCCTACCTGCGTCACTCGCGGGCACGTCGTTCCGCCCGGGAGGCGCTGCGCACTGTGACGCCACCGCTCGCGAAGCGAGTCAACGGACCCTTCCGGACGCTGCCCCAGGCAGCCACCGACCGCTACCTCACCCGCATGGTGCAAGGGGTCCGCGCACTTCGACCCGATCTACCCATCGCTGTCCTCAGCCCGCCGCCCTGGACCGGCCCCTACTACCCCTCGACACGTTGGCATGCGCCGGCGATCTCTGCGGCCCGCGTGTGGGCTGCGCGTGAAGGAGTCGCGTACGTCGACATCGAGCCTGTCGTGGCCCCGCGCCTGTCGACCTGCAACCCCGACGGCATGCACTGGTCGTGGGAGGTGCACGGCCTTGTGGGCGAAGCTGTGGCGACGGTCTTTCCGCCTCGTTGAGGTCGTGAGCACAGCCTGCGCAATAACCGACTATTCGCCGGTTTCTCACCCCCCGCATGGGGGACAGTAGCCGGGTGGCACCCGTCTCGCCCCGGACCGTCCTCCTCGTCGAGGACCACCCGTTGATGCGCACGCTGGTCGAACGTTCGCTGCAGGATGACGGGTTCGTGGTGGAGTCGGTGGGCACATCGCGCCGGGCGATCCGCGAGTTCGAGGCGATCGACCCCGACGTCCTCGTGACCGACATTGACCTCGGTGACCGGCCGAATGGTGTTGAACTCGCAACGCTGTTGAGGGCTCAGGCCCCATACCTCGGCGTGGTCTTCCTCACCAACTACACATCGATCGATGCGATGGCGAGTTCGGTTACTCCACCTGAGCATGCGGCCTTCGTGCACAAAGGCTCGGTCGAGCAGGCTGGTCAACTTCGACAGGCGATCGACTCAGCGCTCGACGACACCTCGGAGGCACTCGTCATCGCTGCCCGTGGCGACGACGATCCGATCTCGCGTCTGTCCGCCACGCAAATCTCGGTACTCAAGCAGATCGCCGAGGGCTGGAACAACGCCGAGATCGCCGCCCAGCGCGGGGTCACGCTTCGCTCGGCCGAGCGCCTGATCACCCGCACGTTTGAGACGCTCGGCGTCAACAACGACGACAAACGCAATGCCCGGGTGCTGGCGACACGCCTTTACATTCGTGCTTACGGCGTGCCCGAGCCGCCGCGGCCGAGGCCTCTGCGGCCATGACCGAGCGCACATGGTGGTGGCGCATCGGCGGGCCCAATGCCGTCACCGTGTGGTCCTGGTGGGCGACCCTGCCGCTCGCCCTTCTGGCCAGCGCATACGGCGGAGCGCTCGCAGGGCTGCCGCTCGTGCCCTGGATTGCCGCTGCCTGCGCAGTGAACGTGCTGCTCATTGTCCCGCTGGTGATCGTTCGGGCGACCTATCTCTCCGCGCGGCCACGCTCGTCAAGACCGGTGCTCGCTGTTGTCACGTTCTCGGCACTGGGGGCACTGCGGTCCCTGCTCATGGTCGGCATCGCTGCAGCGATGGGCTACGGCGACGTGGCGACAATCCTGTGGGAGTGGCCGCTCATGGGCGCGATCGCTGGGGCATTCTCACTTTCCATCGTTGCCGTGGTCGTCGACAGTGTGCGCGAGCACCGCGCAGCGACCCAACGCCTGCTCGCCCTGCAAGCCTCGCTCCGTCAGATCAATGAGATCGAGAGCGCGCGCCTGGTGGAACTGGAGGCGGAGTTCGTCCGCGATGTCGAGCAGCGTGTGCTGGTCGCCCTCGAGCAGGTGCGGGTCAGCACTCCGCCGTCGGGGCCTGAGGCGGGGCGCTCGCTGCGCGAGGTGTCAGAGGCCGTCGTGCGTCCGCTGAGCCATCAACTCGCGGCTGCGGATCCGTGGACGGTGCCCGATCAGCCCGCACCTCGTGAGCGGTGGACGCGCAAGGTCGAGGACCTGGTGCGACTCGTAGGGCCGGTGCATCCGCTCGGTCCGGTGCTCGTCTTCGAGCTCACCGTGCTGCCCTTCATGCTCGCGCGGTTCGGCGCCGCACTTACCGCACTCAACCTCGTCGTGGGGCCGTCGGTCCTCGTGGGGCTGGGTCTGCTGATCCGACGGGTGTGGCCAACCCTGAAGAACCCCTGGCTCAACATCGTGGGCCTGGCCGCTGCCTACGCTGCGAGCTTTGTTGTCGCCGCGGCCGCTGTCTCTGCGTGCTTCATGGCCCTGGGCGTCGAGCCGTTGCCCTTCTGGAGTGCGGTGGTTGCCTATCCGATGCTGGCTCTTGCCTGGTCACTCCTCGATGCTGTCCTCGCCCGGCGAGTCGAACTCGAAGAGGAGTTGGCCGAGTCGCTGGCCCAGGAAGCGCAGGCTGCGGAGAGGCTTCGCACGCGCATCGTGGCAATGCAGCGACGAGTTGCGAAGATCCTGCACTCGGTTGTCCAAGGCGAGTTGGTGACATCGGCAGTCAGCCTCGCGCGCACGGATGATCCAGCCGTGGTCACAGCCGAGATCGATCGGGTGAGTGCCAGCATCGTGGAGCGTCTTCATGCCGAGGACTCCGGCGTCGACTCGCGCGAGCGAATCCTCGACCTACTGTCCCTGTGGTCAGCCGCGCTCACGGTGGACCTCGACGCAGGCGACGAGGTGTGGGCGATGCTTGATACCGATGCCGCCCTACGCGAGGCAGTCGTTGACGTGCTTGCGGAAGGCCTCACGAATGCTGTCCGCCATGGAAGCGGTCCAAGCGTGTCGGTGTTTCTGCGTTCGGGTGCCAATGGCATCGCCGTTGACGTGCAATCCCAGGGTCGCTTGCGCCCGCAGGGAAGCGCAGGTCTGGGCATGCAGACGATCGCGTCCTCGGCCCAGTCGTGGTCTCTCGAGGAGCGCGCAGGGGTGGTTCACCTGTCGGTGACTCTCGCTTCCTAGCCCCGCGCTGTCGGTTATTGCCCGTGTCGCCTCCCGCCGTCGTGATCCCCGACGAGGGTGCTCCTGCAGGGAGGGGCGCAAACCGACACTGACCGGACATTGCTTTCGGTCAGTGGAGGTTAGGTGCTGGGTCGGGCGTGGCGTCGGGATGCTGCTCGCACAGGCCGCCGTGGGGTGAGCGCTGTCGCTGCCCTGAGTGTGGTGGCCGCGACTCTGACCTTCGCGGCTGCGACCGAGGTGGCGACAGCCCCTCCAGCAGCAGCCGCGGGTCTTGCCTGTCCAACGGTTGACGGACTTGCCTTCACGACCATTGGCTCTACGTGTGAGAGATGGTTCGACACCGCTGGTGGGTACGACATCGATATCCCGCTGGGCGCGCGCGAGTCGCGGTCCTACGGTGTGATGCTTGTGGGTGCTGGGGGTGGAGGAGGGGGTGGCTATCCAGGACCGAATGGAGAATATGGCGAGGGAGGAGATGCAGGGTCCACCTTTCCATTCAACACGCGTGCCTCAACCCTCTACTTTGTGATTGGAACAGGAGGCGGGTTCGGCACGACCTCTGAGTACTGCACGGATGTATCGGGGAACAATGCATCCAGCGGGGAGCCCGGTGGGCGCACTTACGCGGGAACCTCCCTCGGTAGCAGCAACCTCGGGCAAGCCAACGGAGGTCGTCAGGGCGACAAGGCCAACACGAACGACTCTGGAGCGATGGGAGGCTCCGCACCCGTATCGGGAAGCAATGCGGGAAACGGTGGACGGGGTGGCCAGAGCTGCCCAAACCCACCGACTAACGGAAGGGTCAACGCGTCAGCTGGAGTAGATGGCGGCGTCCGGATCACGCTGACAATGGCAACCGTTGCAGCGGATACGCCTACGGCAAGCGTTGGAACCGATGACACAATTGCAGTCTCCACAACTGCGCCTGCGGCGTTCCCATCAGTCTCCAAATATAGAGCGACATGCACGGACTCTGAGGGCGGCGTTACGAGCACTGTGGAGGGCACGGGGCCTCAGATCATTCTGCGTGGCAGTGATGGCGTGCAGCGCGGAAAGACATACACCTGCAAGGTGGCGGCATTCAACGGCCTCTGGGGGACGGATTCAACCGCTTCGAACGGCGTTCTGGTTCCGGGAACCCCGCAGATGCTTACGCGCCCATCGTTTACCGGAATCGTGGCCCTGACCTCACCGGTGCCCCAGACCCTGACCGGAACGCGTGCCACATGGAACAGCTTTGGATTCACAATTGACGACACGCGTTACCAATGGCAGTACGCCGACGACACCTTCTTCGTAGGTCCCGATGTTCAACTAGCGCCTCTGCCGGTAGACGACACGTACACACTTGATTACCGAATTACCGCCCCGGGTCTGGCCGGCAAGTTTCTGCGCCTAGGGATGGCGGTCAAGAACCAGTTTGGCTGGAGTGACTGGGCCTACTCATTGCCGACTGCGAGCGACCAGGTCACCGCTCAGCCTGTCTTGACCGCTGAGACTCCGCCCACGGTTGCTGATGTCAATGTGCCCTACGCTGGCTACACCTTTGCTGCTGACGGGTTTCGCATGACCTACACGCAGTCAAGTGGAGGCCTTACTGGGCTTCCAGCCGGCATGAGCATCAACGCGAGTTCGGGACTCTTGAGTGGTACCCCCACGCAGGTGGGTACGTTTACCTATCGCATCAAGGCCTCGAATGATTCCGGTGATGACACAACGCCTGTCCTCACACTCACCGTGTCGGACGGTGTGCCAGCGCAGATGGTGATCACCCGGCAACCAGTGGCGGGGATGCCGAGCCGAACACAGCTACCGACGCAGCCGGTAGTCCAGGTACGCGACGACTCGGGCCTGAACATCTACACGCCACAAACGGTCACGGTGACGGCCAATGGCGTGGGTGCGGTCCTGGGTGGTACGACGTCAGTGTCAACAGGCAACACCGGCACAGGCACCTACGCGAACCTCACCCTGGGCGGGGTCGTGGGGACGAACTACACGCTGACCTTCACCAGCGGGGCCGCTAGTGCGACGTCTCAGAATCTCCAGGTCACACCAGGTGTGGCGACCAATCTACGGA
>NBNH01000330.1 GCA_004379115.1 Actinomycetales bacterium mxb001
CTGCTCGTCGATGATGCGCTGGACCGCGGCGCTCACCTGGGCGTCGTCGGTGATGTCCATTTCGATGGGGATGACTCCGGGAAGTTGGGCGATGCGGTCGGCGCGGCGAGCTGCGCCGTAGACGGTGAAGCCCGCACCCGCCAGGCGGGTGGCGGTGGCTTCGCCGATACCGCTGGAGGCTCCGGTGACCAGGACGACGCGATCGGACATGGACGCTCCCTAGAGGTAGTAGTAATACGCTACGGTAGCGTAGCATACTGGCAGACAGGCATACTGTGCGCGTGAGCGAGTCACTCGTCGACGTCGATCCGCGCGTACGCCGTTCGCGCGAGGCGGTGCTCGCGGCTTCGGTTGCCTTGTTTGTCGAAGGCGGTCCGCGCGCGGTGACGGTGGAGGCTGTCAGCGAGGCGTCGGGCGTCGCGAAGACGACGATCTATCGGCACTGGCGCGACCGCGCGCATCTGCTTGCTGACACCTACCGGGCGTGCCTGCCCGTCGTAGAGTCGCCTGATGGGGGCCTCGCACCCGAGGCCGCACTGCGCGAGGTCGTTCGATCGCTAGTACACGGCATGGGTCAGCAGCCGACACGGCGCGCTCTGCCGCATCTCATCTCCACACCACTCGACCCTGTCGACTCATCGGCGTTGCCAGCGGATGTGCTGGCTCAGACATTTGCCTCGCTCGTCTCAGCGATCTCGCGCGCTGCATCGTCAGGAGTCATCCCGAAAGACACCGACACCATGGAAGCCAAGCATCAACTAGTGGGCTTCATCATCATGTCGGCGATCGATCCGACGTGTGCCATGGACGACGACTTGGCCGACAGGATCGCGGAGTTATTCATAGCGGGGCGGCAGCTTGGGCGCTGATGGCCCTGGTTTGCGGGCTCTGTCTCAACTACAGCCCGAGCAGTCCGGGGACGGCGTCCTCGATGGCGGCCTTGGCGCGCATCGACACATGCTGCCCGTCGGGGCCCTCCATGTCGCAGTTGGCCATGACCGCGACGACGGCGCCGGTCGCGGGGTAGTAGCCGACGTAGGCGACTGCACCGAAGACGCGGCCGTTGTGCCAGAGAGTGATGGGCTTGCCGGTCGCGGTGTCGCTGGTGACGACGAGGCCGAGGCAGTACGCCGTTGGTGTGCCGGGGGCCGATGGCGCGCAGTTGTCCAGCCGCTCGGCTGCCAGCGACGCGGGGATCGCACCGCGGCCCGTGCCGAGGGCGCGACCCCAGCGGCCGAGGTCGCTGATGGTGGACGCCATGCCGCCAGCCGCCCAGACATAGGACTGGCTCCAGTTGGTCGTGCGTCCCACGGGTGGCACGCTCGGGTCGATGGCGAAGACGTCTGAGTAGGTTTGCGCATGGGGAGGCTGTAGGTCACCGGACACGTTGAGGAAGCTGCGCGACATGCCAAGAGGTTCGAAGAGTCGCGATTTCAGGAGGGCGGCGTACGACGATCCCGTCTCCTTCTCGAGGATGCGAGCGAGGATCACGGTGTTGGTGTTGGAGTAGGCCAAGCCCGTCCCGGGCACATCGAATTCGCGGGGCAGCGCGACGCCCTGGGCGATGAGGTCGTCGGGGCGATAGCGGCGCTTGGGGTTCACGATCAGTTCTTCGGCGAAGCCGACGATGTTGGCGTTGAGGTAGTCGCCGATGCCACTGCTCATGTTGAGCAGCATGGCGATGGTGATCTCGTCGGCCTTGGGGATCGAGGGGTACCAGCGGTCGAGACGGTCGTCGAGGTCGAGCCGACCTGCAGCGATCTCTTGCAGGACGAGCATGCCGGTGAAGGTCTTGGTGACCGAGCCGATGTTGGACTGCCGATCTGGTGTCATCGCTCGCTTGCGCTCGTCATTGGCAAATCCGACTGTGCCGACCCACCGGCCGCGGCCGGGCACGATCACCGTCGCCATGGCTCCGCCGGGCAGGCCAGCCCAGGCCTCGACGAGTGCTGCGTTGAGTCGTGCCGTCGTGTCGGCGGGCAGTGTCGACGTGCTCGTCGATGGTGGAGTGACATCGCCACGAGGTGACCACTGGGCGGCCGCCCCCGCAGGTGCGAGCAGAGCGATGCTCAAGCCGAGCGTGGCTGCCCCCATCATGGCTTTGGTACTCACCATCACGGAGCAATGAAATCACCTAAGACGTCGAAGTTCGGCCGACCATCAGGAGATTGCCGTACTGTCCCAGGCATGCGCCTTACCGCTGCCCTTGTCGTTCCTGTCCTGGTCGCTTCTCTCGGCCTACCCACCGCTGCCGTGGCCGCGCCCGCGCCGGAGCCCGCTGACAGCGCCCTGTCGGAATCCACACTGCGATGGAAAGACTGCGGCGGGGGGAGTCTGCGGCGAGTTGAGTGCGCGTTCCTTACGGTTCCCCGTGATTGGGGCAGGCCGGATTCGGGGACCTATCGGATCGCCGTCGGGAGGATTCCCGCCGCGGTCACGCCCTCGCGGGGCGTGCTGTTCTTCAATCCGGGGGGTCCGGGAAGCGCTGGACTCACAGCGTTGGATTTTGTTAGCCGACGCCTTCCAGATGAGTTGCGCGACTCCTTTGACATCGTCACTCTTGATCCACGTGGTGTCGGGCAGTCACAACCGAAGCTGAAGGCCTGTGCCACGACAGATCTGGAGCTGCCACCGACGGGGCGCGTCGACTGGGCGGCTGAGACCGCTGAGTATCTCGATGCCCTGGGCGCTGACCTTCAGCAATGCCTGGCGCTCAATCAGAACAATGCTGAGTTCGTCGGCAGTTGGCAGGTTATTCGCGACATCGATGCACTGCGTCGTGCGCTCGGCGTCGAGAAGATCAACTTCTGGGGGATGAGCTACGGCACCAACCTCGGTCGCGCCTACGCGCAGCAGTTCCCCCAGCGAGTCCGAGCCCTGGTGCTGGACGGTGCTATCACCCCGACGCCAACGGTTGGCGATTACGCCCGTGAGCACATCTGGGATGACATCACCGCGATTCAGACCATGCTCGGCGCCTTCGGGCCTAAGGCGAAGCGGGCCTATCGAACCGTCATGGCCTACCTGGAGAAGCAAACTCTCGTTGACGACGACGGCGACGACCTCACTCGTTGGGATTTCGTGGGTTACCTTTCGGGTAATGCGGCCTACCAAAGTAAGTGGGGCGTGACGAAGAAGACCCTCATGGAGATCTACGATGCGGTCCGCAAGGAGCGCGGC
>NBNH01000331.1 GCA_004379115.1 Actinomycetales bacterium mxb001
CATCTCGGCCGTCGTGGAGTCCTGCTTCACGACGCCGTTGACGAGGGTGCGGATGCCCTTGTTGCGGAAGTCCCAGTCGGTGACGAGGCCCGGGCCGACCGGCGCGAGGGTGTCGGATCCCTTGACGCGCAGCATCGAGCCGGCGTCGGTGTCGCGGAAGTCGTGCAGGCCGTAGTCGTTGCCGATGGTGTAGCCGGCGATGTAGTCAGCCGCCTCCGCGGGCGAGACGTTGCGGCAGGTGCGGCCGATGACGATGACGATCTCGCCCTCGTAGTTGAGCCACTTGCACCGGGCCGGGCGTACGACACCAGCCTTGTGCGAGTTGAGGGCGGTGATGGGCTTGTGGAAGTACGTCGGCGCCGCGGGTAGCTTCGTCATGAACTCGTCGGTGCGGCTCGCGTAGTTCAGGTGCACCGCGATGATCTTGGTCGGCTCGGTCGGCGGCAGGTGAATGGCTTCGTCGACGCCGACCTCGCGTCCGTCGCCTGCGACGAGCACGTCGCCGTGACGGCGTACCTGGCAGGGGTAGCCGTCCAGCAGGATGCGGCGGTATTCGGGCATCAGGCGCTCGCCTTGGCCGCGTCTGAATGGGAGCGCGTCCAGCCGGTGGCGGGCTTGTCGAACCAGATGTGGATCTGGCTGGTGCCGATCGCGTTCTCGTAGTCGCTGTAGGGAACGCCGGGGGCGACGAAGTCGCTCTCGCCCATCGCGCCGGCCATCATCAGGTAGTGAGCGAACATCGCTTCAGGGCGCACGGTCATGAACTCCGGCATCGTCTCGAGCACCAGGTCGTGACGGCCGTCGGCGAACCAGGCGATGCGCTCGAGGTCCATGTCGCGGGCCTTCTGGCTGATGATGTGCGACGGATCGCTCGACTCGTGCTTGCGCAATTCCTTGAGCTTGTAGAAGGTGTGCGACAGCGAGCCGGTGGCGATGACGATCACCTTGCGATCGGAGGCAGCGATCGCCTCGCCTATCGCCCGGCCCACTCGCAGGAAGTCGTCCATCTCGCCGGTCTGGCACACGCTCACCGAGAGCCAGCGCTTGTCCATGCCCTTGCCGAGGTAGCTCCACAGGTTGAGCGAGGGGTAGTAGAGCGGCAGGTACTCATCGTCGATCGCCGTGATCCAGGTGCCATTGGGCTCCCCGCGCGCGGCGATGGCCTCGGCGAGCTCGGGGTCGCCGCGCCACTCGTAGGGAATACGGCACATGCCGCGAGGGAGCTCCTCAGCGGTGAACAGGCCCGCGCGACGGGCGTGCGATGTCACGACGAACTCGACGGTGGTGAACCAGTGCGAGTCGAGGACGAGCACGGTGTCGTAGTCGAGGGTCTCGAACTTCTCCTTG
>NBNH01000332.1 GCA_004379115.1 Actinomycetales bacterium mxb001
CCGGAGAGTCGTCCGCGCCGGTGGAGTCCGTGAGCGCGTCCGGCGAGGTGGTCGGGGGAAGTGGAATCGTCAAGGAGTGCCCTCAGGGGCATCCGGCTCGGGGTGTCTTGTCAGCTGTCACATTCCCGGGTCGCTCGTCGGCAGCCCACGACGGGGTTGTGGGGACGATCTACAACGACACCGACCACACCATAGGCGTGGATTCAGACGGCACTGGCGAGATCAGCTGCTTCCTGAATCCCGGTCGGAACACCATGTTCGCGGGTTCGATGGGTGTGCGTGAGAGCCGGTCGGTGCATATGCCACATGAGGTCAAGGAGGCAAGCGAGATGTTCTGGCTTTACCTGTCTGCGCGTATGCACCAGGGCGTCACGGCGGTGGGCTTCCTGGATCCCAATAGAGGTGAGCCCCAGGTCTTTGCTTCACAGCGTGTGAGCAACCTGCACAGTGCCTGTCCACCGGATGAGAAACCCGCCTCGACCGGTGAGATGGAGCAGGCATCGCACGAGGCCCTGACCGGCGATGCGATCGGCGCTCTCTGGATCGAGAGGCTGCGCGATGACAAGAATGTTGCGCGGCAGGGCACAGGTTGGGACGGTTGGGCCGTCAACGATTGGGCTCGGATCGACCTGCGAGTGTACGAGCTCGGGAGCTGCTGACATGCGAGCCGTGACGACTGCACTGGCAATGACGACTGTGCTGGCCCTCGCTGGTTGCAGCGGATCCGGTAACTCGGCGGATCCCATGGCATCCCTGCAGTCCGCGACCGCTGACGGTGGGGTCGCGGGCGATCGCCGATGCCCTGAGGGTCCACCCCCCACGGGGCGCCTTCAAAACAACCCGTCCGGTGCGGATAAGAATGACGGGGTCGTCGGCGCCATCTACAACGACAGTCCGCTGCCGATCGGCATCAAGGTCAAAGACCACCGCGATGACCCGTGCCGCCTCGATCCCGGTAGCCGGGCGGCATACATGGGAGTGGACTCTGTTGTCATCCAGTTTTTCGCGGGCGATTCCTACCCCGACCCGTATTCGGAGTTGCAGTTGACCGATCCCTTCTGGGGAAGACCGTCCGTGAGTCTTGAGGGCCCCATGAACTGTGGTCGTCGCGGTAGCTACAACGTAGACGGAATGAAGGAGGGCACCGGCTCGACTCTCGGCGACGCAGCCGGAGCGGGGGTCGTCGAGGTCAGCCGGTTGAACGATGACAAGAACACAGCGATCGCGTGGAGCGGGGTGAGCTCGGCCGGAGACTGGGCCCGCATCGACGTGCGCGTGAAGTCGGCCCCCGTCTGCAACTAGTCGCCATTCGCGTCGCTTGTCGATCCGAGTCGCCATGACCGTGTTCGGTTATCTCTTATGGAACCGCGGTCTGTATGGGGCGCGTCGTATCGTCATGGCCATGAGGTACGCCGCTATCTCCGCCGTCGCCGTCCTAGCTCTCACCGGCTGCGGGTCGGCACAGACATCGGCGCCGGCTGCATCACTGGAGACTGCCTCCCAGTCAGGCGCGGTGGCATCTGCCGATACGTGTCCGGCCAACTCGCCAGTGCGCGGCATTCTCAAGAGCGAACTCGATGGCAATGACGGCGTGCTCGGACACGTCTACAACCGGACCGGTGCCACCGTGTGGGTGTGGAGCGAACGGAAGTCGAACGCGTCACCATGCCGACTCGAACCCGGCGCGGGCGCGAGCTTTGCCTCGCGAATGGATCATCGGCCCCCCAAGGGCACCGATTGGGACGCGTTCGCTTCGTGGCGCCCGCGCGTGAATGAGGCAGAGCCCAACACGTCGTACTGGATCCTGGTCACCCCGTCGCCGGATGCCGCATCTGGGGGGATCGCGATCGGCCTGAAGGACCCGGATGTCTTGCAGCCGGTCGTTCGTTCGACGTATCGCACGGCGCAGGGTTCAGCATGCCAACGCGATGACGTGATGATCAGAACCGACCGCCTCGACGAGAACAAGGAGTACCGTCTCAAGGGGAGCTCACAGGGCGACGTGCTGGTCAAGCGCTACGACGACAACGCGGCGATCGCCAAGGAGTGGACCGGCACGGACAAGTCCAGCGACTGGGCCCGCATCGACCTCTACGTGGATGGCTTCGGCAGCTGCTAGCGGATCTGCCTAGCAGAGCCTCATGAGTTCCCCGGTGCCGCTGACCGTGTTGCCGCTGGGGCACATGACAGCGTCATAGGTAGCCCCGGCAAGGACGCTCACCTTGGCACCGGTGAAGTCCGCGCGGGTGAACGTCGTTCCCTCTGCCTCGGTCACGCTCTTGAAGGTGGCGCCACGGAAGTTGGCGTCTGTCAATTGGGTGTTCTTAATGAAGAGCTGCTCAATCCAGGCATCAGCAAAGATGGTGCCGGTGCCGACGGAGTTATAGATCGACCCGTCCTGGCCAGAGAAGAAGGCACGGCTGAAGTTCGTGCCGTTCAGTGATGCGGCGTTGAGTGAACCCATAGCCACATCCTGGAAGCTGCTGCCGTCAAGGGAGTTCTTCACGTAGGGCTCTTCGGACCGGATGTAGGTACCGAAGAAGTTGGCCTTGTCGAAGACGGAATCGGCCATGGTCACCCCGGCGAACTGCGCGTTTTCGAAGTTGGCGCCCACGAGGGTGGCCCTTTCGAACGTCGTGCCGGCCATCAGCACATCGCGGCCGTTGCCGCGGAAGTCCGCCGCGCCCGTGCACTCCCACTCGGGTGCTTCACCCGGACCCCACCGATTGACACAGTCGGTTCCCGAGAAGTCCACGTCGCGGAAGACCGCGTTGGTCAGGTCAGCGAGGCCGAACGTGACGCCGGATGCGCGGATGTCTTCGAATCGAGCGTTGGTGAGATTCGCCTCGGAGAAGTCGGCATTGTCGAGATTGACGCGACTGAAGACGGCGCCCTGAAGGTTCGCCCCCCGGCAGTTGGGCAGGCAGGAGATGCTGGCTACGGCACCGGAGGCCGATGCGGAGTCGACGGGCGCCGTGGACGTCTCAGTATTCGCTGAAGAGCCGCAGGCGGCCACAGTGATAGTGGCTAGGGCAAGGGCGACCATCGACGTCGCTGCAGAACGCATGTGCACAAGACTAGGACGTCGCGGGGGCGTGCAGCGGTTCCGTGGGAGTTACCCGAACGCACGATCATGGGTCGCCCCGGCGGGCAGGCGGGGCGGTAAGTCTCTTATGCCTACCGCTACCCAGAGCGAAGGCTGACGACGAGGTTCACTCGATCGTCGACCTGGACGAGCTCCCACGCATCGGCCGACTCGGCCACGGTCTGCATGCCCAGGCTCGGCTGCGCCGACGCAGCCAGGACGCCCGGTGATCCGATGCGCAGGTCGATGCCGTCGGGCAGTGCCGTGATGCTCAACTCGATGGTTCTGCCTGTCCCGTGTCGGACGGCGTTGGTCAGGCCTTCGGCCACGACGTCGACGGCGCGATCGACAAGGGCCGGGTCAGCATCGAGCGTTGCCCAGGCGTCGGGTGCGGCCCGGACCTCGATGACCAGGACGTCGGACCACAGGTCGATCAGGTCGTGCATGCGGTCCTCAGCCGAGATGGCGGGAGCCTCGATCGTCCTGATGCGCTCGCGCACCCGCTGGGAGAGCGCGTCGAGTTCGCCATCGACCGCCTGCACGCTGGCGTCCTGATCGGCGGCAAGGGCTAGCGCGGTGGCAATGAACTCGCCCTGCACCGTCGAGTGCAGCACGCGGGCTAGTCGGCTGCGCATGCGCGCGAGGCTCTCTCGCAGGCGAGCGGTCTCCTGTGCCTCCTCGGCGAGGGTCGATGTCAGGTCGGCCTCGATCACGCGCCGTCGCGCGGTGATCGCGGCGAGAAGGCTGATGGCGAATGCTGCGATCGGCACGAAGGCGATCGTCGTCCAGAAGAAGGGGGCACTCAGGCCGACCGCATGGGCGGCAAGGTCGATCGCTGCCGACGCGAATCCTCCCGCGACGGCGTACGCCGCGAAGAGCGCGACCAACGCTGGAATGGTCGTCAAGCGTCGCGGCCAGGCGCGACCGATGAGCCAACTCGAGCCCAGGAGCGCGGCGCTGCCGACCACGAGATTGAGAAGCGCATAGGCAACGCCGACGCGCTGCCAGAGGTAGGGCAGGG
>NBNH01000046.1 GCA_004379115.1 Actinomycetales bacterium mxb001
GTCGAAGAAGCCACCGTGACCGTCGCGGAAATGCGCGAGCACCACATCGAGCAGCACCCCGGCGAAAGCCAGCCACTCGTCCTCGCCGGTCACCGAATAGAGCGCGAGGAATCCCTCCGCGACGTCGGCGTAGTCCTCGAGAACGCCGTCGGTGTCGCCCGGCCGACCATCGCGCGACGTGCGCACGAGCCGATCACCCTCGTCGTCGACCCCCAGGTGCACGGTGAGGAGCAGGTCGGCGGCCGTACGCGCGGCCTCGATCCACTCGGGTTCGTCGAGCAGGGCACCGGCCTCGGCCAGGGCGGCGATCGCCAGACCGTTCCAGGCGGCCACCACCTTGTCGTCGCGCGCCGGCGGCACGCGGTGGCCGCGCGCGGCCAGGAGGGTGTCACGCACTCGCTGCCAGCGGGCCGCATCGTCGGGGTCACGCAGGAGTTGCAGGGTCGACGTACCGTGCTCGAACGTGCCCTCGGGTGTGACCGTGAATAGGTCAGCCGCCCATCGACCATCGTCCTCGCCGAGCACCTCGACCAGCTGCTGCGGCGTCCAGGAGTAGTAGCGACCCTCCTCGCCTTCGCTGTCAGCATCGAACGCGGCCGCGAACGCACCCTCATCGGTGCGCATTTCGCGCAGCAGGAACTCCGCGGTCTCGCGCACGATGCGCTCGGCGAAGGGGCTCCCGGTGAGTCGCCACCAGTGCAGGTAGACACGCAGCAGCAGGGCGTTGTCGTAGAGCATCTTCTCGAAGTGGGGCACGACCCAGGCGTCATCGACCGAGTAGCGCGCGAAGCCGCCGCCGAGCTGGTCATACATGCCGCCGCGGGCCATCGCCTCGCACGTGCCCTCGACCATCGCCAGCGCGCGAGCATCGTCGGTGCGAGCCGCATGGCGGAGCAGGAACTCCAAGACCATCGACGGAGGAAACTTCGGCGCGCGCCCGAACCCGCCGAGCCGCGCGTCGTAACTGGCGGCTAGGGCGTCCACCGCCGCCGACAGTTGCTCGACGGTCGGCTCGCCACTGCCCAGCGGCCCCGCCT
>NBNH01000333.1 GCA_004379115.1 Actinomycetales bacterium mxb001
GGAGATGTCCGGCCTCGGTCTGCCCGCTACCGAACTCGGCGCGCCCGGCTTCCTGCCGACATCGCCCGAGGAGGTCAAGGCAACCCTCGCCGAGTACGACATGACGCTCATCGGCGGGTTCACGCCGCTCGTGCTGCACGACCCCGCCTTCCGCGACACGGCAATCGCCGAGGCACGGCGCGTAGCCGACCTCTTCCAGCGCGCGGGCGCCACCGAGTTCGTCTCCGCCATCGTGCTCGATCCCGACTGGTCGATCCCGCGGCCGCTCAACGCCGACGAGCGGCGCCACATGATGGAGATGTTCGCCATCATCGACGACATCTGCGACGAGTACGGCCTTCAGCAGGTGCTGCACTCACACGTGCAGACGCTCGTCGAGACCAAGGACGACATCGACATGGTTTACAGCGGCTGCGACGTGAACTTCTGCCTCGACACGGGCCATATGGCGATCGGTGGCCAGGATCCGGTGCAGTTCGCCATCGAGGGGTTTGACCGCGTCGGTCACGTCCACCTCAAGGACGTCAACCTCTCGTTGGTGCCGCCGGTGCTGGCACGCAGCAAGACCCTTATGGCGGCAACGCAGGAGGGCCTGTTCACTCCGCTCGGCCAGGGCGACGTCGATATCGCTGGCGTCGTCGAGGCACTGGAATCGCGCGGCTACCAGGGTTGGTACGTCATCGAGCAGGACACCGCGCTCACCGAGGGCCTGCCCGCCGAGGGTGAGGGCCCGATCGAGCAGGTGATCACGTCGATGGACTACCTGCGCGATGTCGTCGCACCGCGCGTGGCGAAGTAGCACACCATGGGCTCCGCGATGACCGGTCTTGCCCGTAGGACTGCGACGGTCGCACCGTGAGTGCCATCCCCGAGGTCGTGACGGTCGGTCGCATCAGCGTCGACCTCTATGCCCAGCAGATCGGCGCCAGTTTCCGCGATCCGCAGACCTTCACCAAGTCGGTCGGCGGCTCCCCCACCAACGTCGCCATCGCTGCGGCGCGACTGGGCCACCATGCGGCCGTTGCCACCAAGGTGGGCACGGAGGCACTCGGCGACTATGTGCGCGAGCAGTTGCGCGACTGGGGAGTCGACACGACCTTCGTCGGCACCGGCGAGGGCCTCACGCCCGTGGTCCTGGCTGCGCTGGATCCGCCCGAGGACCCGCCGATCATCTTCTATCGCGGCGCCGCCGCCCCAGACACACAACTGACCACCCACGACGTCCCGGCCGCGGTCATCCGCGAGTGCCCGGTGCTGTGGATCAGCTTCGGTGCTCTCGCGCAGGGCAGCACGGCCGACACCTGCCAGGACTGGCTTGACCTGCGTGAGCGGCGCGACCACGTCGTGCTCGACCTCGACTACCGCCCCGCCCTGTGGCCCGATCGCGAAGCCGCTCACGCGGTGGCTCTTGCGGCGGTACGCCGATCCACGGTGGTCGTCGGCAATCGCACCGAGTGCGAGGTGGCGGTGGGCGAGACCGATCCCGATCGCGCTGCTGATGCTCTCCTGGCCGAGGGCGTGCGACTGGCCATCGTCAAGAAGGGCGGCGAAGGCGTCTTGCTCGCCACTGCTGATGACCGCTGGACCGTGCCGCCCGTGCCGATCGACGTGCTGTGCGGGCTGGGTGCGGGAGATGCCTTCGGCGGAGCGCTCATCCACGGACTTCTCTCGGGCTGGACCGTGCCCGAGATCGGCATGTTCGCCAACGCTGCCGGTGCGTACGTCGCCACGCAGCTCACGTGCGGTGACGCGATGCCCACCATCGAGCAGGTGGAAGGACTGATGGAGGGGAACCGCTGATGCTGGATCGATCGACGTACGCCGCACTCGGTGAGGCTCGGATCTTCGAGCCAGCATCCCTGCAGAAGGCACTGCGCGAGCGCAAGCGCCGCTCTCTCGCGGGAGAAGACGGCAATCTCATGATCCTCGCGGCCGATCACACCGCGCGAGGGATGCTCGCTGTCGGCAACGATCCACTTGCTGTCGCCGATCGCTACACCCTGCTCGACAATCTGCTCCGTGGGCTGTCTGTCCCGGGCGTCGATGGCGTGATGGCCAGTGCCGACATCCTCGAGGAGTTGGCGTGGCTGGGCGCTCTCGAGGGCAAGGTGGCCATCGGCACGATCAATCGCGGCGGACTCAAGGGTGCGCTGTGGGAGCTCGACGACCGGATCACGGCGTACGACCCCGATCACATCGCCTCCGCCGGGCTGGATGCGGGCAAGCTCCTGCTGCGCATCGAGTTCACAGACCCGGGCGTGGCGCGCACCATCGAGATGTGCGGTGCCGTCACCACGAAGCTGGCCGATCAGGGCGTCGCCTGCATGATCGAGCCGCTGCCCTACCTCAAAGACGACAACGGACGCGCCTATCTCGACACTCGCGATGAGGAACTCATTCGCGCCGTCGCCATCGCCTCGGGGCTCGGCTCGAGCAGCGCCTACACGTGGCTGAAGATCCCCGCGACGCCGCGCATGGCCGAGGTTGCTGCCGCAACGACCATGCCGATCCTGCTGCTGGGTGGCGACCCGGGCGAGAAACTGCCCGAGGTGGTCGCGGGATGGGAGTCGGCGATGCGAGAGCCCAATGTGCGTGGGCTCATCCCCGGACGCGCCCTGCTCTACCCGCACGACGGCGATGTCGAAGGCATCGTCGCGACAGCGGCCCGCATCGTCCACGGAGGTTCCACATGAGCTGGTACAAGCCGCACGGGTCGCTGGCGAACGCCAACGGCCCGATGTCCATCACTCCCGAGCAGGCTGGCTGGAACTACAGCGGCTTGCACGTCATCGATCGGGACTGCTCGATCGATCTCGGAGACTCCGAGGCGGTCGTGCTACCGCTCTCCGCCCGCGATGTCATGGTCACGATCGACGGGACGGCGTACCCGCTCAAGGGTCGCGATGGCGTCTTCGCCGCCGTGAGCGACTGGCTCTACGTGACGCGGGGCAAGACGATCGAGTTCAGCAACGTGCACGGTGAGGTGGCCATCCTCACGGCGAAGGCGCGCGCTGACCATCCCATGTGCTACACGGCCGCCGAGGACGTCGCCGTAGAACTGCGAGGCGGGGGGCGCGCGAGTCGCCAGGTCACCAACATCGCCACTCCCGATTCCTTCACCGCGGCTGACCGCATCAACGTGTGCGAGGTCATCACGCCCGGCGGCAACTGGTCGAGTTGGCCGCCGCACCGCCACGACGGCATCGGCGACTGCCCCACGACCAACGAGGAGATCTACTACTTCCGCATCGGCAAGGAAGCCTCGCCGCATGGTGACCCGGAGGGCACGGGACTATTCCGCGTCTACACGGTCGACGGCCGCGTGGATGAAACGTTGACCATCCGCGACGGCGACACCTACCTGGTGCCCGAGGGCTACCACGGCCCGACGGCCGCCGCCCCGGACTACCCGATGTACTTCCTCAATGTCCTAGCCGGGCCCGCGGAGGACCGCACCATGGCATTCTGCGACGATCCGAATCACCATTGGATCCGCGGCACGTGGACCGACATCGATCCGCGACTGCCCATGACGTCGGCGAAGGGACGGGTGCAGTGAAGGTCGACGGTACGACGACCCGCATCGGTATTGCTGTCCTCGGCCTCGGCTGGATGGGTCAGGCGCACTCGCGCTCGGTCCTGCGCATCCCCTCGCTCTTCCCGCAGCGCTCATGCGACCCCCATCTGGTGGTCTGCGCTGACACCGAGGCTGATCGGCGCGAACGTGCGGTCCGCGACTTCGGCTTCGCCCGCGCGACCGACGACTGGGCCGCGGCCATCGCCGATCCAGAGGTCGACGCGGTCTGGGTCACCGCTCCCAACATGCTGCACGTGCCGATGATCGAGGCGGCTGCCGCAGCAGGAAAGGCCATCTTCAGCGAGAAGCCCATCGGCGGCACGCCCGCACAGACGGTCACGGCGTACGCCGCCGCGAAGAAGGCCGGCGTACTCACCGGTGTCGGCTACAACTACCTGTGGTCGCCGCTCGTCATCCACGCGCGCGATCTCATCGCCTCCGGCGAGTTGGGCGAGATCACGCACTACCGCGGACGCTTCCTATCGATGTACGGCTCGGACGACATGGGTCTGCTCACGTGGCGCTTCAAGCTTGCCGAGGGCGGCTACGGCGTCTCCTCCGACATCCTCAGCCACTCGGTGTCACTGGCCCAGTTCCTTGTCGGCGGCATCGACGAGGTGGTGGGCATGCAGCACACCGTCATCACTGAGCGACCGATCCCGCAGGGCGCGGCGAGCCACTATGGCCGTGGCACGCCGTCCGATCCGAAGGGTCCGGTGGAGAACGAGGACTTCGCCTCGATGCTGTGCCGCTTCGACTGCGGAGCGACCGGCACATTCGAGACCAGCCGTACGACGATCGGGCCGGAAAGCCAGAACGCCTTCGAGGTCTACGGCACCAAGGGTGCGCTGGCGTGGAACTTCGAGCGACTCAATGAGTTGCAGTACTACCGTCACGATCCGTCGATCAAGGAGACGGGCTGGACGACGATCTTCGGCGGCGACCGCTTCGCGTTCCATGGCGCGTTCGTGCCCGGCCAGGCCAATGCGATCGGGTTCGAAGACATCGTGGCGACCGAGGACTTCGTCTTCCTTGAGGCACTGGCAACCAGCGGCACCTTCTCCCCCGGCTTCAAGGAAGCCGTCGACGTCGTGTCCGTGCAGCAGGCACTCATCAACTCCTGGACCTCCCGCACCTGGGAGCCCGTCACAGACCTGGGAGCGAACGCATGAGGATGACCACCGCCGAAGCGATCGTGCGCTACCTCATCGCGCAGCGGGTGCTGATGGAAGAGGTCGCCAAGCGGGACGGCTTGGCCGGCCCGACGGCGACCCAGGGTGCCAATGTCACGGACGCGCCGCTGTTCCCGGGTGTGTTCGCCATCTTCGGCCACGGCAATGTCACGAGCCTCGGCCACTCGCTCGAGATGCATCGCGACGCGATTCCGACATGGCGCGGGCAGAACGAGCAGGGCATGGGCCTCGCGGCGGCGGCATTTGCCAAGGCGAAGCGTCGGCAGCAGATCATGGTCGCGACGTCGTCGGTGGGACCCGGTGCCACCAATATGGTCACGGCCGCGGGCATGGCCATGGCCAATCGACTGCCGGTGCTCTTCATCTGCGGCGACACGTTCCACTCGCGACTGCCCGATCCGGTGCTGCAGCAGGTGGAGCACTTCGGTTCGCCGTCGACAACCGTCAATGACGCGTTCCGTCCTGTGGTTCGCTACTGGGACCGCATCACCGACCCGGCGCAGGTAATCACGTCGTTGCCGCAGGCGGTGGCGACGATGCGCGACCCGGGCGAGTGCGGTCCGGCCTTCATCGGCCTGCCGCAGGACGTTGGTGCGATGGCCTACGACTTCCCCGAGGAGCTCTTCGAGACCGTCGTGCACGAGCCGATTCGCCCGCGAGCGGATCTCGGGCAACTCGATCGCGCGGCTGCGCTAC
>NBNH01000334.1 GCA_004379115.1 Actinomycetales bacterium mxb001
TATTTACAACAATGCGAGATTGTGGTGTCAAAAATACATGCTTACAAACGTGGTGAGTTAAACAGGTATCCTACTTTAGCTATTACAAATTTGGTTAGATTGTACGGATTGTTAAACGCTGTAACAGGGATTAGTGTTTATTCAAATCAACAATCAGCATTACAAACCGTCGAATCTATGGGTTTTCAACTCGAATCCAGTAGGGAGAGAGATTTATGATTTTTTTAGAACCTTATCCCAAACAGATTAAAAAATATTTTAAAGAAAAAAGTTCTAGTTTAAAAATTCCAGATCAATGGCTAGAATTTGCGAGACTTTGTAAAATACGAAGTGCAGGCTCGATTATAAATTTTGAACCGTATGATTACCAAATTAAATTAGTAAACACGATGCTTCAAAGAAGTTGTGTCATTATAAAATCAAGACAACTTGGTATAAGCGAGACTATAACTTCTTTTATGTTATGGAGAGCGTTTAAAAACCCTGGTTATTTGGGCCTTGTTTTTTCAAAAACACAAACAGATTCAAGTCTAATCGCGCGTCGAATGCGTCGAATGATCGACGGTTTAAGCGCAAAAACAACTACTGAAAATCTTTGTGATATTGAATTAGTTGGAGGTGGCCGAATTTTATTTAGAAACTCGAAACCAGAGAGCGCGCGTGGTATTGAATCAGTAGTAGACGTGTTTTTAGACGAATTAGCTTTTATAGATACCGCTAAAGAAGTTTATGACGCGCTAGCGCCTAGTCAACAAATGGTAGGGGCCGACGCGCGTGTTTTTGCTGTTTCAACTCCAAATGGGAAAGATGGTTTTTATTGGGATCTCGCGTCACAATCTAATGGTTCGTACGATTTATTAAATATCTGTCAACAGGTTTCTAAGGGGGAATTAAATCCCTATCAAGAATGGGTAGATCAAGGTAATTGGGGTAAGGTGATCATACATTGGAGATCACACCCGGTTTACGGTTCTGATCCTGATTTTTTAAAAAAAGTAGAATTAAACCAAAAACTTTCTAGAAACACCATCGATCAGGAGTATAATTTATCATTTTCTGATTCAAGTTCTAGCGTTTTTTCAACCGATTTGATTTTAAAAAACGCTATTGCAAAGTTTGAAAAACCTATTCAAAATGGTGAATATTTTTTTGGGATTGATGCCAGCGGTTTAGGTGGCGATTATGCGGTTTGTGTAGTTTTAAAAAAAGAATTAGAAACTTACAAATTGGTTGAATGTCATCGTGAGAAAAACAAAAATACAGAATACCATATCCAAAAAATATCTGAGTTGATAAAAAATTACAATCCCATAAAAATTGGTTTAGAAACTACCGGAGGGTATGGACAAATTTGGTTTGAAATATTGTCAAAAAATTTTTTTCAACACACATTCAAAACCATAAAAACAACACAAGAATCCAAGAAAAACGGGATAGATCGATTATTAATTAAATTGGAAACAAATAAATTAATTTTTCCGTTTGACAGTTTTTTAACTCAAGAATTACGAGATTTTAGATTTGAAAATGGTAAATTTTCAGCATCAAAAAATAAGCATGACGATGTTTTAATGGCTACTATTTTTGCAATAATCGCGGGAGATTCATATGATTAGTTATTCGAATTGTGGAATTTTTTTCAGTTTTGAAAAATCAGTTTTAACATTTTCTAAAATCGTAAAAAACGTGGTAATTTTAGAAAGTTTTGTTTTTAAAAACACAGGTATTGAAACCATATCAAACGAATTTAAAAAAACTCAACTCCCGGTTTCAAGA
>NBNH01000335.1 GCA_004379115.1 Actinomycetales bacterium mxb001
CCACGCGGCTGGCTGACGGCAGGAGATAGGTCGTGCCATCCGGACTATTGCCGGCGACCACAGCGGGAGCGGAATTGCCATCGGTCGCGAGCACGCGCAGCGGAGTGAGTGCACCAGTGGACGTGTTGCGGACTCCGATGTTCATGTAGCTCTGCGACCCGAAGTTTCCAATGACCCAGACTTCCGTCTGCCCTGGGGCTGCCCGAAGTTTGGGCTGGAACTGGCCATTGACCGTGATCTGGTAGTCCCGCAAGTGGTCCGGATAGCCGGTATCGGCTGGCACATCGAGTTCTGGTGACGCGAAACTAATGAGATTTTGAGGCATGAACTGGAAGGCTCCGCGCTTGTTGTCTCCCGACAGCGGGCCCGACCACCAATTCGTCGTGAACGTCGCACCGGCAGGTGCCTTTGGGAAGTCGACGGGAGCCGCGATGGGCTCATAGGTACCCGCTTCCACTGCACTCGGCTCAGCCTGCTGCCACGTGCTGATGACCTGGGTCCACGACGTGTAGGCGAGTCGGTTCATGCCGAGATCGCGGTTGGGGATGAAGTTGCCCTGCAGCGCCATGATGCGCACCGGTAGGTCGTTGTCGATGACTTTGGGAATGGCCCCTTCAGGTCGCCCTACCACCAGCATTCCGGCGAGCCCCCGATACACCTGTGGCTCCGTGATCTGATGCCGATGCGGGTGGTACCAAAAGAGTCCCTGCGGGTGGTCAATCGGAATGTCGTAGACGTAGGTGTTCATCTGGCCCGGCTCAAATTCGAGCAGCACGTTGTCGGAATTCAAGTTGGGGCTGACGTGCAGGCCGTGGGTGTGCAGGTTGAGCGGCATGTCCTCGAGGATCTTGGGCGTCAGCGGAACGTTCCCACCTGCTGGTGTGAGCATTGGATCGACCAGGTCGGGGATCGTGAGCCCGGTGAGGCCGTTGCCCGCATGCACAATGAGGCGCTCACCGGGATTGACCATCAGCGTGGGGCCTGGGTACTGGTTCGCGCCTGAAGTAGCTCCGTCCGACTCCCCGCGGATGACCTTCCACGAGAAGAGCAGCATGCCTTCGACGGGCTTTGCCACAGTATTGAGTTCGGCGGTTGATTGCACCGCCGTCAGCTCCACTTCCAGCACGCCATCTTTACTGCGCAATGCCACGGGCTCTTGGAAGTCTGGATTCAGCACTATTCCCGCGGGCGAGGAAGACTCTGTGGGCAGCGACGTATCTGATGCCCCTTCAGTTGTGCCTCCTGTGCAGGCGGCGAGACCCAGGGCAAGAACGATCGTCATCGTCGCGACCACGGCCCACGAGTGCGATCTGACGAACGCCATAGCGCATGCTCCCGGCCCTTTTGCCCCCACGACAACGGCGTCGCTTCTCGCGCACGACAGTAGGCGTTGAGTCGCTCGCAGTCAGACGACTAGGGCGGATATCCGAACATGTCGCAGGTTTGGGTGAGTAGAGGGTCGGGTCAATCTCTGTTCGCCACCGGGGTGTCGAATGGTCTCGACTCCTGGCCGACCCGAGTTTGATTGCCCTGCCGCAAGTCGAGCGCGCGAGCCACTCTGACTCAAAGGTCAGCGGTCAACGCGCACCTTGCTGACCCATGACCGACTTTGATCAAACCGTTCATGGACCGTCTCGTGCATGTTCCGCTCACTGTCGATTCCTAGCCTCACGGGATGGCACGAGCACTGAGCCCGGTCGCACGCCGACGCCTGATCGTCGTTGTCATGGCAGTCGCCATGGCAC
>NBNH01000336.1 GCA_004379115.1 Actinomycetales bacterium mxb001
CCCTGGTGTTCGCCTGGATCCTCACCGCCGTCAACGTCGCCGCGCCAGGGGCAGTGCCTGACGACACCTTCATGGATTCCGCCATGCGCTGGCTGCTCTTCCTCCCCGGCGGATTCATGTTCTTGGCCAGCTTCGTCATGCATAGCGTCTTCGCGAAGAAGACCGCAGCATCTATCGGCTGGCAAACCAATGGTTTCCAATATGAGATCGCCTTCGCATCTCTTGGTCTCGGCCTGGCGGGGATCATCGCGGCGGTCAGCACATCGGCAGCCTGGCTTCCCATCGCGGTGGCGCAGTCGGTCTTCCTCCTTCTCGCCGGCGTCAACCACATTCGCGAGATGGTCCAGAAGAAGAACTTCGCTCCGGGCAACACCATCATCTTGATCTACGACTTCGGCCTGCCCATCTCCTACGCGATCGCGCTCATCGCGATCGGGGCGGCGTAGGAAGTCGCGGCGAGAGTGGCAGACTGGCGGACATGACCGAGAAGGCGACCAGCGCCAAGAAGGCTGCGGCCCCGAAGAAGGCCGCTCCGGCGAAGAAGACGGCCCCAGCCAAGAAGACGGCAGCGGCCAAGAAGACGGCAGCGGCCAAGAAGGCCGCCCCGGCGAAGGCCGCTGAGCCGACCCCCGAGCCCGAGCCTGAGCCAGCTCCCGAGCGCTTCCACTCCGACGATCCCAAGGAGATGTTCCGCCACGCGTTGGAGCAGAAGAAGAAGAAATCAGGCTTTGGCTCCGAAGCGCACCTCAGCGGCGGCAACACCAAGGCGGGCAAGTCGGCGAAGGCCGGTGGCAAGCGAGAGTTCCGCCGCAAGAGCGGCTAGTAGCCCTCGCTCCCCACACCCTTGTGCACGGTGAAGAGGTTGGTGGGGTCGTAGCGCTTCTTGATCTGCAACAGGCGCGGGTAGTTGCTTCCCCAGAACTCCTCCTGCCAGTTGTCCTGGAAGTAGTTGCCCTCGTTCGAATACGAGCCACCACCGGGAGTGACCCGGTGGATGGCCGCTGATGCAGCCATGACACCGTCGAACTGCGCCTGAGACTCCGACGTCGACGGCTCATGTCCAGCGATACCGGGGTACTTGCCTTGCTTCCAGGCGCCCACGGTGATGAACGCGACGTTGTCGAAGACCGCCGGGTTGATGGAGGTGGTGAGGTCACGCTCCTTCGCCTCCGGGTGCTCGCCGTAGAGGGCCTTGTTGGTCTGCCACAGGATCAGCGAGGTGCGCGAGGCGTCGAAGAGGCCCTGGGCGAGCGTCTTGGCGTTGCCGCGCTGGGTCATCGACCACGGCACGCCGCGCCCGTCGTAGGCACCCCAGTAGGCAGCCACCTCGGAGGCATTGCCCTTCCACCAGAAGTACCCCATCGGGGCGTTGCGCCGGTTGTCGAAGATGGCCTCGGTGGTCGTCGGGTGCCAGCGGTTCTTGAAGGGCTGCTGGCTGAAGTTCACGTCGACGGTGAAGTCGGCCGGCCGCGCCCTGAGCGGTGCGAGGAAGGGCTCCCAGGCGGCTTTGGCTGCTTCCGTCGAGATATCGAGGAACGTCGACCCCACCTGCATGACGTTGAGGCCACGGTCGAATTCGTGCGCCATGCCGTAGTCGGGGTTGAGG
>NBNH01000337.1 GCA_004379115.1 Actinomycetales bacterium mxb001
GAATTATATTTAATTATGCCATTAGCTGTAGCTCCAATAGTTTTACAAAATTACACACTTGACTTGATGCTTTTAGGACTTAATGTTTTTGGAGCATCTAATAGATTTGTTGCCAAAGATACTCTAACTGTCCAAAGTAATGCAGTTGTTTATTCCACAAATATTATATTAGGAAGTAATTCAAGCACTGGAACTTATTTAAGAGCAGGTACTGGGATTAGCTTTAGTGGTTCTAGCAATAGAAATCAAGTAGTAATAGCTGAGGACATTACTGTTGCTAACACTGGTACAACAGTTAAAGTAGAACCACTGCTAAAATCATTGTCTACTGGAATGGCAGGGACTGTATTAGCTCCTATTAGATTAATTCTTAATTCGGTTGATACAACTAATAATATTGATACTTGGCGGTTTGTAGATTTAATGCCAACTATTGAAGGCAATAGTCCATTTACTCAAGCTACAATAAGTATCGTTAATTCAATTTCTGGTTCTCCTCCAATAATGCTACCTAGAAACGCTAATCTTGGCTTTGGTAATAATCCAGATATTGTTTTTATTAGCTCAACCTCTAGTGCAAAGATTTATTTTGAAGGTGAGCCAAATACTTTGCCTATTTCAGCTGGATCCAGGGCAACTTTTTTAACAGGCTCTATCCCATTGTGTGGTATCCAGACGATGGATTTAAGCACTCAAGATACTCAAGTAGATATTACGACATTTCAATCTGGAATTGGAGTTGATTCTAATACAGTAAGATATGCCCGTTCTTATAGCATATCTGGGATTTCTTTATCTGGAGACGAGGCATTAGAGAAAATAGTTAAAAGAGCAGCTGGATTAAAACCGTTAACTAATGGTAAGGAAGTCTATGCTATAGCCACGTTCCCTGATGGTGAAAGGATAGAAGGTATTGCCATAATAAGCAATTTGAACTTGCCCACAAATCAAAATGATGTAAAAAAATACAGTTTTACTTTGACTTTTCTTGGTAAAAACTTTAACTGGGATTCTCCGATTATTGAATAGCGTATTACTC
>NBNH01000047.1 GCA_004379115.1 Actinomycetales bacterium mxb001
TCACTAATTAATCTAGGGTATCGGTAATACCTAAATAATTTTTTAATTTGCACTAAAAATGGTTGGTTTAAATCGTCGTAATGAATTATTAGTGGCTCATCGCTTGCGTATATTATTCTAGCTTGCTCTACCTCACCACTTATAAATTTACGTCTAATTAAAAATCGATTATTTATTTGATTAAGTGAAACATTGCCTTTTAGCCACGATACCCTAATTAATGGAATATTGGTAACAGCTAAAGTATTACTCCATTTATCAGGTAGTGGTGTAATTAATCCTAGAGATACCCACACATTCCTTGCATCTCCTCTTGTATTAAAGTCTCATCATCAAGCAACATTAGCTGTTCATCTAATTCTCCCCCAAATACATATTCTTGAAATCCTTTATCATCAACATTTTTAAGTAATCCAGATTGAGTATCAACAACGATATTTATTGCCGAATTATCGTGTTTATGGAATGCCCAATATAAATCAATGTTTTCTAGGGTTTCATAAAATATAGGGTTTTGAGGGAGAATTATTTTCATGATGAACTATTAGAAATTAAAGTGTAAATTCAAGAGCGTTCTGTTTGTGTACCCATCCAGCAGGAAGGGTAGACCCTACCGCATAAAAGGTTTCCGTAGTATCAGCCCCTCCTAATACCGTATTGCCACTACCACCAAATAAAGTTTTAATTGCACGCGGAGGACGCACGCGATTGCATCCCATAACTACTTCCGCCCAATCTTTATCATTAGTAGGAATTTTTATTCCTAAATTGGTTCTTTCTGAGGAAGAAATCTTCAGAAATTGTTGGTACTGCATGAACCATCCAAATGAAATCTCGACGCCATTAGAATCAATGGGAACTGTTACTAGCACCGCTCCTCTATCGCTATCACTAGGGGATGTATTTTGAGTTCTTGCTGATTGAAAAAGACTGTTTTTAACGCGACGCCAACCGCTTGCTTGTGCCGTTAAAAATTTACTTGTACTACAGAGAGTTGAAATGCGTTTTGTGAAGTTTCGCACCTTAAGCGGCGTTGGGCGTCTTGTACCCGCAATACTACCCATACTCAAAATTGAAGCCAACCCACTTACCTCTGTTTGCCCAAGGTCTGTAACTTCCGTTAAATCTACAGAAGTCTTAAAAAAGTAAGCGAACTTAATAGCAGATTCAGTAGGGTGAACAATGTCAACCCACCGAGTTTTCTTATCTGCATAGACATTAGTTTTAGGCATTTTTTCCTTTTATGTATCTAGTTAATTTTTTAGATTTATACCGTATAAATTATACGGTATAACTTTAGAAAACCAAGCAAAAGCAAGAGCGCTTTGACTAATTTTCAAACCAATGGCGGTAAAGCGTTACTAACTGTCTGAACCAAATTCATTGTGCAATTGTAAACAGTCGGTTGCACCGTATATACGGTTCCTTCATAAGTTTGGCTGGTTACGACTCCAGTAGCTTTGGTAATCATAGCCACATCCTCGCCCGTACCTGCAAAAGCGTTTTGCGCAATCTGACACTGTGTAATTGCTTCTAAAAATTGTTGAACCGCTAAAGTAATATCATCAGCATCCGGGTAATTCAAAGCAGGCAATGAAATAGCACTCCCTAGTTCCGTTAATTTCACTCGGAGTTCCGAGTATTGAATTTTGTTTGCTACAGGCATAAATGCTTATTCCTTTTTTTTCTCTATGTCCCTGTTGTAGTTTTTTTTCGATGTGTTGTCAATGTGTTGAGAGTATGCTACTACTGGTAGTGTGTAGTAGGAAACCTTAAAGGTTTACGATATCGTTTAGTTTCGTCAGGAAATTTTACGACCCTCTTTCTCACTCTATCTATAAGAGATAAAAATGCTAATACCAACACCCCATTACGCAGGATTCACTGCGTGTAATCACCTAGAGGAATTAACCTTACAACTTGCTAAGGAGATACTAGAGATTCAGAAAGACGATAGCATTAACACCCTAAACACCAAAATTATTGATATAACGGGGTCAGACACAGAAGAAAAGCAAAGCATTAATACTACTGATTGGGTAGGTAACTTGGTTAATGGAGTTATTAATGTTAAAAACCCATTCCCTAACCATGACTTTGTAAAAGGGGTAGCCGATTATCCTTTTAATCAAAGTACATTAGTAAATGCTTTTTTACATTGTGCAATGTATCATCAAAGAATGGAATTAAGTATTAGTAAAAACACAAGTTCTTTACAAGTGATAGAGTTTGACATTGTTAACGCAACATCTCTTGGTGCAACATCTCAACTAGAAATATCTGTTACTATCACTGGTATACCGATTTTAATTGTAAATCAATCCGACCAAACAATTATTAAAGCTAAACCTTATTTAGCGTAATTAATTATTTTATCTTTACACCGCTCGGCAAGGAAGGTCAATACGACGTGGACAACATTTGCTAAAACTCAAACTCAAACTCCTCAAAAAACTTTAGTTCCGGGTACGTTTAGCGCACCGACTACGGTTACTGTACCTAACGCAGTTGGTGGGATTGAATTAGTACCTGAAGATAAGTGGATACGGCATCACTGACGCTCAACCTTTAGGAAATGAGCTAACAGCATTACAAACATTAGCTGATACTACTATCTGTTGGGATTCTAATTATATTTATGTTTGCACCGAAACAAATACTTGGAAAAGAGCATCGTTATCTAGTTGGTAATAAAGGGGGTTTAAAAGGAGATAAGTCATGCCAATCATTCCTAGCAACTGGACGGGTCAAAATTCGATAAATATCGGCAATTCTAGCGGTTTATCGAGTGCAAGTGAAATATTTAATTATTCGATATCAATAGCGATAACTGTAAATGATATCGATAATTATATTGATTTAATCGGTTGTTCAACGATTGATATTAATAGAGAAATATCGCTCGATATTTTATCTGGTAGAGTGAAGCTTTACTGGAAAAATCAAGATGATAGTTACACTCTAATT
>NBNH01000338.1 GCA_004379115.1 Actinomycetales bacterium mxb001
CAGGGCCATCGCGCCGACCGGAGTCTTCAACTCGTGGCTGACGTTGGCCACGAAGTCGCGGCGTACAGCCGTCACGCGACGTTCGTCGGAGAGATCCTCCACAAGGATGGCGAATGCCTCCGAGCTCAGCGGCACGGCCAGCACGCGAAGATCGAGCATTCCCTTGCCCAGCGGAGGTCGGCGTACGCGCACCTGGCGCTCCCGCGACGTGAGAGTGCGGATGCTCTCGGCGATCAGCTCGGTGATCTCAGAAACCACCACCACGTCGCGGCGCACGATGCCCAGTGCCTCCGCGCGGGGCGTGGCCCGAATGACATCACCTTGGGCATCGACAACGACCGAGGCGAAGGGGAGGGCAGCCAGGAGCCGGAGGGCCTCCTCGGGCAGCACCGACCGTGTCGCGGGCATGCCCTGCACCGCGTTCACCGGGCCCGCCGTCATGGGTCGAGGATACGGGCGCCGAGCCACCGCGGCGCGTGCGCGAATCCAGGTCGGGCCCGCGTTCCCCGACTATTCATGACCGATCCCCCGCCGTTCACCCCCCGGTACCGATGCGTTCACCTTGCGCGGGAGATGATGAGCACCGGAGGTGGGCCGTGAGGGAAGCGTTCAACAAGCAGCTCGACGACATCAGCGAGGACCTCGTCCAGATGACCCGTCGGGTCGGGTCGGCGATGAACCGCGCCACCCAGGCGCTCCTTGACGCCGACCTTCGCCTGGCCGAAGAGGTCATCGCTGCGGACGCCGGCATCGACGAAATCACCTCCGAGATCGAAGAGAAGTGCTTCGACGCCATCGCCCTGCAGGCACCGGTGGCCTCCGACCTCCGCATCGTCATCGGCGCCCTGCGCATCGCCTCGTCGCTGGAGCGCATGGGCGACCTCGCCGAGCACGTCGCCAAGCAGGCACGCATGCGCTACCCCAATCCGTCTATTCCGCAAGAGTTGCGCGGCACCTTCGCTGAGATGGGCGGCATCGCCGAAGCCATCGTGTCGCAGACCGGTGCCGTGATCGCCACCAAGGACGTGTCACTCGCGACCGACATCGCTCGGCATGACGCTGAGATGGATCGCCTGCATCGCGAGTTGTTCCGCATCGTGCTCTCGCCCTCGTGGAAGCACGGGGTCGAAGCAGCCGTCGACGTCACGCTGCTCTCGCGCTTCTACGAGCGCTACGCCGACCACGCCGTGTCGGTGACCCGACGCGTGGTCACCATCGTGACGGGCGAGCCCTATGCGGGGGTCTCCCTCGAGGCCTAGGGCCTCTTTCCCTCACGAATGTGCCCTGGGGGCAGGAATACGCCACACTTAAGGGCTGTTTTCCTCGGGGAGGTGAGACATGGCCCGTCGGCTACGCAGCACGATGCCCCGCCGCGTGGCGGTGCTCTCGATGCATACCTCCCCCCTGGATCAGCCAGGCACCGGCGATGCCGGCGGGATGAACGTCTACGTCCTCGAGACGGCTCGTCGCCTGGCTGCCGCCGGCGTCGAGGTCGAGATCTTCACCCGAGCCGTGTCATCCGCGCTTCCCCCGACCGTCGAGGTCGAGCCGGGTGTGCGCGTCACGCACCTACGGGCCGGACCCTTCGAGGAACTGCGCAAGGAGGAACTCCCCGCTCAGTTGTGTGCGCTCACCGCGGGCCTGATGCGCGCCGAGGCATCGCGACCGGAGGGATGGTTCGACGTCATCCACTCGCACTACTGGCTCTCAGGTCAGGTGGGTTGGCTCGCCTCCGAGCGCTGGGATGTACCGCTCGTCCACTCGATGCACACCATGGCGAAGGTCAAGAACCGTGAGCTTGCCGTCGGTGATCGCCCAGAGCCAGCCGTGCGCGAGATCGGCGAGCAGCAGGTGGTCGACCAGTCCACGCGCCTCATCGCCAACACCGGCCAGGAAGCCGCGCAGCTCATCGACCTGTACGCCGCTCCCGCTGGCCGGGTCGACATCGTCCATCCGGGAGTGGATCTCGACGTCTTCCGCCCCGGTAGCCAGACGCAGGCCCGCGCCGAGCTCGGGCTCGCGCCCGACGCCTTCGTCCTGCTCTTTGTCGGTCGTATCCAGCCGCTGAAGGCTCCCGACGTGCTGCTACGCGCAGCTCACCGCATGCTCGAGCGCGATCCCTCACTTCGTCAGCGGCTCGTCGTCGCCATTTGCGGCGGTCCTTCGGGAAGTGGACTGGAGCATCCGACGGCACTGGCGGACCTTGCACGCGATCTCGGGATCGCCGATGTCGTGCGCTTCGAGCCGCCCGGTGATCGCCAGCGCCTGGCCACGTGGTTCCGCGCAGCCAGCGCGACGGTGGTGCCCTCGTACTCCGAGTCCTTCGGTCTCGTCGCCGTGGAGTCGCAGGCCTGCGGCACGCCCGTCGTCGCGGCTTCGGTCGGTGGCCTGCGCACAGCGGTGTCCGACGGTCGCAGCGGCATCCTCGTCGCGGGCCACGATCCGGCCGCCTGGTCGCGAGCCCTGCTGCGCATGGCGACCGATGAGCGCGATCGACTCGCTGCGGGTGCACGCGCGCACGCCGAACTGTTCAGCTGGTCCGATACCGCCGATGGCCTCATCGACTCCTACTCCCAGGCCATCGCCCAGCATGTCCTGTTCCCGGTGGCCGCGAGCGGGCAGTGACCGCGCGATCCGGCGGTGTCCCCGAGCGGATCCGCGCCTACCTCGACGACAATGACCTGCCCTATGAGGAGTCTGCTCCGGGCACGTTCGTGGTGACGCTCCCGGGTGAGCACAAGCTGAAGACCACGGTCTCACTCGTCGTCGGCGATCAGGCGCTGAGTGTCAATGCGTTCGTCGCACGAAACCCCGACGAGAACGCCGAGGGCGTCTACCGATGGCTCCTCGAGCGCAATCGACGCACCTACGCCGTCGCGTTCTGCATCGATCACCTCGGTGACATCTACCTCAGCGGTCGAATCCCCCTGGGCGCTGTCGACGACGACGAACTCGACCGACTGCTCGGCGCGGTCATCGAGTACTCCGACGGGTCCTTCAACACGATCCTCGAACTCGGCTTCGCCACGGCGATCCGTCGCGAATGGGAGTGGCGCACGTCCCGGGGCGAATCGACGGCCAATCTCGAGGCCTTCCGGCACCTCGCCGATCCCGCGTCCTGACGATTCGGCAGGATGACGCCCATGAGCGCGCCGTACACCCTCATCCTGCTCCGCCACGGCGAGAGCGAGTGGAACGCCCAGAACCTCTTCACCGGATGGGTGGACGTCGGCCTGTCAGACAAGGGGCGCGCCGAAGCCGCGCGCGGAGGGGTGCTCCTGCGTGACTCCGGATTGCTGCCGGATGTGGTGCACACCTCGCTCCTGACGCGCGCCATCACCACGGCCAACATCGCGCTGGGCGAGGCCGATCGTGCGTGGATTCCCGTCGTGCGCAACTGGCGGCTCAATGAGCGTCACTACGGTGACCTGCAGGGCAAGAACAAGAAAGACACGCTGGAGAAATACGGCGAGGAGCAGTTCATGCTCTGGCGGCGGTCCTACGACACTCCCCCGCCGCCCATCGACCCCGACAGCGAGTTCGCGCAGACCTATGACGAGCGCTACGCGGCGCTTCCACCCGAAGCGCGCCCGCGCACGGAGTGCCTCAAGGATGTCGTGGCACGTCTCCTCCCCTACTGGGAGGACGTCATCGTGGCCGAGGGTTTGCGGCGCGGACAGACCGTGCTCGTGGCCGCGCACGGCAACTCGCTGCGCGCCCTCGTCAAGCACCTCGATGGCATTTCCGATGACGACATCGCCGCGCTCAACATCCCCACGGGCATCCCGCTGGTCTACCGACTCGACGACGACCTGCGGCCCATCGTGCGTGGGGGCGAATACCTCGATCCGGCCGCGGCCGCCGCGGCAGCAGCAGCGGTGGCCAATCAGGGCCGATGACATGGCCACCCACCGGCTCGAACTCGAGGACCCGACGCTACGGGAGTGGACGGCGACGGTGGTCGCGGTCGATCCCGACTCGGGGATAGCCCTGGATCGATCGGCGTTCTATCCGGGCGGAGGCGGTCAACCCCCGGACGAGGGAGTACTGCTGTGGGGCGGCATCGAGACGCGCATCGTGGGAGCCCGGCATACCGATGACGTCTGGTTGATTCCCGCGGATGGTGATCCGCTGCCTCCGGTCGGCACGCAGGTGCAGGGTGCGATCGCCGATGAACGGCGTACCCACCTCATGCGTACCCATTCCGGGCTGCACGTGCTGTCCGGCGTCGTGTTTCGCGACTTCGGCGCCCTGGTGACCGGCTCCAACATGGAGCCACTGGAGGGCCGTCTGGACTTCAACCTCGACGGCATCCCCGAAGGCTTCAAGGAAGCCATCGAGTCGGCCATCAATGCCGAGGTCGAGGCCGATCGCGCCATCCGCGCCTACTCACTGCCGCGCGAGGAAGCCTTCGCCATCCCCGATGTCATCCGCACGGCCACCAACCTGCTGCCACCTGAGATCGAAATCGTGCGACTGGTCGACATCGATGGTCTCGACGTGCAGGCCGACGGGGGAACTCACGTCGCCTCCACGCGCCAGGTTGGTCGCATGCGCGTGGTCAAGGTCGAGAACAAGGGCAAGGGCTTCCGGCGCATCCGAGTCGCGCTGGAGGACTGACGACGTGGCCGCCGACGAGATCCTCGTGCGCGTCGACGCCGAACGCCTGCCGCTGCGGGCCCGCGCACTGCTGGACTCGGGCATCCCCCGGCCGGCCCACTCGCGCTTCCTCGTGCGCCGCACCTACATCAGTTGGGCGCCCGCGGCGTGGCTCGTCTTCCTCCTCGTGATCGGGATTTCGAGCCTGTGGGCGACCATTGCCGCGGGGCTCAATCCATCCGCCGGCGACGAACGCGTCATCTATGGCGTGATGACGGCGATTTGCCTGTTCTTCGCCGTCTTCGCTGCGGGCAAGTTGATCGTCGGCCTCACTGAGCGGCGCGATGTCAAGCGCGGCGACTACCGTCTGGGCCTGCATCTCCTCGGCCTCGACGGCCTGCTCATCGCCGGACGCGACGTGCACACCTGGGTGCCGCGCGGCATGCTCCCTGAGCCCGTCAAGATCACCTCAGGCTCCGGGGAAAGCGTGTTCGTGACCTACGTCTACACGCTAGTCGACGCCGAAGGGCGCGCCGAACGCCTCGACTGCAGCACCTTCGAGAACAAGGCCCTGTGGATGTGGCAGGAGCACGGTCACATGCCCGAGGGCAGCGAGTGGAAGTGAACGAGCCGTCAACTAGCTCGTGATCTCGCGGATGCGCACGCGCACGTCGAACAGGTAGATCAACGAAGCGACCAGGCCGGCGATGCCGATGATCCCCAGGGTGAGCCCTGGGATGAGGCCGGTGAGCAGGGAGACTCCGGTGAGGATCAGCCAGAGGATCTTCGAGACGCGGCCGACGGCGGGGAAGGCCGGGGCGGGGGCCCGCACGCAGTCGACGAAGGCCCAGATCTTCACCACCCCGAAGACGACCCACAGCACGAGCACGACGAGGTTCTGGGTGAGATCGAACATTCCTTCAACATAGGCGCCCCGCCTGCATTTCGCAGACGGGGCGCGCGGCGTGGGTTACCCCACGGGGTGGAACTAGAGGCCGACGGCCTCGCGGACGAGGACGACGGTGCGCGAAGCGCCCTGGGCGACGTTGGACGTCGCCTTGCGAGCCTCGGCAGCGAACTCGGTCGCCTGGACGCGGGCGTCCGTGGCGAACTCGCGGACCTGCAGGCGCGCGTCAGTCGCCAGTTTCGTGACGTGATGACGCGCGTCCTTGGCGAGGCCGGTGACCTGGCCGCGGGTCTCGTCGGCGAAGTCGGTCACCTGGGTCCACGCCTTGGCGGCGTTCTGCGGAGCCGAGACGACGGCCTCCTGCACGGTCTCGATGGCGTCGACGGCCTTCGTCGGCAGCGGCACCTCGCGCAGCGACACCTCGGGAAGCGTGATCGAGGTGAAGGGCAGCGTGCGCTTCACGGCCGTGTCGGCCTTGGGGGTGGTGGCGTCCTCGGGCGTGGGGACGGTCGTGGGCGTGGTCATGCCGTTTCCTTTCGTGGTGACCGAGGGGTCTCCTCGGTGGATTCGAAGCTGGCGACCTTGTTTTCGGCCTGGAAGGCTCGGTAGATCTCCAGCAGGGTGCGCCGCTGCGCCTCGGTGAGAGTGGGCTCCAGCGCGATGGCGGTGGCGAGGTCACGGCCCTCGTCACCGGCCTGCGGCTCGCTGAGGATGCCGGCTTGGACGTAGAGCGTCTCGGCCGAGATGCGCAGGGCGCCGGCCAGCCGGGAGAGGATCTCCGCGCTCGGGCGACGAAGTCCGCGTTCCACCTGGCTGAGGTAGGGGTTGGACACCCCTGCGGCCGCGGCCAGTTGACGCACCGACATCTGCGCCTGATCGCGCTGCTCGCGGATGTAGGAGCCGAGTCCGCTGACGTCGATGCGTGCCATGCCTCAAGGATGCCCCCAAGTGCTTGCAATTGCAAGCGGAACGCTAGCGGGAGCAAGCGTGAGGTCCGTCACCCTGGGCTGGTCACCTCAGGGCGGTCACGAGCAGGGCCACCGTGAGGGCGCCGCACAGGACGAGCCCGGCGAGGGGCACAAGCCGGGCACCCCGGCGCCATGAGGCCAGGTGGGCCACCGCGTAATAGGTCATGACGGTGGCGGCCGACAGGCCCAGGGCGAAGCCGATACCGCCCACGAGCACCACGAGAGTCGCGAGGACCGCGGCGGCGATCTCAGCCCGGTACGGCGCGCGGGTGCGTGGGCTTACCGCCGCCAGCGGGTGCGGCGCATCGCCGCGGTCAGCCATGGCGAAGAGCGTGCGACCCACTCCGGCGAGAAGCGACAGCAGCACGGCACCAGCGGCGATCACCGCGCCGATGCGCACGATGACGGTGAGCCACTCCCCCGCGGCCGTGCGCGCAACGTCGGCGAGGGGGGCGGCACTCAGTGCAACGCCGGATCCGGCGGCGGCCACCACCGTCAACGCGATGACGGCGTACACGACGATGACGACGGCGAAGCTCGCGATCACCGCCCGGGGAATGGTGCGCGCAGGATCGCGCACCTCTTCGCCCAGCACGGTAATGCGGGCGTAGCCGGCGAAGGCGACGAAGAGCAGGCCACTGGCGGCCAGCAGGTCGATGGGGCCAGGGATGGACATCGTCGACGATGGGAGCGTGCCATCAGCGGACCACCAGGTGGCGGCAACGACCCCGAGCACGGCGATCACGAGGGCGACGAGCACAGCACTCACGCGGACCGATCGCACGATGCCGCGCAGGTCGATCGCCAAGGCAACAAGCACGGCCGCCAGCCCGACGACGCGTTCGTATCCGGGCCAGGCGTAGGCGCCGATGGTGAGCGCAGCGGCACCCGCCGAGGCGGACTTGCCGACAACGAAGGCGTATCCGGCGATCAGCGCCGCGGGACGACCGATGAAGGCTCGGCCGTAGGCATAGGCCCCGCCCGACTCCGGTAGTACGCGCGCCAGGCGGACCGTGGACACGGCGTTGAGCACGGCGACGGTACCGGCGATCAGGAGGCCGGCGATGATCCAGGGACCGGCGAGCGCAAAGGCCGGCGTCCACACCGCGAAGACGCCAGTTCCGAGCATGGCGCCGAGACCAACGATGGTGGCTGCGCGTACGCCGAGCGATCGGTGCAGACGGCTTGGTGGCGAGGTCACGTGAGCGATCCGGGGCGGATATCGCCGACGACGGCGCCACCGCCCAGGAGAGGCGCGCATGCCTGGGCCTCGATCGTGGCGTTGTCGATGCCGATAGCCCGCAAGACCCCGGCCATGGCGGCCGGCCGCGCGCGATTGGCGCCGTCCTCGACCTTGAGCGCGATACCGCGGCCATCGGGCAGGGCCGCGACGTAGACGGCTTCGGCGCCCTCCTTGATGAGCATTCCTGGCACGGATCGGGCCAGGGCAGCGGCATCTCGGGAGGTGCCAGCGACCCACTCCGGATGGGCGCGCATCGCATCGGCCACCTGGCGCGGCGGGGTAGCCAGCGGTGCCTGCACGCAGGCCGCGCCCATGCGCGCCAGTCCGCGGAGTGTCAGGCCGAAAAGCGGTGCGCCGCAGCCATCGACCGCGGTAGCCCATGACCGCTCGCCCGCCAGGTCTTCGAGTTCGTCGCGACACGACGTCTGCAGAGGGTGCTCGGGCGAGGTGTAGTCCTCGATCGACCAGTCGTTGACCACGCAGGTGAGCAGCATCGCGGCGTGCTTGCCCGAGCAGTTCATGAGGATCGGAAGGGGAATGCCCCCGCGCGCGATTAGTTGGGTGCGCACGTCGTCATCGAGGGGCAGGTCGGCGGGAGTGCGCAGTGCGGTGTCATCGAGTCCCCCGCGCACCAGGATGCGGCGAGCCCCCTCGACATGGAACGCCTCGCCGCTGTGCGAGGCCGCCGCTAGGGCCAGCAGTTCGCCCTCAAGAGGCAGTCCCGCTCGCACCATGGCCGATGCCTGGGCGGGCTTGTTGGCCGATCGCGGCAGGATCCGCACATCAGGGTCTCCCCATGCACGCTCCACTCCACCGTCGGGATCGAGGACGACGGCGTGCCCGCGGTGCACGCCTTCGAGCACGCCCGAACGCCACACCTCGGCGAGAACGACGGCATCGGTCACGGCCACATCCTGGCAGGCCGGCCGGCGGTATCTTTCCGCGCGTGAGAGCAGTCATTCAGCGGGTAGATGGAGCGCGTGTCGATGTCGACGGGCAGGAGGTCGGCCTCATCGAGGGTCCGGGTTTGCTCATGCTGGTCGGCGTGACCCACACCGATAGCGAGGCACAGGCCCGCAAGCTCGCCAACAAGGCCTACGACATGCGCCTGTTCGACGGTGACGCCGGCGAAGTGTCCGCCGCCGACCTGGGCCTACCCGTGCTGGTCGTCTCGCAATTCACGCTGTACGCCGACACGCGCAAGGGACGTCGCCCCACATGGGATGCGGCCGCACCGGGCCCGGTGGCCGAGCCCCTGGTCGCTGTCGTCGCCGACGAACTGCGAACGCGAGGGGCCCAGGTGGCCACCGGTCGGTTCGGCGCGCACATGCGCGTGAGCCTCGTCAACGATGGCCCGGTCACGATCATCATCGACGTCGACTGACCCCTAGCGACGGCGCGGCACCAGTTCGCGCTCCGGCAGCGCCGCGCGACGTCGCGCCTCATTGAGGCCAAGGGTCGGAAGGCCGGCCCGCTGACCCAACTCGGCGAAGTGCCGCGAGACAGCCCAGGAATTCAACGGCCGTCCGTCGGGAAGGGTGAAGACCAGGTCGGTGGCGAACCAATCGCGAACGTCAAGCCAGCGATCGACAACGACTCGTTCCTTCAATCCCCCGAGCCCCAGGCGACGACACATGCGCGGCCCGTGCCCACCACCTCCACGGGCAAGCAGCCAGCGACCACCGAGTCGGCTCAGCCGGCGCCGCAGGTGACGGTGACAGTCACGGCCCAGCCGACGATGAACCAGGTGACCGACCAGCCCTCGCTCTTGCGCATCCCATCATTCGACGTCACCAGTGAGGTCGTATCCGTAGGTCTCGACTCCGGTGGCGGAGTCGTCGTGCCCGAAGACATCTCCGTCACCGGCTGGTACGACCAGAGCTCGTGGATCGGTGCGCCCTTCGGCTCGATCGTGCTTGTCGGTCACCGCGACTCCGCGGTCGCGGGTGCCGGTGCCCTCTATGGCATCGAGGAACTCCAGGTGGGCGACAGCCTGGTGCTCACGGCCCAGGACGGCGAGCCGCACCGCTTCCGCGTGCGCGAGATCAAGTCGGTCGAGAAGACGCGCTTCTCGACCATCGTCGAGGACGTGTTCGGGTCGGACAGCCCCTACCGCCTGACGCTCATCACGTGCGGGGGCGCGTTCGATGAGGCGGCCGGCAGCTACCTCTCGAACATCATCGTGACGGCGTACCCGGAGTGATGACGATCTCCTGGGACGCTGCGATGTCGACGTCGGATCGGACGATGAGTGGGGCGTCGACAGGGAGGGTCCGCTTGACGATCGCGGTGGCGATGGGGCCGAGTTCGTAGTGACGAGCCGCTGAGCCGACCCAGCCGACCTCGCGATCGCCAGCGACAACGGGATCGCCATGACGCGGCAGCGTCTCGGCACCACCGTCAAGATGCAGGAGCACCAAGCGTCGAGGCGGCGAGCCGAGGTTGTGCACGCGCGCAACAGCTTCCTGACCGCGATAGCAGCCCTTCGACAGGTGGACCGCCGGGCCGACCCAGCCCACCTCGTGCGGCAGCGTGCGGTGATCGGTCTCGGCACCGACGCGGGGCACGGCAGCGGCGATGCGCAGAGCTTCGAGCGCCCAGGTGCCCGCCGGCGCGCGGCCCAGGGCGTCCAGGAGATCGGCCCGCGGCACGAGGATCTCGCGTCCGACGAGGACGTCGGGACGATGGTCGATGTACTTGCCTGCATCGCCGCCGCGGTCGGAGCCTGCATCGGTCACGCCAAGGCCGGCGACATCGGGCGGCACCAGCCAGGTGACATGCGTGCCCTCGGCCACGCGAACGGGCTGCCAGACAACTGCCCAGTCGTCGCTGACATCAGCGACCTCCACCCTCAGCATGAACCGCATCGACTCGAGATAGGCGACGAGCTCGGGCGCCTCTGCGGGTTCGACCGTGAGCCACGTGGTCGTGCCGTCGTCGACGACGTGCATCTCGTGCTCGACATGGCCGTGCGGATCGAGGATGAGCGCGGTCGTCGACTCGCCGGGCGCAAGGTCGTCGAGGTGCTGCGTCGTGAGGCTGTGCAGCCACGTGAGGCGATCGGGGCCGGTGACGGTCACCACGCCGCGATGCGACAGGTCGACGGCACCGCGGCCCTCGACCAGTGCGCGCTGCTCGGCATGCGGATCGCCGTAGTGCCACGGGACGCCCTCATCGCGTGAGCCCTCGGGGGGAGGAACGGCGCCGGGCAGGTCGAGCGCGGGGCTGCGATAGGGGGTCACGGTCGGTTCAACGCTGCGCGGAGCGGGTGGCTTCCCGGCACGTCCGGCAGACGCCCTGGATGGTCATGTGGCTGATGTCGGTGGCAAATCCCTGCGTAGCGTCCAGGGACTCGATGAACGGAGCAGCGAGATCTGCATCGACACTCTCGACGGCGTCGCAGCGGCGGCAGACCAGGTGAATGTGCACCTCGTCATCGACCGAATGGAAGGTGGGTGCCCCGTGGCCAATGTGCGCGTGCGTGACGAGTCCCACCTCCTCGAGCACATCGAGAGTGCGGTAGACGGTGGAGAGGTTGACGCCCGCGGCCTGGCGCTGCACTTCAGCGAGGATCTCCTCGGGGGTGCCGTGACCCAACCGCGTGACGGCCTCCAGGACGAGTTGGCGCTGCGGCGTGATGCGGTAGCCCTGCGCCCGCAGGCGCTCATCCCAGGCCGCCGTCGACATGTCAGTCCGCGGGCTTGAGTCGTGCGGAGAGGTGATTGGTCATCCCCTCGCCGACCGCGGCCATGTCGAAGGTCCACATGAGTTCGCCGTTGACAAGGCCGTAGAGCCGCTCGCCGGCCTCGTAGGGCTTGGCGCTCGGGGATGCCGTGATCACGTCGGTGCGCAAGGTGGCGCGTGCACCGGTGATCTGCGCGTTGTCGATGGCGAGGACCTCGACGTTGCCCAGCCACAGTTCGGCGTAGCCCGAGGCGTGGGCCATCGTCACCTCGATCTCATTGCCCGGACGGGCGCGCCAGAACCCCGACTCCATCGCCAGCGGTCGCACCTTCTCGCCGTTGTCGTCAAGCAGCCAGGCGCGTGAGGCGTAGGCGAGGAAGGGCCGGCCGTCATTGGTGAAGGAGACCTCCTGCCCGAAGCGGAAGTCCTCGATCGTGGGGTACTGGCCGAGGCCGACGCCGACCCAGCGTCCGATCAGCCACGAGAGGGGGACGAGATCCTCGGGCAGGTCACTGACGGACACTCAGCCCTGACCCTTGAACAACTTGTAGACGACGTATCCGGCCATCCACGTGATGAACAGGATCGCGAGAACGAGCAGCCCGGTGTAGACGATCTCCAGCACGATTCCACCCTACCCTCCCCCTTCCTCACCTGAGTGACGCGAATCGTGGGTGAGCGGGTCGCCACACCACCCGTCGGGTGACTAGGACGCGTAGGGGGGCTTGCCGGTCGCCCAGGTGCCGATGCGGTCGACGAGGTCGGCGCCAATCGCCCCCTCGGCGTGGCCGAAACCCTCTTCGAGCCACAGTTCCGATCCCGGAGCTGCCTCGTGCAGCGCGACCGGGTGATCGATGGGGAAGAACGCATCGGCATCACCGTGCACGATCAGCAGCGGGACCCCCATCTCGGTGATGCGCGACGCCGCCTCGGTCGGCGACATCGGTGGCGGATCGGGCCACGGGCGCGGGTCCACGCGGGCGCCGAGCGCGGTGCGGATGTACGCGCGGCCCGCAGCCGAGGCGATTCCACGGTGCAGCCAGCGCATCGGCGGAGTTCCCCGGTAGTACCAGAACGCTGGCCCGCTGACCGCGACCACCGCGTCCGCTCCCGCATGTCCTTCACTTCGGGGTCGTAGCGCCGCATGCCGCAGGGCCACCGCCGAGCCCATCGAGAAGCCGATCGTGACGACCCGCGCGTACCCGCGCTCACGCGCCCACACCGACGCCGCCTCGACGTCGAGTGGTTCGCGATGACCGATCGTGGTCATGCCCTCCGACTGTCCGTGGCCGCGCTGATCGATGGCGATGACGGGAGCGCGCACCGCGAGGCGCTCCACGATGACGCTGACGCGCTCCTGTGACCACGACCCTGCGAAACCGTGGACGACGAGCAGGGCGGTGTCACCCGGACCGGGGACGTGGACGCCCGCAATGCGAACGTCGTCATCGGTGCGCAGGTCGATGCGCTCGGCCCCGGCGGGCACGGGCACGGATCGCCGGGTGGTCACAGGTGGGTATCCTCGCGTAGTGCGCCTGCTGCTGCTCACCCAGGCGGTAGAGCCCTCGGCCGAGGTCCTGCCGGCGCTCAGCCTGCTCTCGCACAGCGTGCGCATCCTGCCCGCGCAGGCAACGGCCCTGCTCGATGCGCCATCGGCCGACGTCGTACTCGTTGACGGGCGCCGCGACCTGCCGCAGGTGCGCAGCCTGACCCGCCTCATCCGGCAGACGGGCGTGGAGATCCCCGTCATCCTCATCGTCACCGAGGGCGGGCTCACGGCGCTGCAGACCGACTGGGGCGTCGACGAATTCGTCCTGCACACGTGCGGACCCGCCGAGGTTGAGGCGCGGCTGCGCCTAGCCGTGGCCCGACTCGGCACGGCGGCGGAAGCGGCAGGGCCGGCGGAGATTCGCAGCGGCGACCTGTCGATCGACGAGGCCGGCTACTCCGCACGAATCCGCTCGCGCGTGCTTGACCTGACCTTCAAGGAGTTCGAGCTCCTGCGCTTCCTCGCGCAGCATCCCGGTCGCGTCTTCACCCGCGCCCAGCTCCTGCAAGAAGTGTGGGGCTACGACTACTTCGGCGGCACGCGCACGGTCGACGTGCACGTGCGTCGCCTTCGCGCCAAGCTCGGCCCCGAGCATGAGGCGCTCATCGGCACCGTCCGCAACGTCGGCTATCGCTTCGTGCCCGCGCGTCCCGACGACGCGACCGTGGCCACGCTCGCCGACGAGTCGGTGTCGGACTCCAGCCTGATGGCCTGACGTGTCCCCCGCCCTGGAGGTCCGCGAGCGCCTCGAGCCCGGCCAGGTCCGTGAGGTGCTGGCCCTCGTCGATGAGGTTGCCGCCAGCGACGGCACCATCCCCCTGTCCGAGCACGTCATCCTCCACCTGCGCCACGGCGGCGATGAGGAAGTGCGTCACGTGCTGGCGCGCTCCGACGATCAGCGACTCGTCGGCTATGCGCACCTCGACGTCACCGACCTCGTCGAAGGACCGAGCGCCGAGCTCGCGGTTCGTCCCGGTGATCGGCGTGCCGGAGTCGGCCGCGCACTGGTCGATGAACTCCTGACCCTGAGCCGAGCAGCCGACCCTGATGGCTCGATGCGCCTGTGGGCGCACGGTGAGGACACCGGTGCTCAGGCGCTCGCCACATCGATGGGGTTCGAGCGCACGCGCGTGCTGTGGCAGATGCGCCGTTCGCTCCTCGCGAGCCTGCCCCCCGTCGAACTGCCGCCCGACGTCACCCTGCGCACCTTCCTACCCGGCATCGACGACGACGCGTGGCTTCGCTTGAACGCCGCGGCCTTCGCAGCGCTGCCGGACCAGGGGGGCTGGACATCTGCCGACCTCGATCGACGCATGTCCGAGGGGTGGTTCGACCCCACCGGCTTCCTCCTCGCCGAGGCACCCGGTGGAGCCCTCGCGGGGTTCCACTGGACCAAGGTCCACGGGGCGCACCACCATCACGATGCAGACGTGCCCGACCACGACCACGGACATGACCACGCGCATGAGGCGATCGGCGAGGTCTACGTCATCGGTGTCGACCCGGCGCAGCGCGGCACGGGCCTCGGCCGGGCGCTACTCCTTGCCGGCCTGCACCATCTGCGCTCGCGCGGCCTGACCCAGGCCATGCTCTACGTCGACGCCGACAACGCCCGGGCCATCCGGCTCTATGAGGAACTCGGCTTCACGCGCTGGGACACCGACGTGCTCTTCCGTCGCTGACCGGACACCTGCTGTTTCCTTATTGCTTGTAGGGGCCTCAGAGCACTGTGGGATCATGAGGCCATGTCCACCGATGCCCCTCAGGCGAATCTGCCGACGGCCGAGGTCGAGCGCGATGACGTCGCGTTCGCCGAGGTCGAGGCTGCCGAGGGGCCCCTGCCCGCCGATCGGTTCCTCGACCGCGAACTCTCCTGGCTGGCCTTCAATGAGCGCGTCCTCCAACTCGCCGAGGACCCCGATCTGCCCATCCTGGAGCGGGCGAAGTTCCTCGCCATCTTCGCCAGCAACCTCGACGAGTTCTTCATGGTGCGGGTGGCCGGCCTCAAGCGGCGCATCGCCACCGGCATCGCCGTACGCGCGGCCAGCGGCCTGACCCCCCGCGAGGCCCTTGAGGGCATCTGGACCCGCGCTCACCTGCTCCAACTGCAGCAGGCCGTCATCTTCCGCGACGAGGTGCGCCCGGCTCTCGCGGCAGAGGGCGTCGAGATCCTGCGCTGGGACGAACTCACCTCCGGCGAACGCGCCGAACTCGATGCCTTCTTCGACCAGCGCGTCTTCCCGATCCTGACGCCCCTGGCCGTCGACCCGAGTCATCCCTTCCCCTACATCAGTGGCCTGTCGCTCAACCTCGCCGTGGTCGTGCGCAATCCCGTCACCGGCACCGAGCTCTTCGCGCGCGTGAAGGTTCCGCCGCTGCTGCCGCGCTTCGTCTCCGTAGGTTCGCAGCGCTTCGTGCCACTCGAAGACATCATCGCCGCACACCTCGACGATCTCTTCCCGGGCATGGACGTCCTTCAGCACCACACCTTCCGGGTCACGCGCAACGAAGACGTCGAGGTCGAGGAAGACGACGCCGAAAACCTGCTCAAGGCCCTCGAGCGAGAGCTGTCCCGCCGGCGATTCGGCCCCCCGGTGCGCTTGGAGGTCGAGAGCTCGATCGATCCCCACGTTCTCGACCTCCTCATCGAGGAGTTGGGCGTCAGCGAGCCCGAGGTGTTCCGGCTGCCCGGCCCCCTCGACCTCACCGGCCTGTGGTCCCTCTACGGCGTCGATCGCGACGACCTCAAGCAGCCGAGTTTCGTGCCCAAGACCAGCCGCGAACTCGCCGAAGTCGAGTCGGCGTCACCACCCGACATCATGGCGGCCGTTCGCGAGCGCGATGTGCTCGTGCACCATCCCTACGACTCGTTCTCCACGAGCGTGCAGCTCTTCCTCGAGCAAGCCGCCGTCGATCCGCAGGTGCTGGGCATCAAGCAGACCCTCTACCGCACGAGCGGTGATTCGCCGATCGTCAAGGCGCTCATCGAAGCTGCGCGCGAGGGCAAGCAGGTGCTCGCACTCGTCGAGATCAAGGCGCGCTTCGACGAGCAGGCCAACATCGACTGGGGCCGCAAGCTCGAAGAAGCCGGCGTTCACGTCGTCTACGGCCTGGTGGGCCTGAAGACGCACGGCAAGCTCTCGCTCGTCGTCCGCGACGACGGTGATCGCCTGAGGCGCTACTGCCACATCGGGACGGGCAACTACCACCCCAAGACCGCCCGGCTCTATGAGGACTTCGGGCTCTTCACCTGCGACGAGCAGGTGGGCGAGGATGTTGCCGACCTGTTCAACGTGCTGTCGGGCTACTCGATGAACACCGACTACCACCGACTGCTGGTGGCCCCCCACTCCATTCGATCCGGCCTCATCCAGCGCATCGAGCGGGAGATCGAGCATCACCGGGCTGGCCGCCCCGCGCGCATCCGGTTCAAGTGCAACTCCATCGTCGACGAGCGCATCATCGACGCCCTCTACCGTGCCGCGCAGGCCGGCGTTCCCGTCAAGATCTGGGTACGCGGCATCTGCGCCGTGCGACCGGGAGTCCCGGGCCTGAGCGACAACATCGAGGTCATCAGCATCCTCGGTCGCTTCCTCGAGCACTCGCGCGCCTACGAGTTCGCCAATGGCGGTGACACCGAGGTATGGATCGGCTCCGCCGATCTCATGCATCGCAACCTCGATCGACGTGTCGAGTCACTGGTCAGCCTGAAACTCCCCGAGCATGTCCACGAGATCGGTGCCCTCTTCGACCTGGCCCTGCAGCCCGACACGGCGGCATGGGACCTGCACTCAGATGGCACCTGGAAGCGTCGCGCGGTCGATGATGAGGGACGCCCCCTCCGCGACCTGCAGGAGACGCTCATCGCGGTGCACCAGCGCCGCGGCAGCCTCGCATGACCACCACCCACCGCGAGGTCGAGCGCAAACTCCGCGTCGATGGTCCTTTCGAGATCCCTGATCTCGTCGCCTGCTGCCCCAGTGTCGCCTCTGTCGACGTCGTCGCCCCGATCACGATGCGCGCCACGTACTACGACACCCCCGACCTGCGCCTCTTCCGCTGGCGGGTCACCCTGCGTCGCCGCTCCGGCGGCTCGGACGAGGGCTGGCACCTGAAGCTCCCGGTGGACGGAGCTGACTCGGGGACCCGCGATGAGCTCCGACTTCCCGGTCAGGGCGGTGACGTGCCCGCGGAATTGCGCCGGATCGTCAGCGCGCTCACTCGCGAGCAGCCCCTGCAGCCCATCATGACGCTGCGCACCCAGCGCGCGCCACGCATCCTGCGCGACGCTGAAGGGCGCGCGCGTGCAGAACTCGTCGACGACCGGGTCGCGGTCCTCGATACCGATGGATCCGACCGCGTGACCATGGAGTTTCGCGAGATCGAGGTAGAGGCCCTCGCTGACGACAGCGGCCACCTGGATGAGGCCGTGCTCGACGAGGTCGTGGGAGCACTGGTCGAGCGAGGCGCCGTCCCGTCTCGCATGAGCAAGGCGGCCACCGCTCTGGGCCCGCGTACTCTCGCGCCGCCCGACATCCCCGAGCCCGCCTGGCCCGGTCCCCATGACCCGGCGACCGAAGCCGTCCGCGCCTACCTGAGCGTGCATGCCCGTCGCTTGATTCTGCAGGACGTGCGCGTTCGACGTGATCTGCCGGACGCCGTGCACCAACTGCGCGTGGCAGCCCGACGCCTGCGCAGCGGACTGCGAGTTTTCCGCCCACTCATCGACCGCGACTGGGCCGACCGACTGCGTGGCGAACTCGCCTGGGCGGCGTCCGGCCTCGGCACCGCACGTGACAGCGAGGTGCTCCTTGAGCGGCTCGACGAGGCCATCGACACCCTCGGTGAGCCCGATCGCTCGATCGCGCGCGACATCGTCGATCCCTTCATGCAGGAGCGAGTCGACCGCGGACGCAGTGAGGTGGAGCAGACCCTGGGTTCCCCCCGCTACGCCGATCTCGTCGTCGACCTGGTCGATGCGGTGACGGCACCTCGATGGACAGATGCTGCGGGGCAGTCGTGCGAGGAGGCGCTTCCCCCGCTCGCACGGAAGGCGTTCCGGCGACTGGCGCGCGACGTCAAGGCCCTCGATGCCCATTCCTCGGGCGCGGATTGGCATGAGGTACGTATCGCCGCCAAGCGGGCGAGATACGCGGCCGAGGCCATCGCCCCTGTCTTCCCCGACCGCGTCGGCGAGTTCGCGGAGGGCCTGTCGACTATCACCGACATCCTGGGCACCCATCAAGATGCCGACGTGGCCCGCCAGGTGCTGCGTGAGATCGCCACCGGCACCGGAGCCGAACAGGCCTTCGCCCTCGGGCGCGTCGATGAACGCCAGGTGAATGACCAGGCGCTCGAACGCCAGGCCTTTGCCGAGGCATGGCCCCGGATAGCCCGCCTGGGGGCTAAGGCGCACCTCGCCTGACGGAGCCCCACTCCGTGTGATGCACTTGCTCGGTCATGACCGGGCAGGACGATCCGATTCGCGCCGCGGGCGTGGTGCTCATGCGTGAGGACCCCGCCGGGCCCGAGGTCGCGCTCATCCACCGCAATCTGCGCAACGACTGGTCGCTACCCAAGGGCAAGGTGGACCCCGGTGAGCACGTCGTCGCCGCCGCGGTGCGCGAATGCGACGAGGAGACCGGGCTCGTGCCGGTCCTCGGCGCCCCCCTACCCCGTCAGGAATACCTGGCCCTCGGCCAGCCCAAGGTCGTCGATTACTGGGCGGCCCGTGTCGCCCGCGATGAGGGCTTCTCCCCCGATGAGGAGGTCGATGAGGTCCAGTGGGTGCCCGTCGATGAGGCGGTCGCCCGACTCACGTATCCGCGCGACGGTGACCTCGTGCGCCTTGCCGTCGACCTGCCGACGACCACCCCGCTGATTCTGCTGCGACATGCGAAAGCCATGAAGCGCAGCGATTTCAAGGGTTCTGACGACGCCGAGCGCCCGCTCTCGGGCTTCGGCCGGACTCAGGCGAAGGCCCTCGTCCCCCTCCTGCAGGCCTACGGCGCGGAGGCCGTCTACACCTCCGATGCCACACGGTGCCGCGAGACCGTGCGCCGCTTCGCCAAGTCCATCGATGCGGAGATCATCGAGGAACCGGCACTCAGCGAGGCTGAACACAGCGAGCATCCCAAGCGGGCAGCCAAGCGCCTGCGGACCCTCATGGCCGACCCCATCCCCATGGTCGTGTGCTCCCACCGGCCGGTCCTGCCCGCCTTGGTCGAGGTCATCGCCGGCATGCGCATCACCGGCTCCGCCGACCTCGACCCCGCCCTGCCCCCGGGTGGCTTCCTCGTGGTCCACCGGGCCTTCACCGGCGGCGAGGAACCCACCGTGGTGGCCGTCGAGCGCCACTTCGCCTGAGCCCCCAGAGGGGCCCGCATTTGTTCACCTCCCGTTCACCCAGGCTCTTCTGGACGGTCACTCCCTCTGCCTAGGTTCGGGGTGTCCGTGCTACGACCAACAGGAGGATCAGGGTGACGAACACCCGTAGGGCCGCAATCGCGGCCACGATCATGACCAGCGCTCTCGTCCTCGCCGCGTGCGGCGGAGGATCAGGCGGCGACTCCGGCGGGGGCGGTGACCTCAGCGGTGCCGTGCGCATCGATGGCTCGTCGACCGTCTACCCGCTGACCGCGCTCGCTGCCGAGGACTTCATGGCGGCGAATCCCGGGGTGCAGGTGACCGTGGCGTCATCCGGCACCGGCGGTGGATTCGAGAAGTTCTGCCGCGGCGAGACCGACGCCAACGACGCCTCGCGCGCCATCAAGGATGAAGAGAAGGCCGCCTGCGAGGCCGCCGGTATCACCTACGGCCAGCTGCAGGTCGCTGTCGACGCGCTCACCGTCGTGGTCAACAAGGAGAACACCTGGGCCACGTGCCTCACGGTCGAGGAACTCGCCAAGATCTGGGCGCCCGACTCGACGGTGCAGAACTGGAGCGAGGTGCGCGCGGGCTTCCCCGACGTGCCGCTCGCCCTCTTCGGCGCCGGCACTGACTCCGGCACCTTCGACTACTTCACCGACGCCGTCAACGGCGAAGAGGGTGCGAGCCGCACCGACTACACACCCACCGAGGACGACAACGTCACCGTGCAGGGAGTCTCGGGCTCACCGGGCGGCCTGGGCTACTTCGGCTTCACCTACTACGAGGAGAACGCCGACAAGCTCAATGCGGTCGCCATCGACAGTGGTGCGGGCTGTGTGGCGCCGAGTGTCGAGACCGCGCAGGACGGCAGCTACACGCCGCTCAGCCGGCCGCTCTTCATCTACCCCTCGGTCGCTGCACTCAAGCAGCCGCAGGTGAAGGCGTTCTTCGACTACTACGTGGCGAACGACGCGGCCATTGCCGAGGGCGCGCTCTTCATCCCGCTCAACGAGGAGCAGAACGCCAAGCTGCAGTCGGACTACCAGGCCCTGGTCAGCCAGGCCGGATCCTGAGCCGCGACGCCACTAGATAGCGTCTGATCGTGACCATGACGACGGCTTCGTCTGCCCCGGGGGGCCTCAACCCCCTGCGGCAGACGAAGCCGCGTTATGGCGAGGCGATCATCAAGGGTGTCCTCGTCCTGGCGGCCACCGTCTCCCTCTTCACCACCTTCGGCATCGTCATCTCGGTGCTCATCCCGTCGCTGGAGTTCTTCGGCGAGATCTCCCTTGGCGAGTTCCTCTTCACCACGACGTGGACGCCGCTGTTCGCCAATCCCCAGTACGGCGTGCTGCCCCTGGTGATGGGCACCTTGGTCATCACCCTCATCGCCATCGCGGTGGCGATCCCGCTGGGCCTGGGTAGCGCGATCTACCTGTCGGAATACGCCAGCCCCCGGGCGCGCAGGGTGCTCAAGCCCACCCTCGAAGTCCTCGCTGGCATCCCCACGGTCGTGTTCGGCTTCTTCGCTCTCGAGTTCATTACCCAGGTGGTCCTCGTCAACATCTTCCCTGGCATCCAGGTCTTCAACGCCCTGTCGGCTGGCCTTGTCATGGGCATCATGATCATCCCAACCATCGCGTCCCTCTCCGAAGACGCCATGGCCGCTGTGCCGGGCGGACTTCGCGACGGCGCCTATGCGCTCGGCGCGACCAAGCGCCAGACGGCCCTGCGAGTCGTCATTCCCGCGGCACTGTCCGGCATCGTGGCGGCCTTCGTGCTGGGCATCTCACGCGCGATTGGCGAGACGATGATCGTGACCATCGCTGCTGGCCTGCAGCCCAACATGACGCTCAACCCGCTTGAGGGCATGCAGACCATGACGTCCTACATTGCCGCAGCAGGAGCCGGTGATGTCGCCACCGGCAGCATCGAATACAAGTCGATCTTCGCCGTCGGCCTACTGCTCTTCGTCATCACGTTCGTCATGAACATGATCAGCATCCGCCTCGTCCGCAGGTATCGGCAGGCCTACCAGTGACCGCCACCTTGACCCCGCCCGCGAACCCCGAGGCCGTTGACCTGCGCGGCCACGGCCAGCCCGTCGTCGACAAGGCCTTCCGCTGGGTCCTCTTCCTGTGCCTCTTCGTCGGCATCGCCTTCCTGGCCATCCTGCTGGCCTACGTCACCATCAAGGGCTGGCCGCGGCTCGACTCGCGACTGTGGACCAACATGCCGTCGATCCGCCGGCCGGAGCAGGCGGGAGCCGAATCGGCCATCTTCGGCACCCTGTGGGTCATCGGCTTCACGGCACTCTTCGCGCTGCCCATCGGCTTCATGTCGGCGATCTACCTCGAGGAGTACGCCAAGCCGACGAGCAGATTCGCTCGCTTCGTCGAGGTCAATATCCAAAATCTTGCCGCAGTGCCCTCGATCGTCTACGGCATCCTCGGCCTGGCCATCTTTGCGCGCGCTCTCGCGCTGGGCCAGACCGTCATCACTGCCGGACTCACCCTGGCCCTGCTCGTGCTCCCGGTCATCATCGTCGCGACGCGCGAGGCGCTGCGAGCGGTGCCCCAGAACATCCGACACGGCTCCCTCGCGCTCGGCGCTACCCAATGGCAGACCACCTGGCACCAGACGATGCCGGCGGCCATTCCGGGCATGGCGACGGGCACGATCCTCGCCCTGTCCCGAGCCATCGGCGAGGCGGCTCCCCTGCTGCTCCTCGGGGCCGTCACCTTCATCTCGTTCAATCCCACCGGGCCCTTTTCGGCCTACACCACCCTGCCGATCCAGATCTACAACTGGACCCGGGAGTCACGGGAGGAGTTTCAGGTTCTGGCATCCGCCACGATCGTGCTCCTCCTGGTCATCCTCCTGGCCATGAACGCCGTGGCCATCCTGATCCGAAACAAGACCCAGAAGCGCTGGTGACATGATGAGTAGGACCATGAGCGAAATCCACGACCCCAACGCCCCTCAGGCGACCAGCGACCTGGCCAACACCGGACGCATGGATGTCTCGGCCGTGCTCGGCGAGGAACGCGGCACCCCCCTGGACGACGCTATTCCGCAGGTGGTGTTCGACCTCAACAATGTCCGGGTCTTCTACGGCGACTTCCAGGCCGTCCGCGACGTCACGATGCAGATCGGACGCCACGAGATCACCGCATTCATCGGGCCATCCGGGTGCGGCAAGTCGACCCTGCTTCGCTCGTTCAATCGCATGAACGATCTGATTCCGGGCGCGCGCGTCGAGGGCCTGCTGGCCTACCACGGCTACAACATCTACGCCCCCGACGTCGACCCCATCGAGGTGCGCCGCCGGATCGGCATGGTGTTCCAGAAGCCCAATGTCTTCCCCAAGTCGATCTACGAAAACGTCGCCTACGGCCCCAAGGTCAATGGCATGAAGGTCAACATGGACGACCTCGTTGAGGAGTGCCTCACCCGCGCTGCCCTGTGGGACGAGGTCAAGGACGACCTCAAGAAGAGCGCCTACGCGCTGTCCGGTGGCCAGCAGCAGCGCCTCGTGATCGCTCGATGCATCGCGGTCAAGCCCGAGGTGATCCTCATGGACGAGCCCTGCGCCTCACTCGATCCCATTGCCACGGCCAAGATCGAGGACCTCATGAAGCAGCTCGCCGCCGACTACACGATCGTCATCGTGACCCACAACATGCAGCAGGCCGCCCGCGTCTCGGATCGCACGGCCTTCTTCACCGCCGATGTCGATGCCGAGGGCGTGCGCCACGGTCGCCTGGTGGAATACGGGCCCACGCGGCGAATCTTCACCTCGCCCAAGGACCCGCGCACCGAGGACTACATCTCGGGTCGCTTCGGCTGATCCTCAGATGAGGGTGTATCCGGCCTCGTCCACCGCTTCGCGGACATCGTCCTCGGCGAGCGGCTGCGCGCTCGTCACCTCGACCGTGCCACTGGGCAGATCGACGCGCACGGCCTCTACTCCGGGCACGAGAAGTAGTTCGGTGGTGACGGCATGCACACAGTGATCGCAGGTCATGCCCTCGACTCGGTACGTGGTCGACGCCACATCTCCTCCTTCGCTTGCCGGACTCCATCATGACCGAGCCCACTCACCAGGTACGACTCGAGTGGCAGTCGCGGTTCCTCCTGCCGCGCTGTACCTGCGGCTGGATCGGCACCGCCCGGCTCACCGAGGCCGACGCTCGCGAGGAAGCCCGCGACCATGCCCTGCTCTACGCGGGCGACGAGGTCATCGACCTCGTCGGACTCGATCCTGCTGAGCCTGGCCCAGCCGAGTGAAGATCGGGGCGGCCCGCAGGACGGCGTCCGGGACCATGCCGATCGCCCGCACCTGAGCCCCACGCCACTTCGGCACGCTGACAATCCGACGGGGCCTACGCAGTGCCTTCACGACAGCCACGGCGACCTCATCCGGCTCCACCAGGCGCAACCCGGTGAACGTCATGGCAATCGCCGGATCATCGATGACATCGGTGATCATCGGCGTGAGCATCCCGTCGGGGCAGACGACCGTGAAGTGGATGCCGGTGACTCCCTGCGCACGCAGTTCGCCTTCGAGCCCGAGGGTGAACGACAGGACCCCTGCCTTGGTCGCGGCGTAGACGCACTCTCCCGGCACCGGAACCCACGACGCGAGCGAGCCCACATTGACGACATGTCCGCGTCCACGCCCTGCCTGACGTGTGCGCATCACCTCGACGGCTGCGCGCGTGCCGCGCATGACCCCCAGGAGATTGACGGACACCACGCGATCGATGACGTCGTCACCCTGGGTCGCCGCGTCACCCGCGCCCAGGACACCGGCATTGTTGATCCAGACGTCGGGCTGTATCCGGGCCGCGAGGGCGCGGCACGCATCGGCATCGGTCACGTCGAGGCGCTCGTCGGTGCCCTCGACGTCGGTGGGAACGACGTCGTAACCCACGGCATGGAGGCGGTCAGCGATCGCCCGGCCAAGGCCGCGGCCCGCGCCCGTCACAACAGCGGTAGCCATCAGACGGTCGCCACCACACCCTTGCCGAGCACGACGACACCACCCTCGCTCACGGTGTAGAGCTCGCGATCACGCTCGATATCGACGCCGATCTGCGCGCCGTTAGGGACGATGACGTTCTTGTCGAGGATCGCGTTGCGGATCACGGCATTGCGACCAATGCGAGCGCCTGGCATGACGACCGATCCCTCGAGGTAGGCACCCCCCTGCACCTGCACGTCGAAGGACAGCACCGAGCCGCGAACGTGCGCGCCCGCGACGATGGACCCGGTGCCCACCATCGACTCATGTGCGTTGCCGCCCTCGACGAACTTGGCCGGCGGCAGGGCCGGATGATTGGTGAGGATGGGCCACTTGCGGTTGTAGAGATTGAAGATCGGGTGCACGGACACGAGGTCCATATGGGCATCGTGGTAGGCATCGAGGGTCCCCACATCACGCCAGTAACCACGATCTCGGTCGGTGGCACCGGGAACGACGTTGTCGGCGAAGTCGTAGACGGCGGCGCGACCTTGCTCGACGAGCATCGGGATGATGTTGCCGCCCATGTCATGGACCGATCCTTCATCGGCCGCATCCGCTCGCAGCGCTTCGATGAGCGCGTCGGTGGTGAAGAGGTAGTTGCCCATCGAGACGTAGGACTCGTCCTCGGCGCCGACAATGCCGGGCGGATCGGCTGGCTTCTCAAGGAAGCGCTTGATCTTCGTGCCGTCGGCACCCACTTCGATAACACCGAACTGGTGAGCGAGTACGCGCGGCTGGCGGATGCCGGCCACCGTGACCGCGGCCCCCGAGTCGATGTGTGCCTGCACCATTTGCATCGGATCCATGCGATACACGTGGTCAGCACCGAAGACGGCGACGTAGTCGGGCTGCTCGTCGTTGATGAGATTGAGGCTCTGGTAGATGGCATCCGCGCTACCGGTGAACCACCGTGGCCCGAGGCGCTGCTGCGCGGGCACAGCGGTGACGTAGTCGCCCAGGAGCGGCGACATCCGCCAGGTGGTGGTGATGTGCCGGTCGAGCGAGTGCGACTTGTACTGGGTGAGCACGGCAACCCGCCGGAAGCCGGAATTGATGAGGTTGGACAGGACAAAATCAATGAGGCGGTAGGCCCCGCCGAAGGGCACCGCGGGCTTGGCCCGGTCCGCCGTCAGCGGCATCAGCCGCTTGCCGGCTCCACCGGCAAGGACGATGCCGAGGACGTGCGGACCGCTCTCCATGCTCGCCAGAGTAGCCCTCACGTATCACGCTTCGCAGGGCCCTAGGCTGACCCCCGTGAAGGTCGGCCTGCT
>NBNH01000339.1 GCA_004379115.1 Actinomycetales bacterium mxb001
GCATTCGCCATCCTTGTGGAGGATCTCTCCGACGAACGTCGCGTGACGGCTGTACGCCGCGACTTCGTGGCCAACGTCAGCCACGAGTTGAAGACTCCGGTCGGCGCGATGGCCCTGTTGGCCGAGGCGATCCTCAGTGCCTCGGACGACGAGGAATCGGTGCGTCGCTTCGCTGAGCGGATGCTCATCGAGTCAGGCCGCCTGTCATCCCTCATCAACGACATCATCGATCTGTCACGCCTCCAGGGCGACGACCCACTCACCCACGCCGAGGTCTTCGAGGTCGATCCGCTCATCGCGCAAGCCACCGATGCCGTGCGCACGGCCGCGGCCGCCAAGGACATCGACATCATCTCGACGGGAGTCCCGGGAGTCGCCCTCCTCGGCGACCGGAGCCAGATCCTCATGGCCCTGCGCAATCTGCTGTCCAACGCCGTCACCTATTCCGAGCCGCAGACCCGCGTGGCCGTGACCGCCCAGGCTGATGACCACGTCGTCGAGATCGCCATCAAGGACCAGGGCATCGGCATCCCGGCGCATGACCTCGACCGGGTGTTCGAGCGCTTCTACCGGGTAGATCCCGCGCGCTCTCGCGTGACCGGTGGCACCGGGTTGGGTCTGGCCATCGTCAAGCATGTGTGCGAGAACCATGGCGGCGAGGTAGCGGTGTGGTCTGAGCTCGGCATCGGGTCCACGTTCACCCTGCGCCTGCCGCGATCTGCCGCGGCCGCTCCGCTTGCCGCCGTCCCCGCTGACGAGGAGGAGTTGGTTCCGTGACACGCGTGCTCGTCGTTGAAGACGAGGAGTCGTTCTCGGACGCACTGTCCTTCATGCTGCGTCGCGAGGGCTACGAGGTGGGCATCGCCACGGACGGCGCCGAGGCACTCGCGGAGTTCGACCGCCACGGCGCCGACCTCGTGCTTCTCGACCTCATGCTCCCCGGCATTTCTGGTACCGAGGTTTGCCGCACCCTGCGCCAGCGTTCGACGGTGCCGATCATCATGGTGACGGCTAAGGACGGTGAGGTCGACAAGGTCGTGGGCCTCGAGCTCGGTGCGGATGACTACGTCACCAAGCCCTTCTCATCCCGCGAGTTGGTGGCGCGTATCCGAGCAGTCCTTCGGCGTCGAGGCGAGCCGGAAGACCTTCTGCCCAGCGTTCTCGAGGTGGGGCCCATTCGCGTCGATGTCGACCGTCACGTCGTGGCCGTGCGTGGTGTCACGGTCGCGATGCCGCTGAAGGAGTTCGACCTTCTTGAGATCCTGATGCGCAATGCCGGACGGGTCCTGACGCGCAGCCAACTGATCGATCGGGTGTGGGGATCCGACTATGTCGGTGACACCAAGACGCTCGACGTCCACGTCAAGCGCCTGCGCGCCAAGATCGAAGAGGATCCCTCGCAGCCGCGCATCCTGCAGACGGTGCGAGGCCTG
>NBNH01000340.1 GCA_004379115.1 Actinomycetales bacterium mxb001
CGAAGGTCTCCTGCAGGTGATCACCGATGCGGGAGTCGTGTCCGTGTGGCTCGGCGCAGGAGATGTCATGGCGATGCGCGGTGCGGAGCACCGATTTCGGGCGCTTACCCCGCAGGAATGGGTGCTGCGGTGGTCCGGCGCACCCGAGGACGATCTCGGTGCGAGTGCCACCGAGCGGCCCTCGGAGGCGTGGCCCGCCTGAGCGCGCCTAGGCGTTGCCGACGATCCCCTGGGCGACCTGGGCGGGCATGGGCTCGTGACCGCGATAGCGGCGCGTGAACGTCGCCGTGCCATGGGCGAGGCCGCGCAGGTCGATGGCGTAGCGGGTGAGTTCGAGACCGGGAACCTCCGCGGTGATCTTCGTGCGGCCTGCCCCAACACCCTCGCTGCCCGTCACGCGACCGCGACGTCCTGAGAGATCGGACATCACCGCGCCGACGTATTCGTCAGGTGCCAAGACGAGGACTTCGTCGACGGGCTCCAGCAGCGCGATGCGCGCCGTAGCCGCTGCCTCCTTCAGGGCGAGGGCCCCCGCCGTCTGGAAGGCCATGTCGGACGAGTCAACGCTGTGAGCCTTCCCGTCGAGGAGCGTGACGCGGATATCAACGACGGGGTAGCCGGCAGCCACCCCCTTGGCCATCTGCGATCGCACGCCCTTCTCGACGGAGGGAATGAATTGACGCGGCACGGCACCGCCCACCACCTTGTCGACGAATTCGAATCCTGAGCCAGCTGGCAGAGGTTCGACCTCGATGTCGCAGACGGCGTACTGACCGTGACCTCCTGACTGCTTGACCAGGCGCCCATGTCCCTTGGCCGGACCGGCGAAGGTCTCGCGCAGGGAGACGCGCAGGGGCTCGGAGTCCACCGTGACGCCGTAGCGGACCTTGAGGCGATCGAGGACGACGTCGACGTGTGCCTCGCCCATGCACCACAGGACGATCTGCCCTGTTTCGGCGTTGCGCTCCAGGCGCATCGTGGGGTCTTCGGCGACGAGGCGCGACAGGGCCGCGGCGAGCTTGTCCTCGTCCGAGCTGGAGTGGGCCACGATCGCCACGGGCAGCAGCGGATCGGGCATGACCCAGGGCTCGATGAGGAGCGGGTGCTCGGGGCTCGAGAGCGTGTCACCGGTCTCGGCGTGGCCGAGCTTGGCGACAGCGGCGATGTCTCCGGCCATCACGCTGGCCAGGGGGCGTTGGACCTTGCCGAGCGGAGACACCAGTGAACCCACGCGCTCGTCGAGGTCGTGATCCTCATGTCCGCGATCGGACATGAAGTGGCCGGACACGTGCAGCGTGGCGTCGGCACGCAGGGTTCCGGAGAACACTCGCACCAGCGAGAGTCGGCCGACGTAGGGATCGGATGACGTCTTGACCACCTCGGCGCACAGCGGGCCTGCGGGGTCGCATGCCAGCGGAGCCTGGGGGGTCCCGTCGGGTGTCGTCACCGCGGGCAGCGGATGCTCCAGCGGCGAGGGAAAACCTTTCGTGATGACCTCGAGGAGTTCGTCG
>NBNH01000341.1 GCA_004379115.1 Actinomycetales bacterium mxb001
CGAAGGTCTCCTGCAGGTGATCACCGATGCGGGAGTCGTGTCCGTGTGGCTCGGCGCAGGAGATGTCATGGCGATGCGCGGTGCGGAGCACCGATTTCGGGCGCTTACCCCGCAGGAGTGGGTCCTGCGGTGGTCCGGCGCACCCGAGGACGACCTCGGCGCCCGGACCACCGGGCGACCCTCGGAGGCATGGCCCTCCTGAGTGCGCCTAGGCGCCGCCGACGATCCCCTGGGCGACCTGGGCGGGCATGGCCTCGTGACCGCGGTAGCGGCGCGTGAACGTCGCCGTGCCATGGGCGAGGCTGCGCAGGTCGATGGCGTAGCGGGTGAGTTCGAGACCGGGTACGTCCGCGGTGATCTTCGTGCGGCCTGCTCCGACGCCCTCGCTGCCCGTCACGCGACCGCGACGCCCGGAGAGATCCGACATCACCGCGCCGACGTATTCGTCAGGTGCCAGGACGAGGACCTCGTCGACGGGCTCCAGGAGCGCGATGCGCGCCGTAGCCGCTGCTTCCTTCAAGGCGAGGGCCCCCGCCGTCTGGAAGGCCACGTCGGACGAGTCCACGCTGTGGGCCTTCCCGTCGAGGAGCGTGACGCGGATGTCGACGACGGGGTAGCCGGCTGCCACTCCCTTGGCCATCTGCGATCGCACGCCCTTCTCGACGGAGGGAATGAATTGACGCGGCACGGCACCGCCCACCACCTTGTCGACGAATTCGAATCCTGAGCCAGGAGGCAGAGGTTCGACCTCGATGTCGCAGACGGCGTACTGACCGTGCCCACCTGACTGCTTGACCAGGCGCCCATGTCCCTTGGCCGGACCGGCGAAGGTCTCGCGCAGGGAGACGCGCAGTGGCTCGGAGTCCACCGTGACGCCGTAGCGACCCTTCAGGCGATCCAGGACGACGTCGACGTGCGCCTCGCCCATGCACCACAGGACGATCTGCCCTGTCTCGGCGTTACGCTCCAGGCGCATCGTGGGGTCCTCGGCGACGAGGCGCGACAGGGCCGCGGCGAGTTTGTCCTCGTCCGAGCTGGAGTGGGCGACGATCGCCACGGGCAGCAGCGGATCGGGCATGACCCAGGGCTCGATGAGGAGCGGGTGCTCGGGGCTCGAGAGCGTGTCACCGGTCTCGGCGTGGCCGAGCTTGGCGACGGCAGCGATGTCTCCGGCCATGACGCTGCCCAGGGGGCGCTGGACCTTGCCGAGCGGGGACACCAGCGAGCCGACGCGCTCGTCGAGGTCGTGATCTTCATGTCCGCGATCGGACATGAAGTGGCCCGACACGTGGAGCGTGGCGTCGGCACGCAGGGTTCCGGAGAACACCCGCACCAGCGAGAGTCGGCCGACGTAGGGATCGGATGACGTCTTGACCACCTCGGCGCATAGCGGACCTGCGGGGTCGCATGCCAGCGGAGCCTGGGGGGTCCCGTCGGGTGTCGTCACCGCGGGCAGCGGATGCTCCAGCGGCGAGGGAAAACCTTTCGTGATGACCTCGAGGAGTTCGTCG
>NBNH01000342.1 GCA_004379115.1 Actinomycetales bacterium mxb001
CCGCTCGCGGTGCGGCGCTACCGTCGCACGACGGCTCGCTAACGCTCGTAGAGCGCGACCGTCACGATCTCGACGGCGATCGACTTGCCGTTGGCGAGGGCGTAAGTCGTTGACTCGCCCACGCGCTTGCCGAGCACGGCCTGGCCGAGCGGCGAGGTGGGGGAGTAGACCTCGATGGTGGCGTGCACGGCCTCCTCGCGTGAGGCGAGCAGGAATGTCTCCTCGTCACCGAGGTCGACGAACCGCACGGTGACCACGCGGCCGTGGGCGACCTCGTCGTCGTGAGCATCGGGCGTGCCGACCTGGGCGTTCTCGAGCATGTGCTTGAGCACGCGGATGCGGGCCTCGTTCTTGCCCTGCTCCTCCTTGGCCGCGTGGTAGCCGCCGTTCTCCTTGAGGTCGCCCTCTTCGCGCGCGGCCTCGATGCGCTTGGTGATCTCGGTGCGGCGCGGCCCTGAACGCTCGGCCAACTCCTGCGCGAGCGCGTCGTAGCCTTCCTGGCTGAGCCAGGTCACCTCATTGGTCACCGAAGAAGGGTAAGCCAGGACTCAGGAAGCGGCAGTCCAGGGCTGCTCGGGCGGCACGACGCCAGGGGGGAACTGGGGCGGGGGCACCCGCGTGGGCGGCTGACCCACCTCGCAGCCCAGCAACTCGACCACGAACGCCGGGGCGATGGTGCGCAGTGGGTAGGTCTCCTGCACGTACGTCGTCCCGCGCGCGAGTGGGACCACGGCGTAACCGACATCCGTGCGCGTTTCGTCCTGTGCCCGGATCGCGCAGTACACGTCGGCATCGGCGGATCGGCGTACCTCGAAGGTGACATCGACGCGGTCGCGTCCCTCGACCTTCCAGGCCAGCAGTTTGGGCTGGATCCCCGGGGCCAGGAGGTTGTAGGCGACGTAGGCCAGTGCGCCCACGAAGGCGACCACGACGAGCCCGATGAGTGCGTAGCCCCACCAGGGCGTGCGGCCGATGCCGTACCGCGCCTTCAGGTGCGGCGGAAGGCTTCGACCGTCGATCGCGCTGCCCACTGCACCTCCTGTCGCCCGATCACGCTTCACTTGGGACACTACTGGCGTGAGTCTTCCCCTGCGCCTTATGGCCGTGCACGCGCACCCTGACGATGAGGCGAGCAAGGGGGCGGCGACGACCGCCCACTACGTGCGCGAAGGCGTCGACGTGATGGTGGTCACATGCACCGGCGGTGAGCGGGGCGACGTCCTCAACGCCGCGGCTCAGGGCGACGTCGATCGCCACGGCCTCACCGAAGTGCGCCGCCGGGAGATGGCCGAGTCCGCGCGGATCCTGGGAGTACGTCACGCGTGGCTGGGCTTCGAGGACTCCGGCTACCCCGAGGGTGACCCCAAGCCGCCGCTGCCCGCCGGATGCTTCGCCGACCTGCCCCTCGAGGTCGCGGCTGCGCCGCTGGTGGCCCTCGTGCGACAGTTCCGACCGCATGTGATGACGACCTACGACGAGAACGGCGGCTATCCGCATCCCGATCACATTCGCTGCCACGAGGTCTCGCTCGAGGCGTTCACGAAGGCCGGTGACCCCGACGCCTATCCGGGCACCGGCGATCCCTGGCAGCCTGCGAAGCTCTACTACAACATGTCGTTCACGCGCGATCGTGTGGTGACATTCCACGACGCGCTCATCGCCGCGGGAATGGAATCCCCCTACGCCGAGTGGCTCGAGGACTGGGATGAGGGGGAAGAGGACCGCGTGACCACGCGCATACGTGTCGATGAGTTCTTCCCCGTGCGTGATGACGCATTGCGTGCCCACCGCACTCAGGTCGAGCCCGACGGCATGTGGTTCGCCGTTCCCCTGGAGATGCAGCGCGAACTCTGGCCCACCGAGGACTTCCACCTGGCCATCTCCCATGTCCCGACGGAGTTGCCCGAGTCGGATCTCTTCGGCGGACTTCGGGGGGCATCATGGGGATCGTGAACGGGCTCGCGAGTCTGCTGCTGCTCACCCAGACCCCGGTGCCGAGCCCACTGCCTGATGAGCCGCCGATCGACCCGTCGCGCATCACGCCGGGCCTACTCGGTCTCGCGTCCTTCCTCTTCCTCATCGTCGCCGTCGTGCTCCTCTACCGGTCCATGCGCAAGCAGATGTCGAAGGTCGATCCGGATCTGCCCGAAGGCCCGGGCGACAGGGAGCGTGCGGAGGATGCCCGCCTGACCGAGGAAGCAGAGAAGCGCGGTGAGGCGGACGACGCCCCGGAGAACCGGAGCTGATCCATGGACCGATCGCGGTCCGCGCTGCAGGTCGTCGCACTGACCATCGCCGCTGTCCTGGCCTCCGTTGCATGCGTGGCACTCGGGCTCTGGCAGGGGCAGCGCACCCTGGACATCATCGAGGCCGAGCAAGCCGCCTTGAGTTCGCCCATTCCGGTACTCGATGCGGCGACGGTGGAGGGATACCCGGGGGAGTCGATCGGTCGACCGGTCACCGCTGAGGGCGAGTACGACGCCGCTGGCCAGCAACTCATCGCCTCGCGTGCGTGGCAGGGCCAGCCCGGATCATGGGTCGTTACTCCTGTGCGCGTGGGCTCGGAGACGGTCGCGGTGCTGCGTGGCTGGGTCCCGACCGTTGATTCACCGGCGCTCGCCGTGCCGGATGGCACGGTCACGATCACGGGCACCCTGCAGCCGTTCGACGAGTTCTACGGGGACGGCACGGTCCTGCCAGACGGGCAGTTGGCCGCTATCTCCCGCCCGGTCCTCGAGCAGGCCTGGGGTACGCCGGCCCTGTCGCTCGTCCTTGTCCTGGCATCGCAGTCCCCCGAGTCGGTGCCGGCTCCTGAGCCGGTCGATCCCTCTGTTCGCACAGCCAATGTGCCGTTCCCCTTGCAGAACGCTGCCTACACGCTGCAGTGGTTCGTCTTCGGGGTCTTCGTGTGGCTCATGTGGTGGCTCTGGCTGCGGCGCGCGCCGCGCGAGGATGCGGCAGAGACGACGGCCGATAGCCTGGACGCATGAAGGGTCTGTCCGGAGCGCTCCTGCGCTTTCGCATCATGGCGTGGATCACCGGCGTGCTCCTCGCCGTCATGTGCGTCTTCGGTCTTCCGGCCAAGTACGTCTTCGGCATCACCGATGGTGGCCTCATCGGTGCGCTGTATTCGATCGGTTGGATTGCGCACGGCTGGCTCTACCTCCTCTACGTCGCCGCCGGCCTCGACATCTGCTTCCGCATGCGCTTCAGCGTGCTGCGCACCCTGGCTGTGCTCCTCGCCGGCACCATTCCCTTCGCCTCGTTCTTCGCCGATCACTACGTCGCGAAGTCAGTGCACGCGCGCGAAGCCGAGCAGGCTGCTCTCGCGTCCTAGGGCACCTTCGGCTAGGGATGCGGGGCGTCCTCGATCGCGGCGGCCTTCGACTTGTCGGGCCGGGTCGCGAGGTAGGACCCCAGGAGGATGAGCGGGAAGCCCAGGACCAACCCCAGCGTGATGGGCTCGGCCAGCACGATGACCCCGAGGAGGACGGCCACCGCGGGATTGAGGAACGTGATGACGGTCATGCGCGACGGTCCAACCTCGCGTACGAGTGCGAAGAAAATGATGAAGGCGATAGCGGTGCACGGCACGCCGAGTAGGACGATGGACCACCAGGCCTCGGCCGGGACCGGCGATGTGGGTCTCTGCACCCAGGCGATGGGTGCGTAAATCACGGCGTTGAGTGCCAGCGCGAGCGTGATCACCGCGAGTCCTGGGGCCCCGGCCAGTTTCGTCGAGATGATCATGGGGCCGAGCGCGTAGCCGAGCACGGTGATCGCCGCTGCGGCCACGGCCCACGCCTGGTCACGTGGGATATCGAGGCCCACGAGGACCGCGACACCACTGAAGCCCACGGCCAGACCGAGCATGCGCCAGGTGCCGAGCCGCCGGTCGAGGCCGAGGCTGCGCGCGAGGATGGCCGCCACGATGGGAACGGCCGCGATGAGCAGCGCCGTGGTCGAACTCGTGAGGGCGGTCTCGGCGTACCCGAGCAGCAGGAATGGTCCGGTGATCTCGACGATCGCGAAGAGTGCGACCCATGGGAGGTAGGGGCGAATGCCGCGAAACTCACCTCGGGCCGCAGCGATGGGCAGCAAGAGCAGGGCGGCCATGCCGACGCGCAGCGCGACCATGACGGAGGGTTCGACGCTGGCGACGGCTACCCGGATGAACAGATAGGGCGTGCCCCAGATGATCGAGAGCGCGATGAAGAGCGCCAGGCCGCGGCGGGTCATGCGCGACTAGAAGCTCGGCGTGGGCGAGGAGATGGTGCCGATGATGATGAGGACCAGCAGCAGGATGCTCAGGGCGAGGCCGATGTAGCCGGCGACCAGGCCGGTGACGGCGAGGCCGCGCCCGGGTAGGTCGCCGCGGTTGATGCGCGCGAGTGACAGGTGCCCGAGGACGATGGCCAGCACGGGGAGCACCGGTAGGAAAGACAGGCACGGAGTCAGGAGCAACCCGGCGATGCCGGTGCTGATGGAGGCGATGGCCATTCCCGGGATCGACGGCCGCGGGGGATAGGCCATCGGATACGGCGGGGGTGCACTCACGCGGTCACGGTACTGCAGTGCGCTAGGCGTCGGGCATGCGCCACTCGACCATGCGGTCGCACTCGCGCAGGCCGCGCGCGCGATAGTTCGGCAACGCGGCGGGTCCGTCGAGATCGCAGGTGTGCACCCACACGCGCGTCGTCCCGGGAAGGTTCCACGCGTACTCGATCGCGCGTGACAGCAGCCAGCCGCCAAGGCCGCGGCCGATGGCCTCAGGCAGCAGACCGAAGTACGCGATTTCGACGTTGCCGCCCTCCTGCTGTTCGAGTTCGGTGTATCCCGCCTCGACACCGTCGATCCGGCACACGAGGAGGTGATGCTCGGGGCGATCGACCCAGCCCTGCCATTGCTCAGGGGTCCAGGAGAGGCGATCGACCCATGCCCAGTTCGCGCCGACGCGCCGATAGAAGGACTCGGAGAGGTCGGGGCGAGCATCCGTGACGACGTCAAGTGAGGCACCGACGGGCACGGATGCATCGATGAGATCAGCCGCATCGGTCATCTCCAGGGAGATGACGGTCACGGCGACGGCGCCCTCAGCGGGGCCGGGCAGCAGGCGCATGCGCGACAGCGTGCCACAGGGCACGGGCTAGCGGGTGGACACCTCGCGCAGTCCCTGCAGGAGACGATCGACGTCGCTGTCGTCGCTGTAGGGAGCCAGGCCCACGCGCACACCGCCCTCGTCGCCGAGGCCGAGCCAGCGAGAGCACTCCAGCGCATAGAAGTTGCCATGGGGTGCATTGACGCCGCGCTCGGCGAGGTAGTCGGTGATGTCCGCGGAATCGATGCCGTCGATCGTGAAGGTTTCGGTAGGTGTGCGATGGCGAGCATTGCTGTAGAGGCGAATGCCCGGGATGGACTCCAGTCCCTCGCGCAGGCGCGCGTGGAGGGTGTCCTCGTAGGCCTCGAGTGACGTCATCGAGGCGAGCAGGCGCTCGCGCCGGCTGCCCCCGGCTGGATCGAGGTCGGCGAGGAGGTCGACGGCCGCGGTGACTCCGGCCAGGAGTTCGTAGGGCAGCGTGCCCAGTTCGAAGCGCTCGGGCACGGCGTCCGTGGCCGGGAGCAACTTGTCAGGGGTGAACTTGTCCAGCAGTGCCGGCGACGCCGCCAGCACGCCCAGGTGCGGACCGAGGAACTTGTAGGGGGAGCACGCATAGAAGTCGGCACCGATGGCCGTGACATCGACGGGAGCGTGGGCGGTCAGGTGCACGCCATCGACGTAGAAGAGGGCACCCGCTTCGTGGACTCCGTGCGCGATAGCCGCAAGGTCCGGACGCGTGCCGATGAAGTTGGAGGCTCCGGTCATGGCCACGATACGGGTGCGTGGCCCGACATGACGAAGCACGTCGTCCGGCGTCAACTCACCGGTTGCCGGATCGAATTCAGCCCACCGCACCGTGGCTCCGGCTCTCGTGGCGTGGATGACCCACGGCCGGACATCGGCGTCATGGTCGAGTCGGGTGACGACGATGTCGTCACCGGGTCCCCAGTCCTGGGCCAGCGTCCGGGCGATGTCGAAGGTGATCTGAGTCATGCTGCGGCCGAAGACGATGCCGCGCGGATCGGCACCGAGCAGGTCGGCCATCGCCGAGCGCGCCCCGGTGACCAGGTCGTCCGCGCGGCGTTCGGCGGCGTTGCCGCGGCCCCGGTTCGACACGGCCGACCGCAGGGCCGCGGCCATGGCGGCGGCGACCGGCTCGGGAATCTGGGTGCCTCCCGGACCGTCGAAATGGGCCATGCCCTCCTGCAGGGCCGGCACCTGGGCGCGAAGTCGCTGGACGTCGTAGCTCACGGCGCCACCCTAGGGGGCTCGCTACCACCAGAATGTGCGGGTGACGCCGGTCCGGCTCGTCTCCGCCTGCCTTGCTTCGGCAGCGGCGCTGCTCACCCTCGCGCCCGGTGCCCTCATCACCGCGCTGTGGGTAGGCCCGCAGTCGCTGGCCGTGGGCCTGCGCGAGGCGGCGCCGGCGTACGCCCTCGCCGGAGTGGCCATCGTGCTGTGCGCGGCGTTGGTCATCGCGCTCTACGTGTCGCTCATCGGAGTGTGGCGCGGTCGCCGTGCCGCGCGCCTCACCTGCATCATCCTGCTGGCCGTCATGGGTCTTCTCTGCCTGACTCCCGGCTGGCAGGTGGTGCTGGCCTGGTGGGTTCCCCGGCCGATCGCCCTCGCCGTGTTCGTCGTTGCTGTCGTCGGACTGGTCGTGGCCATCGTCGTCGACCGACAACCCGCGGAGCCATGGCGCGGATGGGTTCCTGGCATCACCGGGCTCGTCTGCGCCTACGCCGCCGTTGCGCTGGTTCTCGGGATCGTCGAGGCACGCATCCCCCAGTTCCCCCGCGCGCCGTGGACGCCGGAGTTCGTGGGCGATGCCGCGCCGGGGGCTGGCTTGGAGGCTGTGCCCGCACCCACCCACCCCGGCCTTGCCGCCGGACAGTTCTCCACCATCCACAACGACGGCTGGATGACCGACGCCTACGTCGGCCTGCCCGTGATCGACCCCGAGACGGCCGACGTGGTGTCGTTCTTCGCGGGAGGCGACTGCGCCACGCTGGTCTGGAACGCGGACGGCAACCTGGTCGCGGTGTGCGTCAGCCCGACTGAGGTCCGCGCCTATGTCCTCGATCCACTCACGCTCGAGCCCCTGATCGAGCGCCAGCTCGCCACCCGCACCGTCAGCTCGCGCGTTCTCACGGACTTCTCCGGTGGCGGCTACGCCTATCTCGATAGCGACATGCGGCTGGTCACTCCCTTGCCCAACGGCCGCATCGGGCGCTTCGATTCCCAGACCCTCGATCCCGTCGATGAGTTCAACGTGGTCGATGCGCTCCAGTCCGGCGAGCAGATCACATCAGCGCTTCCGGATGCTGGCGGTCTGATGTGGTTCGTGGGCCAGCGGGGGACCGTGGGCCTGCTCGACGCGGTGACCGCAACGGCCCGGTCGATCGTGCTCGCCGACCCCGCCTCGGCAGCGGTCGACATCGAGAATTCGTTTGCGATCGACGAGTCGGGGGGCGCCTACGTGGTCACGTCGGCCGAGCTTGTGCGACTGGATGCGGGCAACGGTACGCCGGTGATCACCTGGCGCGTGCCCTATGACCGCGGCGAGCGTAGGAAGCCGGGGCAGACCAGTCGTGCGTCGGGCACGACTCCCACGGTGTTCCGCGGCGGTGACTTCATCGCCATCACCGACAATGCCGAGCCGCGAATGAACGTCTTTGTCGTTGATGCGAGAGGAGGCGGATCCCGCGTTCACTGCACCGTCCCGGTCTTCTTCGATGGCGAGAGCGCCACCGACAACTCGCTGATTGCCATGGGCGACTCGCTGTTCGTCGAGAACAACTACGGCTACACGCTCCTGTCGGTGGCCGGTGGCCGTACGACGACCCCTGGCCTCACGCGCATCGAGGTGACTGACGCTGGATGCGATGTGGCGTGGGCGAGCGACGATGTCGTCATCCCCTCGCTCGTGTCGAAGGGCGTCGCCTCTGACGGGATCGTGCTGACCTACACGAAGAGCCCCAGCGTTCTGGGTTTCGACGAGTGGTGGTTCACCGGCGTCGATGCGGCCACCGGCGAGGTTCGCTGGCGTCGATTGGCGGGCGTGGGCCCACTACTGAATAACCACTACGCCGCCGCCTACGTCGGCCCGACCGGTGCTGTCTACGTCGGCACGGTGAGCGGCATCGTCGCGCTCGTCGCCCCCTAGGGCGTGCGTAGTTCCCATTCCTGGCCGTCGGGGGTGTCGCGCACCTCGATGCCTCGGGCGGCGAGCGCATCGCGGATCACGTCGCTGGTCGCGAAGTCGCGGGCCTCGCGTACGCGCCGACGAGCATCGAGTGCCACCTCGACCACCGGGGCCAGCACGTC
>NBNH01000343.1 GCA_004379115.1 Actinomycetales bacterium mxb001
CGAGTCAACGACTTACGCCCTCGCCAACGGCAAGTCGATCGCCGTCGAGATCGTGACGGTCGCGCTCTACGAGCGTTAGCGAGCCGTCGTGCGACGGTAGCGCCGCACCGCGAGCGGAGCGAACACCGCGATGAGCACCGCGCATGAGATGAGCGTGTAGGCGATCGGGTTCTGCTGCGGCCAGGCATCGCCGACGATCCCCGTGGGATTACCGAAGAGCTCACGCGTCGAGAGCACGAGCGAGGAGATCGGGTTCCACTGCGCGATGGGCTGCAGCCACGCCGGCATGGCCGTGATCGGCACGAAGGCGTTGGAGAGGAAGGTGAGTGGGAACAGCCACACCAGACCCGCCGTCTGCGCTGTCTCCGGATTCGGCATGTAGAGGCCGATCCAGGACCCGATCCACGCCACCGTGTAGGCGAAGAGCAGGAGGAGCAGGTAGGCGTAGATCGCATTGAGCACGCCGTCGTTGATGCGCCAGCCGATGAGGAGGCCGGTGACGCTCAGCACGAAGAGCACCAGGATCTGCCGGGTCGCGTCCGCGAAGGTCCGCCCGATGAGCACCCCGCCCGATGCCATGGGCAGCGACCGGAAGCGGTCGATGATGCCGCGCTTCATATCCTCCGCGAGGCCCACGGTCGCCGCCGCGGAGGCGAATGCCACGGTCTGCCCGAAGATGCCGGGCATGAGGTACTGCCGGTAAATGCTGGCGTCCGGCGCCGTGGTCGGATCCGCACCCGGGATCGGGATGGCGCCGCCGAAGACGAAGGCGAAGAGCAGCACGAAGATGACCGGCTGCACGATCGAGAAGAAGAGCAGCTCGGGCACCCGAATCGTCTGGATGAGATTGCGGCGGGCGACCACGAGGCCGTCGTGCAGACCCCAGCCGATGATCGGGCGCGAGCGCATGGGCACGGCACTGCTCATGCCTGCTCCTCCTCTGCCGTGTGGCCGGTAAGGGCCAGGAAGACGTCGTCAAGTGTCGGACGGCGCAGGGCCACGTCAGCGATGCCCACATGCGCTGCGTCGAGCGACCGCACGGCCTCGACCAGCGTGAGGGAGCCGCCCACCACAGGCGCCACGATTCGATGGTCGGTGCGATCGACCTTTACCTCGCCCGTTGCCACGGTGCGCAGGGCTGTCGCCGCCTCGTCCAACTGCGTCGGGTCCTCCACCACGACCTCGAGGCGGTCACCGCCCACCTGATCCTTGAGGGTGTCCGACGTTCCCTGGGCGATGACGCGGCCGTGGTCGATGACGACGATCTCTTCGGCCAATTGGTCGGCCTCGTCGAGGTATTGCGTCGTGAGCAGCACGGTGGTGCCATCGGCCACCAGGTCCTTGATGACTTCCCACAGACCGATCCGCGAGCGAGGGTCGAGTCCGGTCGTCGGCTCGTCGAGGAAGAGCACGCGCGGCTTGGCAATGAGACTGGCGGCCAGGTCGAGCCGACGGCGCATGCCACCGGAGTACGTGCGCAGGGACCGATCTGCGGCGTCGGTGAGGTCGAACCGCTCCAACAACTCCTGGCTGCGGGCCTTCACGTAAGCCGGTTGGAGGTGGTAGAGGTCACCGAACATGCGGAGGTTCTCGCGGCCGGTGAGGTACTCGTCGACCGCGGCGTACTGACCGGTCAGGCCGATGACGCGACGCACCGCGTTGGGTTGCTTGACGACGTTGAACCCATCCACGCTGGCCGTGCCGGCATCGGGTTCGAGCAGGGTGGTGAGGATGCGCACCGCCGTCGTCTTACCCGCGCCGTTGGGACCGAGCAGTCCGTAGACCGTGCCCTCCGGCACGCGCAGATCGAGGCCATCGAGGGCGACCACGTCGCCGTACTTCTTGACCAGACCTTCGGCCACGATGATGTCCGACACAGGCCGTGACCCTACACGCGACTACTGCGCGGAGACGATTCGGTATCCATGATCGCGCAGTGTTGCCAGCAGTTGCTCGCGATGTTCTTGTCCACGCGTCTCGAGGTCGATGGTGATCTCCACCTCATCGACGGCGAGTCGGGGATTCGTGCGAAGGTGCGAGACGTCGACGACATTGGCATCCATGCTTGCGATCTCATTAAGGAGCCCCGCCAGCGAACCGGGCCGGTCGGGCATGTGCACGGTGAGCTGGGTGAAACGACCACCCGCGGTCAGGCCGTGGCGGATCACGCGCATCATGACGAGCGGATCGACGTTGCCTCCGGACAGCACGGCCACGACCGTGGGATCGAAGGACGCCGGGTCGTCCATGATCGCGGCGACCGCGGCGGCCCCGCCCGGCTCCACCACGAGCTTGGAACGCTCGAGGAGCTTGAGCTGTGCCCGGGCCAGGGAGTCCTCGGAGACGACGCGGATGTCGTCGACGTACTTCTGGATGAGAGCGAAGGGGACGTCGCCCGGCCGCCCCACCGCGATGCCATCCGCCATGGTGCGCATGCGGGTGAGCGGCACGGGGTGGCCGGCGAGGAGTGACGGAGGGTACGCGGCAGCGCCCGCAGCCTGAGCACCGATGACGCGCACGTCGGGACGCAGCGACTTGACCGCGAGCGCGACACCAGCCAGCAGGCCACCGCCGCCGGTGCACACGACGACCGTCTTCACGTCGGGGCACTGCTGCAGGATCTCGAGGCCGAGCGTGCCCTGCCCGGCCACGATGTCGGCGTGGTCGAAGGGCGAGATGAACAGCGCGCCGGTCTGGTCGGCGAATTGGCGGGCCTCGGCGATGGCTTCGTCGAGGGTGGCCCCGTGGAACCGCACCTCCGCGCCGTAGTCCTGGGTGGCGATGACCTTGGGCATCGACGCCGAGCGCGGCATGAAGATCGTGGCGTGAATGCCGAGCATCCCCGCAGCCAGTGCCACTCCCTGGGCGTGATTGCCCGCTGATGCCGCGACCACGCCGACCGCGCGCTCGGCATCAGTGAGTTGAGACAAGCGGTTGTACGCGCCGCGGATCTTGAACGATCCGGCGCGCTGGAGGTTTTCGGTCGCGAGGAACGCCGGTCCACCCACGAGGTCCGACAGCCAGCGCGCGGAATGCACCGGCAGATCGCGGACGACACCGCGCAGGCGCTCAGCCGCCGCCTCGATGTCGGCCAGGCTGACCGCGGTCGATGACGTCACGGACGCATCCTGGCACGAGCCCTAGGCTGCCGCTCATGTGCACACGCATCCTCTGGGCCGGTAACGGTCTCGGACCCGTGTCGGCGCGAACCTTCGACTTCGTGATTCCGCCTCGACCTTCCCTCTGGTGGCTGCCCGCAGGGACAGTCGCTCGAACCGCCGCGGGACAGGAGGCCTGGACGTCCCGACACGCAAGCGCCTGCATCCGAGACCTCGGTGTTGCCTGGGTCGATGGGATCAACGACGCCGGGTTGGCAGCCCATTTGCATGTCTTTCGCAAGGGCAGGTACCCCACTCCGGATGATCGACCGAGCGTCAACGTGACGAATATCGTGCGTTGGCTACTCGCGACGAGCGGATCGGTCGACGAGGCTGTTCACGCCCTAGCGACTATCACCATCGACGACGCATTCGATGTGAACGTGGGCATTCCCCATATCAACTTCAGTTTCGCCCTCGAGGACTCAGGAGGAGACGCGGCCACTATCGAGGGGATCGACGGGGTGCTTCACGTCAATCACGGCCCGCACGCCCGCGTGCACTCCAATGCCCCCGGACTCGACGAACACCTCGAGAACCTCGCTCACTATGCGCCGTTCGGGGGCGACCTCCCTGTGCCCGGCAATGTGACAGCGCGCGATCGATTTGTCCGGGCCTCGTACTTCCTGCACTACCTTCCCGAGCCCGCCGACATGCGCGAGGCCATGGCATCGATCCACCAGGTGGCTCAGTCGGTGGCCCTGCCCAACGGAGCTCCCTACCCATCAGGTGACGTGTTTCCCACGCGCTGGATAGTCGGCTACGACCTCGCCGGGCGCACGCTCTACTTCCAACCTCAGTTCCAGCCCTTTCTCACGTGGCTTGAGCTAGATCATCTCCGCGACATGAGGTCGCCGATGATGGTCGACCTGCGCGGCATGGAACTCCGAGGAGACCTCGCTCCCTACCTCATGCCCGTGGACGTCGTGCCAGACTGAAGCAGTGACCTCCACCGTCGAGCCCCCCATCGACCTGCGCGAGACCGCCCGCATTGCCATGGCCCGCATCGGGCACACCGACATTCCCATTCCGAAGGATCGGCGCCGGGATATCGCGCGCCCGCCTGGGCCTTCCGGCACCCGTCTCCTGCGCAGCTTCATCTTCGGCGACAACGCCCCGTGGTTCATGGTCGACCTTGAGCGCAACTACCCCACGCTCGCCTACTTCAAGCTCATCGGCGAGCACACCTACGCCCTGAACTCCCCCGACGCCATCGTCGACGTCTACATCGGCCACGGCCGTGACACGATGAAGGGCCGAGGGCTGCAGGGCACCAAGGCCGTACTCGGCAACGGACTGCTCACCAGCGAGGGCGAGGTGCACCTCCGCAACCGGCGACTCGTGCAGCCAGCCTTCCACCGCGAGCGCATCGCCGGCTATGCCACCGACATGGTCGACCTCACCCTGGCGCATGAGACGACATGGCAGGACGGGCAGGAGCTCGACATGCAATCCGACATGTCGACGCTCACCCTCGGGATCGTGGGCCGCACGCTTTTCGGCGCTGACCTCAGTGGTGACGCCCACGAGATCGGCGACGCACTCGCCGGACTGCTGCTGGGCATGGGCCGCTATCTCGTGCTCGGCCCCAATGCGCTGCGCGTGCCCGTGCCCGCACGCCAACGTGCGCTCGCGTCGTTCGCCCGCATCGACCGCATCGTCGACCGCGTGATCGAGCAGCACCGCGCCAAGGGCGACACCGGCGACATGCTGAGCATGCTCATCGCGGCTGAGGAGGATGACGAGCCCGACAGGGGCGGCTCCGCCGACCCGCCGGGCCGAAGGGGGTTCGATGACGCCCAGGTCCGCGACGAGGCGATGACCCTGATCCTGGCCGGGCACGAGACCACGGCCATGACGATGACCTGGACATGGATGCTGCTGGCACAGAATCCGGCCGCCGCCGAATGGCTCCACGAGGAGGTCGACACCGTGCTCGGCGGGCGCGCCCCGACCATGGAGGACATGGCGGCGCTGCCACGCACGCGTGCGATCGTCGCGGAGGCGATTCGCCTCTACCCACCCGCGTGGATCCAGGGACGGCGCCTGCTCACCGACGTCGAGGTGGACGGCTGGACACTGCCCTCCGGTGCCATCACGCTCATCAGCCAGTTCGCCCTGCACCGCAGTCCGCGCTGGTGGGAGTCATCGCTGACGTTCATGCCGCAGCGCTGGATCGATTCGTCGGGGGCGTTCAGCGAGGAGGCACCCGGTCAGCCGCGCGGCGCGTGGTTCCCCTTCGGCTGGGGCAATCGCCGGTGCATCGGCGAGCAATTCGCCTGGACCGAGGCGACGATGATCCTGGCCACGCTCGCTCAGCGCTGGCGGCCAGAACTCGTGCCCGGTTCCGATATCTCCGTGGTGCCGGCCGTCACGCTGCGCAGCAGGGACGGCATGCCCATGGTGCTGCGCCGCCGCTGACCCCTTGGGGGCAGGGGCCGCTAGGCCGACAGGCCCGGACCCTTGCCCGAGATCCCCTTGGCGCTCGTCAAGCGCGCCCGTGCTGCCGCGTCGCGTCCTGCGCGCGAGGCACTGCCGCCGCGACGGCTGACCCCGCCCGAGTAGCCCGACCAACGACCGCGCGCGCTGGAGGACTGGCGATAGAAGGCGCGCACCTCGGCTTCCTTGCTACGCAGGACGAGCGCACCCGTGGTGGCCACGGCCTTCGCGCCGGACACCTCGGCGGGGATCTCCACCCGCTGGCGCTCCGCCTCGGCCAGCACCTCCTCGCGCGCCTCCTGCAGGCGATCGCCGATGCGATCGATGAACGCGCGGTAGAAGGCCGCCCGGGCCGTCTGAGCCGTGTGCTCCTTACGCCAGCCGTCGCGGGAGATGTAAGTGTCGCCGCGCCATTCGCCGATCGCGAGCCACGACGTGGCCGACGCGGTCATCTGGGTGGCCAGCGATCCGAAGAGCGCCTCGACGAGTTCGATGTCGGAGGGCATGCCGTAGGCGATCACGTAGGTGGAGTTGTGGGCGATATCGATCTGCAAGGAGTTGCACTGGCCGACGACGACGAAGAGGCTCACCAGGTGGGTGTTGGCCCGCTTGCCGCGCTCGCCGATCGTGATCGTGACGCTCACCGGCTGCTCGCGCGCCTCGCGACGGGCTGTCAGTGCACGCGCCACCGCGAGGTCAACACTCGCCTGAGTCGCCAGCGCCTGCGCCTTGGCGAGGTAGGCCTCGGCCTCGTGCACGTTGTCACTGCGCTCGGCCTTGACCAGCAGCGCGGCGATGCGATCGAGGTGGCTCACGACGACACCTCGATGACGATCTCGGTGACCGGGATGCCGGCGCCGTCGAAGGCGGCGCGCAAGGCGAGGGCTGCCTCGGGACCGATCACCGTGCCGAGCAGCCACAGCAGGACACCGCAGAACTCCGGGCCGTGCCAGGGGCCCGCAGCAGGAGCCTGTGACACCAGATGGTGCGCGATCTCGTGCAGGACGACGGTCTCGCGTGCCGCCCACCGCACCTCGACCGGGCCGGCCAGCGGAATGGCGATGGCCGCGGAGCGAGTCGCGGTGGCGGGCTCGTAGTGGGCGCGCGAGAGCCCTGACCGCTCGCGCACGCGCACCGGAGCCACCCGGGGCCAGCGCTCGCGCACCGATGGCAGCGCCAGCACGGACTCGACATAGCGCTGCACGCTCGCGATGTCAGCGAAGCGTCGCTCGATCGGCAGGGTGAGCGTGGACCCGTAGAAGTCGACCGTGCCACCACGCGCGAGCAGCCGGCCGAGCTGGTCTTCGGCGGCGTACACGGCCGACCGGTGCTGGTCTCGGGTCACGCGGCCCAACCTAGATCGGGTGGCAGACACCGCGTCAACGGCGCGCCCACTCCTGTGGATGGATCACGGCTCAAGGAGCGCACGCAACTCGGCATCGAGGTCGATCTCCGGGGAGTCGTCGGTCGCGTCGACGCGCGCGACCTCGACCTCGGGGGCGGCAGCCACGGGGTCGACGACGAGGACGACAGCGGTGAAGCCGTGAAGGTGGTTGACCCCGCCGACGGGCCCGATCTCGCCAGCGGCGAAGAAGCCGCCGATCTGCGAGGTGCCGAGCCCTTCGCGCAGGACGGACGCGTCGTGATCCGGAGTCGTGAACATCGCGCTGCCGCGACCGTTGCATGTGACGAGATAGGCACCCGAGGCGGTCGCGTCGCCGATGGCTGCCAGCACTGCGCGCAGGTCAGCCTCCGCCGAGTCGGCATCGCGCAGGTGCAGGCGCACCACGGCCCCGACCTCGACCTCGTCACCCACGGTGATCGCCCCGGTGGCCGCATCGACACCGAGGATGCCGCGGATGACGTAGTCGGAGGCGACATCGCCGTCACTTTGCGCATCATGGGCAATGCCCAGGTGCAGGCCACGCACAGCAAGCGCCTGGTCGTCGGAGTCAAGCGACGAGATGACCTCACGCAGTCGATCGAGCGCGGGGGCTCCCGCGAGCGTGTCGATCGAGTTGCCCTGCGCTTGCGTCACTGTCATTGCGTCACCGATGGGACGGCAGCCCTGGCTGACAACGGCACGCACCGGCGCATCGGCTCCCAGCACCAGGCCGACCGCGCCGTTATCGAACACCGCGCCGTCGAGCAGCACCCGCGAATCTCCCCGTCGGCCTCCGCCGGATACGAAACCGCCGACCACCGGAAGCGGGCCGTCGACGCGCGCGAACGCCGCGATCGTCTCGTCGGCCGGCAGGGTCCACGGATCGATGAGCAGTACGGCGAGTCGATCGTCATCACGCACGTCGGGAAGGCCGGTGAACGCCGAGCCGCCGTTGGGGCCCGGCACGGTCGCGATGCGAAACGCCCGCGGAGCAGCCCCGGGCAGCGCGGCCAGCCACACCGAGATGCCCGGCTGCATCTCGACCGACGAGCGTCCACCGATCACCCCGTGGGCAGTGGATCCGATGACCGAGCAGTTGGGTGCGGCCTCGCGGATCAACTGACCCGCGTGCGCAAGAGCACGACCGCCGGCCAGCGGATCACCGGGGGCGCACACCTGGACGATCCCGCAGGAGGGCACCGCACCCAACTGCTGGAGGGCCTCCCCCACGGCCTCGGGCACCGTGCCCAGGCCCGGACGCAGGACGGCCGCACAGCGGGCCTGCTGGTCTCCGGACGCCACGCTCCCCATCCTGACGTACGGTCAGGGGATGAGCAGCCCGACACCTCCCGCGCCCGGCTTTCCGTCCGACCTCCCCCGCACCCTCGGCGCCCTGCGCGCCTCGGGCTACGAGTCGCGCACCGTCAAGGAGGAGATCCGCGCGAATCTGCAGGCGCGCCTGGCTGCGGGCGAGCCCACGTTCCCCGGCATCGTCGGATTCGACGACACGGTGCTGCCCCAGGTCGAGCGCGCGCTGCTAGCCGGGCACGACATCGTCATGCTCGGTGAGCGCGGCCAGGGCAAGACCCGACTCATCCGCACGCTGGTCACCCTTCTCGATGAGTGGATGCCGGTCGTCGAGGGCTCCGAGGTGAACGACGACCCGCTCGCACCGGTCAGCGCCTACGGTCGGCGCCGCGTGGCCGAGCTCGGCGATGACACGCCCATCGCATGGAAACACCGCAGCGAGCGCTACGGCGAGAAGCTCGCCACGCCCGACACGTCAGTCGGCGACCTCATCGGCGACGTCGATCCGGTGAAGGTGGCCGAAGGTCGCACCCTCGGCGATCCCGAGACGATCCACTTCGGGCTCGTCCCGCGCACCAACCGCGGCATCTTCGCGATCAACGAGTTGCCCGACCTCGCCGAGCGCATCCAGGTGGCCCTGCTCAACGTGCTCGAGGAACGCGATATCCAGGTGCGCGGCTACACCCTGCGCCTGCCACTCGACCTCCTCGTCATGGCCAGCGCCAACCCCGAGGACTACACCAACCGCGGCCGCATCATCACCCCGATGAAGGACCGCTTCGGCGCCGAGATCTCCACTCATTACCCGTACGACGTCCAGCATGAGGTCGACCTCATCGCCCAGGAGGCCGACGTCGTGGCCGTCGTGCCCCGTCACCTCCTCGAGATCGTGGCAAGGTTCACGCGACTGGTGCGCGAGTCCGGTGCCGTCGACCAGCGCAGCGGCGTATCCGCCCGCTTCGCCATCGCCGCCACGGAGGCTCTTGCCGGTGCTGCGCTTCGCCGTGCTGCCATCACGGGTGATGCTCCGGTAGCGCGGGTCGGCGACCTCGCCGGGGTCGTGCCGACACTGCGCGGCAAGGTCGAGTTCGAGGTGAGCGAAGAGGGTCGCGAGGTCGAGGTGCTCGTGCACCTGTCGCGCAAGGCCGTCGCCGAGACCTACCGACGTCACCTCGGCGGCTTCGACCTCGCCCCCCTCATCACCGTGCTCGACGAGGGCGGCTCCATCGAGACCGGCGATCTCGTCCGCGGTCCCGAGCTCCTCGCCTCCGGTGGCCAGTTCGAAGGGCTCGGCCGACTGGTCGCCGCGCTCGAGGGCCCTGACGCCGAACCGACCGCTGGCATCGCCGCCGCCTGCGTCGAGATGGCCCTGGAAGGCCTGTGGCTCACCCGCCGGATCGACAAGGACGAAGAGGGCGGACGCATCACCTACGCCGCCACCATGACAGGCCAGGAGTGACCCGCTACCGCTACGGGGCATTCCACGGCGGCCCCGATCCGCTCGCGGCGCCCGTCGATGCTGCCGGGGCGGTGGATGCGCTTGCCGATCGCATCCTCGATGGCAGTTCCGTGCGCGATGCACTGCGCGATCTGTTGCAGCGCGGGGCCGATGGCATGCGTGGCCTCGACGATCTACGGCGCCGTATCCAGCAGCGTCGACGCGAATTGCAGAAGTCGGGTCGACTCGACGGCCTGCTCGAGAAAGTGCGCGAGAAGCTCGACGAGGCCCTCGACAGCGAAAAGTCCGCGCTCTTCCCCGACCCCTCCGACGACGCCCGCTTTCGCGAGTCGATGCTCGACATGCTGCCCGACGACACCTCGCGCGCTGTGCGCGAACTGGCCGACTACGACTGGCGCTCTCCCGAGGCCCGCGCGGCATACGACGAGATCCGCGAGATGCTGCGCCGCGACGTGCTCGACCAGCAGTTCAAGAACATGTCGCAGGCCATGCAGAACCCGATGTCGCCCGAGAGCCAGCAGGCCCTCAAGGACATGCTCTCCGACCTGAATTCCATGCTCGACAAGCACCGCCGAGGCGAGGATGTCTCACCGGACTTCGAGCAGTTCATGGACAAGCACGGGGAGTTCTTCCCCGATCGACCCGAGTCATTCGAGCAACTGCTCGACGACCTCGCCCGGCGCGCGGCGGCGATGCAGCGCATGCTCGACTCGATGACGCCCGAGCAGCGTGAGGAACTCGCCGATCTCATGGCGCAGGCGTGGCAGGACCTCGACCTTGCCGCCGAGATGGCGCAGTTGCAGGACAACCTGCGCGCGCTACGACCCGATCTGCCATGGAACGGCCGCCAGCGCATGCAGGGCGAACGCGGTCTCGGACTGCCCGACGCCACCGAGGCACTCGCGGAGCTGGCCGACCTCGACGCACTTGATGCGCAACTCGGGCAGACCTATCCCGGCGCGACTCTCGACGACATCGACGAGGAGGCCGTCAGCAGGGCCCTCGGCCGACAGGCCGTCGACGACATCGAGCGCCTGCGCGAGCTGGAGCGCCTGCTGCGCGAGCAGGGCTATCTCACCGACCGCATGGAACTCACGCCCAAGGCCATTCGCCGCATCGGCCGCACAGCGCTCCGCCGCGTCTTCGCCGATCTCGAGGCCGGTCCCCGCGGCGACCACGACATCCACGACACGGGGGCCGCGGGCGAGTTCACGGGACAGACACGCTCCTGGGAGTTCGGCGACGAGCAGCCGCTCGACGTCGTACGCACCATCGGCAATGCGGCTCGCCGTCACCTCGCCGAGGCGTCATCGGGGCGGCTGCGGCTGTCACCGGACGACTTCGAGGTGCGCGAGACCGAGACCCGCACGCGTGCCGCCGTGGTGCTGCTGGTCGACCAGTCGTTCTCCATGGTCATGAATGACACGTGGCGGGCGGCCAAGACCACGGCCCTGGCCCTGCACGCGCTCGCCTCGACGGCGTATCCGCTCGATGCACTGCAGGTCATCACCTTCGCCAACCTCGCACGGGTGGTATCGGCCGATGAACTTCCCGATCTCGATGCCTCGAATATCCAAGGCACCAACCTCCACCACGCGCTCATGCTCGCCGGGCGCTTCCTCGACCGGCACCGCGATGCCGAGCCGGTGTGCCTGATCGTCACCGATGGCGAGCCGACAGCGCACCTGATCAACACCGTCGACGGCCTCGACTGGTGGTTCAACTGGCCACCAGATCGCGAGACCATCTCCCTCACCGTCGCCGAGGTCGATCGGCTCACGAGGCGCGGCGTGCCCATCTCCTGGTTTCGTCTGGGCGACGACCCTCGGCTCGAGCAATTCCTCGATGCCATGGCGAGGCGCAACGGCGGCCGTGTCTTCGCGGCCGACAGCGATCGCCTCGGGGACTACGTCGTCACCGACTACGTGCGCGCACGCAAGGGACGGCGTCGCGTAGGGTGACGTCTCGTGCGTCAACGGGTCCCGCTCCTGCGCGATCTGCCTGTCGAAGTCACCGTCCTCGCGAGCATTGCCTTCTTCGTTGCTCTCGGCTTCGGCATCGTCATCCCCTCGATCCCGATCTTCGCCGACTCCTTCGGTGTCTCGGCACTGGCCGCTTCGGCCGTCGTCTCGGCGTTCGCGCTCATGCGCTTCGTCTCCTCTCCCCTCGCCGGAGCGTGGACTAACCGCTTCGGCGAGCGAGGCGTGCTCGCAACGGGCCTGGCGATCGTCGCTGTCTCGAGCTTCTTCGCTGGACTGTCGCAGAGCTATGCCCAATTGCTGATCCTGCGTGGCATCGGCGGCATCGGCTCGTCGATGTTCACCGTGTCGGCGATGGCCCTGCTGCTGCGCGTCGTATCAGCCGATCAGCGCGGACGCGCATCTGCCGCCTGGCAGGGCGGCTTCCTGATCGGGGGCGTGAGCGGACCGGCGATCGGCGGCCTCGTGCTCGCCATCTCCATTCGCGCACCCTTTTTCTTCTACGCCGGCACGCTCGCCATCGCCACCATCGTCGCCATCGTCTTCCTCTCGCCGCGGCGTATCGCCCAGCGCGAGAAGGCAGTGGAGGCAGAGGGCGGCCAGGAGAACGAGCGCGCGAGCGGCTGGACCGAGCTCAAGCAGGCTCTGCGCACGCGCGCCTATCGCGCCGCCTTGGCGGTCAGCCTCGCCTCCGGCCTGACGACGTTCGGCCTGAGGTCAGCGCTCATTCCGCTCTTCGTTGTCGAAGGACTGAAGCAGGGTCCGAGCCTGTCGGGCTGGGCCTTCCTCGTGGCGGCGGTCACGCAAGCCCTGCTGCTGTTGCCTGCTGGTCGACTCACCGACATGCGCGGCCGCCGTCCCGCGATGATCATCGGCAGCGTCGCGAGTGTCGTGGGCATGGGCATGCTGGTCGCCGATGACCTGGCGACCGGCTCTCCGTCGCTCGCGCTCATCGTCTTCTTCGTCAGCATGGGCGTGATGGGCGTCGCGACCGCCTTCATCGGCTCAGCGCCATCGGCTGTCGTCGGCGACATCATGGGCGGCCGCCAGGGAGGCAGCGTGGTCGCGGCGTACCAGATGGTGTCCGATCTCGGCGCGGTCGTCGGTCCGCTGGTCGGCGGCCTGCTGCTCGACCTCTACGGCTTCGACTACGCCTTCGCCTTCGGCGCCGCCATCTCGGCCATCGCGCTGGCCTTCGTGCTCGTCATGCCCGAGACGCTGCGCAAGAGCGCTCAGGCGTAGGCGGGAGCAACCCGCCGCCACGGGCGCGCAGCCTCGATGGCAGCGGCGATACCCAGCAACAGTGACTCGCCACCGCGCCGCGTGACGATCTGGGCTGCCACGGGCGTGCCGGAGTCAGGGTGGACGCCCATCGGCACGACGATGGCCGGTAACTGCGCGACGTTCCACGGTGCCGCGTAGGGCGCGTAGCGGATGTTGGACAGCATGGTGATGCCCCAGCCGCCGTCGCTCCAGCGCCGAGACTCGATCGGCGGACGGGCCAGGGCGGGGGTGACGAGCACGTCGTATTCCGCGAAGAAGGCGTTGGCGTGCTCGATCCATGAATCGCGCAGGCGCTGGCCCATGAGTGGCGTGTTGCGCACCCAGCGACCCAGTCGCGCATGCCGTCGTACGCGCGGTTCGAGGGCTGACGGATCGGCGACGGCGTCGGCATCAGCAGCCGTGCCCGCGAACCAGCGCACCAGGCCGGCAATGGCCGCGGCATTGCCCGCCGAGTCGGTGATCGACACGGGCTCGGCGCGACGCACATCGTGACCGGCCGATCGCAGGATCGCGGCGGCCGATTCGGCGGCGGCTGCGAAGGACGGGTCGAGTGTCACGCCGGCGACCGGCGGACGGAACGACAGGGCGACGCGCAGGCGCTGCTCGGGCGGCTCGACCACGGCTAACGACGGATCGGCGGCCATCACCGAGAGCAGCAGAGCGGCGTCATCAACGGTGGTGGCGAGAGCGCCGTTCTCCGACAGGCCGTACCAGTCGGTCTCGCCGAGCTCGGCCGGCACGACACCCACACCCGGCTTGATGCCGACGAGTCCGGTGCAGGCCGCGGGGATGCGCACGCTGCCCATGCCGTCATTGCCGTGCGCGATCGGGACCATGCCCGACGCAACCGCGGCCGCGGATCCTCCGCTCGAGCCGCCCGGTGTGCGGCCGAGGTTCCACGGATTGCGCGTGACGCCGTAGACCGAGTCGGTGGCACCGTAGACGCAGAGCTCGGGCACGCGTGTCAGGCCGACGACGACGCCACCGGCGGCGCGGATGCGCGCGACGATCGTGTGGTCGGCCGATTGGGGGGCCGCATCGGTGGCAGCCGATCCCACGCGCATCGGCTCGCCGGCCACCGGCACGTTGTCCTTGATCGCCACGGGCACTCCGGCGAGCGGCAGGTCGCCGCGATCGGCGCGCGCATCGACCGCGGCCGCCTCTGCGAGCGCGCGCTCACGGCGGACGACCTGGAACGCCTCGATCTCGTTGTCGCGCTCGGCAATGCGCTCGAGCGATCCCGCGACCTCCTCCACGGCGGTACGCCGACCCGCGCGCACATCGGCGGCGATAGAGGTCGCGGTATCGGTGACCCGGGAGGTGCTCATCCCAGTGCAGCCTTGAGATCGGCGACGAGGTCGTCGACCGTCTCGATGCCGACGGAGAGGCGCACGAGATCAGCGGGTACCTCGAGCGGGCTGCCCGCGGCGGACGCGTGCGTCATGCGCCCGGGGTGCTCGATGAGCGACTCGACGCCGCCAAGGGACTCCCCGAGCGTGAACACCTTCGTGCGCCCGCAGATGTCGACGGCCTCCTGCTCGCCGCCCGCGACGCGGAAGGACACCATGCCGCCGAAGTCGCGCATCTGCCGAGTCGCGACGTCGTGACCGCGTGCGCTGGGCAGTCCGGGGTAGTAGACCTCCGTCACGCGCGGGTGCGCGGTGAGCAGGTCGACAATCGCGCGGGCGTTGGCGCAGTGCCGGTCCATGCGCACGCCTAGGGTCTTGATGCCGCGCAGCACGAGCCAGGAGTCCCAGGGACCGGGCACCGAGCCCATGGCGTTCTGGTGATAGGCGAGCCGATCGCCGAGCTCGGGGTCAGCCACGACGAGCGCACCGCCGATGACGTCGCTGTGCCCGCCGAGGTACTTCGTCGTGGAGTGCACGACGACATCGGCGCCGAGCGCCAGCGGCTGCTGCAGGTAGGGCGAGGCGAAGGTGTTGTCGATGACGAGCAGTGCACCCGCCTCGTGCGCTACCTCGGCAAGGGCGGCGATATCGACGACGGTGAGCAGCGGGTTGGTGGGCGTCTCGGCCCAGATGATGCGCGTCACTCCTGGACGCACGGCACGGCGTACGGCATCGATGTCGGTCAGATCGACCGGTGTGTGCTCCAATCCCCACGGCTCGGCAACTCGCGCGAAGAGCCGGTAGGTGCCGCCGTAGGCGTCGTTGCCGATGATCGCGTGCGATCCCGGTGCGCAGACGGTCCGCAGCAGTGTGTCTTCGGCGGCAAGGCCGGAGGCAAAGGCGAGACCGCGTGCGCCGCCCTCGAGCGAGGCCATGCACTCCTCGAGCGCCGTTCGCGTGGGGTTGCCGCTGCGGGAGTACTCATAGCCGCCGCGCAGGCCGCCGACGCCGTCCTGGGCGTAGGTCGACACCTGGTAGACCGGCGGCACGACGGCCCCCGTCTGCGGGTCGGGCTCCTGCCCCGCATGGATGGCGCGGGTCTCGAAGCCGGACTGGTCCCACTCACTCATGGCCAGAGCCTACGAGGTGGGCAATACTCGCCCCATGGCCTTCCTCTTCTCCTCCGCCAAGTCCAGCATGGTCGCGCCCGCCGACGCCCTGCCCGGCCGGCCGCAGTACCCGTTCGAGATCCCGGCCGATCACGCCGTGCTCGGTACGCCGATCCGCGATCTGCCCGTCGAGCCGTGGCCCGCTGACCTGTCAGTGATCTACCTCGGCATGGGCTGCTTCTGGGGATCCGAGGAGATCTACTGGCGACTGCCGGGCGTCTACACGACGGCCGTCGGCTACCAGGGCGGCTACACGCCGCACCCGACGTACGAGGAGGTGTGCTCGGGACGCACCGGCCACACCGAGGCCGTGCTGGTCGCGTATCGCGAGAGCGAGATCTCGACCTACGACGTCCTGCGCCACTTCTGGGAGAACCACGACCCGACGAGCGGCTACCGCCAGGGCAATGACGTCGGCACGCAATACCGCAGCGCGATCTACTGGACCACCGACGAGCAGCGCGATCTCGTCGAGCGCACCGCCGCCGCCTACGGCCCGCTCCTCGCCCAGCGCGGCTACCCGGCGATCACGACGCAGGTCGCGCCGGCGAATGACTGGCCCTTCTACTTCGCCGAGGGCTACCACCAGCAGTACCTCTACAAGGTGCCCAACGGCTACCGCTGTCACTCGGCGTCCGGTATCGCACTGCCGGCCCTCTGAACGGACGGGCTATGCCCCAGTACCTCATCTACTTCAATCAGCAGTGGGTGGGCGACCACCCCGAGGAGTGGTACGTCGCCCGCGGGCCGCTGGCGCGAGCGGTCGTCGCCGACATGAGGGCCGCGGGGGTGCTCGTCTTCGCCGGCGGGCTTGAGGAGGAGATCGAGGACGCCTATGCCGTGGATCCGACGAGCGGATCACCCATCGTGCAGCGCGGCCCGGTCTCCCCGGGAGAGGAATACGTCGGCGGAATGGCCCTGGTCGACGTCGCCAACGACGAAGAAGCCATCATGTGGGCAAGCAGGGTCGCGGAGGCGTGCGGCTGGCCGCAGGAGATGCGCCGCTTCAAGCCATAGGCACCAGGAGGGGGCGAGGTGCGCATCGAACGAATGATCACCGCGGTCGACGCGCACGCCGACGGCATGCCGGGTCGCGTCGTCGTCGGTGGAGTGCCCAGCATCCCCGGCGACACCATGCTCGACAAGGCCCGCTACATCGAGGCCCACCACGACGCCCTGCGCAAGGTCATGCTCAACGAGCCACGCGGCTACCCCGCGGCCTGCTGCAACCTGGTCCTGCCGTCGAACAACCCGGCGGCCGACTACGGCTACGTGATCATGGAGCACGTCGAGTTCCCGCCGATGTCGGGCAGCAACACCATCTGCGTGGCCACGGTCTTGATCGAGACTGGCATGGTCGAGGTCACCGAGCCCGTCACGCGCTTCACGCTCGAGGCACCCGCGGGACTCATCGAGATCGTCGCGACCGTGCAGGATGGCAAGGCGACCTCCATCACCCTGCGCAATGTGCCCGCCTTCGCCGCACACCTCGACGTGCCGGTCGAGATCCCGGGGATCGGCACCGTCACCGCCGATATCGCCTGGGGCGGGATGTTCTACGCCATCGCCGATGCCGAGGCCTTCGGCCTGCGCCTGACTCCCGACGAGGGGCACGACATCGCGCGCATCGGCCGCATGCTGACGCTGGCGGCCAACGAGCAGTACCCGGTGCACCACCCGGTCGACCCCACGCTCGCGGGGGTGACCATCTCCCAGCTGTCCGCGCCCGCACACTCCCCGGCCAACGACCGGCGCAATGCCGTCACCGTCTCCACGGGTGTCGCCCGGTGGGATGCCCCGAGCACGTTCACCGGGTGCCTCGACCGCTCACCGTGCGGCACCGGCACATCGGCACGCATGGCCACACTCCACGCGCGCGGCCTGCTCCCACTTGGTCGGGAGTACCGCCACGAGAGCGTCACCGGCACGGTCTTCATCGGCAAGCTCGTCGATGAGGTCTCGCTCGGGGGCGTGCCTGCCGTCGTACCGGAGATCACCGGCCACGGGTGGATTACGGGGTTCGCGAACTACGTCGTCGACCCGACTGACCCGTTCCCCACGGGATACACCGTGGGCGATATCTGGGGCTGAGGTTCGCTAGCCGGCGATGTAGCCGAGCAGGTCCTGCCGCGACAGCACGCCGACCGGCTTGCCGTCTTCGAGCACCACGACGGCATCGGAGAGCTCGAGCGCGGAGATCGCCGCCGCCACAGGCTCGCCCGCACCGACCTGCGGAAGCTTCGGCGACATGTGGTGATCGACGGTGTCGGCGAGCGCGGCCTTGCCGGTGAAGAGCGCGTCGAGCAGGTCGCGTTCGACCACGGAGCCGACGATCTCGGCCGCCATGACCGGCGGTTCCGCGCGTACGACGGGCAACTGCGAGACGCCGAACTCGCGCAGGACGTCGATCGCCTCGCGGATGGTCTCGGTGGGATGGGCATGGACGAAGGGCGGGAGCTCACCGGCCTTGCCGCGCAGCACGTCGCCCACGGTGCGCCCGTCGGCGGCGACGCCGAAGCCATAGGAGGCCAGCCACTCATCGTTGAAGACCTTCGACAGGTAGCCGCGGCCCGAGTCGGGCAGCAGCACGACGACCATGTCATCGGCCGACGCGCGCTTGGCGACGTCGAGGGCGGCCACGACCGCCATGCCGCACGAGCCGCCGACGAGCAGGCCGTCTTCGCGAGCCAGACGCCGGGTCATCTCGAAGGAGTCCTTGTCGCTGACCGCGATGACCTCATCGGGGACGGTGGGGTCGTAGGTGGTCGGCCAGAAGTCCTCGCCCACGCCCTCGACGAGGTAGGGGCGGCCCGTGCCGCCGGAGTAGACCGAGCCCTCGGGATCGGCAGCGATGATGCGCACGCGACCGCCGCTGACCTCCTTGAGATAGCGGCCGACACCGGAGATCGTGCCGCCGGTGCCCGCGCCCGCGACGAAGTGCGTGATGCGCCCGTCGGTCTGCTCCCACAGCTCCGGGCCCGTCGTCTCGTAGTGCGAACGCGGGTTGTCGGGGTTGGAGTACTGGTCGGGCTTCCATGCGCCGGGGATCTCCGCGGCCAGGCGATCACTCACGGAGTAGTACGAGCGCGGATCCTCGGGATCGACCGCCGTGGGGCACTCGACGACCTCGGCACCGTAGGCGCGCAGGACGTTCTGCTTGTCCTGCGACACCTTGTCGGGGCACACGAAGACACAGCGGTAGCCGCGCTGCTGGGCGACCAGGGCGAGTCCCACGCCGGTGTTGCCCGACGTGGGCTCGACGATGGTGCCACCGGGCTTGAGCTTGCCCTCGCGCTCGGCGGTCTCGATCATCCGGGTGGCGATGCGGTCCTTCACGGACCCGCCCGGATTGAGGTATTCGACCTTGGCGTAGACGGGGCAGGCGATCCCCTCGGCCACCCCCCGCAGGCGCACCAAGGGGGTATTGCCGATGAGTTCCACGACCGAGTCGACGACGCGCACGTCTCAGAGCCTAGTCTGTGCGCGTGAGCAAGGCACCTATCGTCACCCTCGCCCCGGGCGTTCATAGGATCCCCACACTGGGGGATTTCATCAA
>NBNH01000344.1 GCA_004379115.1 Actinomycetales bacterium mxb001
GCGTTAGAGATTTAATAATTAATAAAATTGTTGATTCTGGTATATTCTCTGCAAGTAAAGGGTTAGGAGGAAGAGCGGCTAGAATAGCTGGAGCTTATGCGTCTGGAGATGTTGAGGGAGCAGTCAATATGACGGCTCGTACAGCTCAAACATTATTTAAGACATCTGGAGTTAGTAATATTGCTGCAACAATGGGAATACGAATAGATGCAGCTCAAATAAAAATGGCGGTTACAGCATTATTGCTAGGAATTTCCGCTTTCCATAAAGCTTTTACCCAAGAAGGTTTAAACATTGGTAAAGCTATTATGAAAGGGTTTACTGAAGGAGTTGCTAACTGGAAAAACGCAGGTGCTGATGTAAAAAGGGAAGTTAGGAAAGCATTAGGAGCGGAAAATCCGAAGGAAATTTGGGAGCAAATAGTCACTCAATGGAAAAGAGGAATAGTTGTTCCTAAGAATGTTTTTAAAGATTTTTGGAATGCTGTTGGCTCTCAATTTAAACGAGATAAGATGAAAGCGTTTTCTCCGGATGAGAGGGATGACATTCAGGGGAACATGCTTTCTTTCATATTTTCTGCTGCTAGCGTTTTTGCACCTATCACAACTTTTGCTACGTCTTTACTCCCATTAGTCGCACCTTTATTGCCATTATTTGGAGCTATTGGTGGTGCTGTATTTATGGTTAGAAACCAAATACAAGGACTGATTAAAGCAATGTTAGAGTTAGAGCCATTGCAAAGAAGATTAGATTTTTTAGGTGGATCTAAGGAAAAGGGTAAAGGTGAATTAAGTTATGCAATAAATACAGCTAAAGAGTTGAATGTTCCCGCTAAAGCTGCCACTACTGCTTATAGTCAAATTGCCATTGCCGCTAGAGGAACAAAAATGGAAGGGCAGGGTGCCAAGGATTTATTTGAGGGCATTAGTGCTTCTTTGGGTGCATTAGGAATAACTGGGCAAGACGCTGAGTTAGTGTTTATGGCATACACTCAAATGCTGTCTAAAGGTAAAATCTCCATGGAAGAACTTAGACAGCAATTAGGGGAAAAATTCCCACCTGCTATGGGTACTTTTGCTAAAGCACTTGATATTTCTATTTCACAGTTAGTAGAGATGTCAAGTGCAGGAAGTTTGCTATCTGAAGAGGTTTTACCTAAAGTAGCAAAACAATTAAATATTGATTATCGCGGCGCAGCAAAAGGAGCTGAGGGATTCTCCATATCATTGACTAGACTTCAAAACGTTGGAATGGAAATGTCTGTAAAATTAGTCAATGCTTTTGGAGGAGTATTTGCGTTTGTTATTGATATTTTTACTAATCTAGCAAATGGGATTAATGCAATACTAGATGAGATATTGATGCTAATAGGTTCGTTTGTTATTGGAGTGACTGCTACGCTTGGAGTAGGGTTAGTTTTCCTGTTAAAAATGAATCCAATTAAAGTTTTTTTGGGAAATATGTCTAGGTTTTTGACAGCTGGTATTGGAGCTTTCATGGGTGCATTAGGTAAATTTTTCATGGGGATTTTAGCAGATGTTGTAGATGATTTTTTAGGCGCTCAAAAAACAATAATGCAAAATATGTATGAG
>NBNH01000345.1 GCA_004379115.1 Actinomycetales bacterium mxb001
CTTTTCACTTGCTGCGACCGTGGGGATGGTGTTGCCGCACTCAATCGCAACGAGCCGAACCGATAAGCACGGCCGAATCCCTACGGCGCCCGACAAAGCACGACATAGTTCTCTCACGAACCCACCCCAGGCGAGGAGACCCATGGCATCGACCCTCAAGCGGCTCATCGGCGTCCTCGGCGCCGGCGCCCTCATTGCCGGCACCGCCATCGTCGTGGCCCCGTCGGCACATGCCGACGGCGAGTACTACGGGACATGGACGCTCACCGCCGTCAAGGAGGGCGACAAGAAGACGAAGTGCACGGGTACTTCGTCGGAGCCTCCGGCCTGCCCCGGCGGGCAGACGCTCACCTTGAAGTCCAACTACCGCTACAAGACAAGCAACTTCCTCCCCCTGATCCTCCTGACAGGCCAGAAGGGGTACTTCGACGTGGCCACGTTGCCGAACACGGGTCAAGAAGCACTCATCCTCGAGTCCGATAGGCAAGGAATTCTGGCCCTGGGTAGCGCGTGGTCCCTGACACTCTCGGGTGGAGGCTCTGGCTCACCCACCAAGATGACGCTCGTCCTGCAGACCGGCTTCGGCGAGATCACGATGGTCTTCCGACGCGACGCCGCGTGAATTCCTGATCCCCATGACGCACCGACCTAGGAGCAGAGCCGTGACACTCACCCTCAAGCGCCTCATTGGCACAGCTGCCGCCACCGCGGTCGTTGCCGGGGCCATCGTGATGGCTGCCCCAGCCGCACAGGCCGACGGGGGCTACTACGGCACCTGGAATCTCGCGTCGATCACACTCGACAAGCAGAAGCTGAAGTGTGATGGCCTGCCTGACGAAGAGGACAAGTGCCCGGCCGGCATGACCCTGGAATTGAAGTCCGACTACCGCTACAACACCACCATCAAGGGGTTTGAGATCGTCCTCCCACCGGGGAAGGGCAATTTCGTCACGACCACGATAACCGGCACCAATACCCCCGTGATCGTCATGAGTCCCGCTGAATACCCGACCTTCCTCCGCGTGTGGCAGATAAAGCTTCAGGGCACCCGCTATGGCGCACCGCAGAAGATGGTCCTGTACAGCTCGCTCGACAACACGGATGATCAGACGCTTGGCGGCATCAAGTTGGTCTTCTACCGAAACGCCAAGTAGAAGGCTAGATGCCGGCTGAGAGGCCGAAGTCGATCGACCAGTTGGCGCCCGTAATCGCGGCCGCCTCAGGTTGAGCCAAGAACCACACTACTTCGGCGACTTCCTCCGGCCGAATGAAGCGTGCGCGACCCTTCTGCGCGTACCCGTCGAGCAGACGTCGAAGGTACCCCTCGGGATCCTCCCCGCCGAAGTCCCGCGCCTGCCCTAGCAGCATGGGCGACTCGACGTCACCGGGGCATACGGCGTTGACCCGAACGCCACGCGGAGCGAGCTCGAGGGCGAGAGCTCGCGTGAGGTTGCTGACCCCGCCCTTGCTCGCGCTGTAGACCGCAGCGCCCGCGTTGCCCTGGAGCCCTGCGTCGCTGGAGATGTTCACCACGCTGCCGCTCGCCTCGATGAGATGAGGAATGGCAGCGGACGTGACGAAGTACAGGGCCTTGAGGTTGACGCCGACGACGCGATCCCACTCGTCCTCGCTGGTGTCTTCAGCGGGACCCTCGGTCCATAGGCCCGCGCAATTGACGACGCAGTCGAGTCGACCGAAGGTCGCGGCTGCTTGGGCGACCATCTCGCGGATCTGGTCGACATCGAGGAGGTCGGCCGGGATCCAGGCGTCGGCGTCGGCCCGAGTCCCGGGCCGATCGGTACCGATGACGCGCCAGCCACCCGCAGCAAACCTCGAAGCCACCGCACCACCGACACCACCCGCTGCCCCCGTGACGAGTGCCACCGGTGTGTCGTTCATGCTCGCTCCTCGGCGATGGAGTTGCCACCGTCGACGACGAGGCACTGGCCGGTCGTGTACGCCGCACCGGGAGTGCAGAGCCACGCGATGGCAGATCCCACCTCATCGGGGGTCGCGCTGCGGCGCACGGGCGTGCGTAGGCCCTGCTCACGCTCGTGATCGGTCTGCGATGCGGTGGCGATCCACCCGGGGGCGACCGCATTGACGGTGATGCCATCGGCGGCAAAGTCGAGTGCGAGCGATCGCGTGAGCCCGACCATGCCGGCCTTGGCCGCCGCATACGCCACTTCGCCCTGCATCGCCATCGTGGGCCCCGTCACGCTCGCCACATTGACGATGCGTCCCCACCCGTTGCCGCGCATGTGCGGGATCGCAGCGCGCGAGACGAAGAACGCGGAATCGAGATTGCGGGCCAGCGACGCGCGCCACTGCTCAGGCGACATCTCGAGGATCCCGCCAGACTCCGCAACGCCCGTGGTGGTGATACTCGTCATGCCAGCGTTGTTCACGACGATGTCGAGGCGTCCCCAGTGACCTACGGCATCACCTACGAGTTGCTCGGCCTGACGGGGATCCGTGAGGTCCGCAACCGCTCCCCTCGCACGACAACCCTGCTCGATGAGCTCCTCGGCACGTAGTTGGGCGCGGTCCGTGGTCGCGGCGATCTCCACGGCCGCCCCCAGTGCGGCCAGGATTCGCGCAGCGGCAAAGCCGATACCCGACTCGCTGCCCGCGCCCGTCACGAGAGCAACTCGCCCGGCGAGATCGAAGGCGGGCAGCATCAGCCGGCCAGGCGGTGAACGGCCTCGGCAAACAGGCGGGTGTGCAGATCGACGTCGGCCGCCGTGGTCGTCGGGCACATGAGCGCCATGTTGTGAAACGGGGTCATGAGGACGCCGCGGTTGGCCATGAACAGGTGCAGGTACTCGTCAAGATCGCCGTCCTCGGCATGGGCCGACTCCGTGCCGGTGCGCGGGGCGGGGCGGGTGAATCGGTATTCAGCGCGCGCACCCAGTTGGACGATGGACCACGGGACGTCGTACTGCGTCAATGCGTCCTCGACACCCTTCGTGAAGCGGGTGGCGAGCGTGATCATGTGGTCGAACGCAGCGTCAGTGAGAACCTCGCCCAGGGTCGCCCGCATCGCCGCCGTCGACATCACGTTGCCCGCCAGTGTTCCTCCAACGCCACCCACGTCGATGAGGTCGGCGTCGGGATGGTCCTTGACGCGCTCGGCGATGTCCTGGGTGATGCCGTAGGCCCCGGTGGGAATGCCGCCGCCGATGCTCTTGCCGATGACGAAGATGTCGGGCTGCAGGTTCCAGGCCCTAGTGCATCCTCCCGGTCCGGCAGAGATGGTGTGCGTCTCGTCGATGAGAAGGAGGGTGCCGTATTTCGTGCACAGGTCGCGCACGCCCTCGAGGAAGCCCGGCTCGGGCAGCACGATGCCGATGTTGGTGAGAGCTGGCTCGGTGATGAGCACCGCAACATCGCCGGGAGCGAGGGCTCGCTCGACGGAGTCGAGGTCGTTGAACTCCACGGCGCGAGAGGTCGCATTGATGTCATTCGGTTGGCCCACGTTGCCCTCGCGGATGAGCGTCGTGCCGTCCGGACCCATGACGACGAACGTCTCGTCGACGGCGCCGTGGTAGCAGTACGAGAACGCCGCGATCTTCGGGCGCTGCGTCACCATGCGCCCGAGTCGCAGTGCCCAGCGATTGGCGTCGGTGGCCGTGAGCGCAAAGGACCACAGTGGCAAACCGAAGCGGCGGGTGAGATCAGCGGCCACCCATTCGGCGTCCGCGCTCGGCATCATCGTGGTGATGCCGCCCTCGACACCGATGCGCTGGTGCACGGCCTTGATGGTGGGCTCGGGCGAGTGGCCCGCC
>NBNH01000346.1 GCA_004379115.1 Actinomycetales bacterium mxb001
CACCTGATCAGCCCCTTCGGCAAGAGCACTCAGAACCATGACCGGCGAGTTCGGGAAAGTCCGCCGATACGACTCAAGAATCGCACGGATCTGAGACACGACCCGTGCGCGATCCGACTCGGGAATGTCTCGATGTCCGATGACGCCGATGACGATAGGCACAGACATCGACGTCACGTGACGGGCTCCCAGCCCTTCTTGACGTTGCTGGCAATCATCTGCTCCGCGATTCGCATCGCCTCGTCCTCGCTGGGAGCGAGCCTCACTTCTCGAGCGAGTGGGGCTTTGCGCGTTGAGCTGTAGTCCGTCCAGTGCACGACGTAGGCGGGGAACTTGCCGGTGCCTTCCTTGTTGGTCTTCCACACGAGGAGTTTGCGCACATCGGTCTTGTCGCTCGCTCGCTTGACCCACACTTCACGGCGGAGTACCTCGCTCGGCCCACTGGCTTGGGACGCACTCGAGTCGAGAACCGACAAGTACGGCTCCAGTTGCCTCCAGCCCGCATCGAGAAGGGTCGGCAGCTTGTCATCGCGAATCCGCTGAAGGACGGGTGCAAGGGCCGCGACGCAGTCAACCTGCCCCACAGCACGCCAGCCAGCCACAGGATCGAAATCCAGCCTCGCGTCGCGAATGGGATTCCCCCGAGTGTCCTCGGCCTGGAGGTCAAGTACTCGGATCTCGACCACCGTCAGCGGTTCGACAAAGCGGTACATGATGTTGTCGGTCGCATGCCGGAAGGCGCTGGGCTTGAGAGTTGCCGCCAGTCTCTTGTGTAGCTCCTGGCGATTCGCCGAACTGCCGAGACTTCCGACTGCTGTGAAGGGGACCCACCCGCCGTCGGGATGAGCAACGGCGACCAGGATTGATCGAACCTCTAGGTCACCCGACTCATTTCGTCGTTCCGTGAAGGCAACGATGACCGCATCTACGTCAAGGTTGGGCTTGACCTTGTAGGTGCGCCCATCCGAGGCGCGGACCACGATTCCTTCTGCACCGCCTTGAGTGACCGTCAGCTCGTAGGTGTCACCTATCTGAGTGAGGCCATCAGCCGTTTCAGTCGGGACGACCCTGAGGACTCCCTCAGTCGGCAAGTGATCACGCAGCACCGCGAGTCGCTCAGCGTAGGGAGCGAGCGCATTGACGCTGCCGGCTGTCACCACATCAAAGCCTGCGAATCCGAGTGGGCCGGCAGCTATCTCACCTGACAGGGCGGATCCCACATCGCCCACTCGGCCTCGTCGACCGCTAGGCGTCGACAGTGCCTGACGCACGCCATCGCGCAGGTCGTCCAAACCCGAGAAGAACTTGCACGTATGCGTGGCGAGAACCCTCTCCTTGAAGGCCTGCAGCTTGGCGACCATTTCAGGATCGGTGTCCCGGAACTCTTCCGGAACCTCCGCTTCATCGGACATCACAAAGATGCGCAGAGGCTTACTGCCCGCGACTGCCTGGTGATACTCAATTTCGGTCATCGACATGCCCGATCCTGGTTCCACGTGGCCGTAGCGCTTGCCAAGGATTCCGACGTAAAGGTCGCAGGCATCTACCTGCTCACGGATGTAGTCAGCGGGAGTGGACTCGTCCGGGACGAAATCCTCCATACCGATGTAAGTCATCCCAAGTTCCTCGACAACCTCGCGCAACACTGCGCGCTGGGCCTGCATGTCGCGGCTGGTCGAGCTCACAAAAACCGTCTTCGGAATGCCACTAGGCGGGGTTACGTGAAGCTCCCCCGCCAAGACAGTGCCCGCGGGAATGGATTGTGCAGCCTCGAGGATGTCCAACCGCCCGCTGATCACACGGCCATTCGGCGCAGCCAAGAAGGTTTCGTCATCAAAACGGCAGAGGTACCACAACTCGCCATCGAGCTTGGGTGAGACCCAGAAAGGGCTGCCCCCAATTCGTTGAGTGATGTCGCCCGCACTGACCGCTTGGTAGCGAGTGGCCACCGCGTTGCGGTAGGTCTCCAGGCTCTGCATCAACTCTGCATCCGTGATGGAGTCAACCGGGTAGACCGTCGCTTGGCCAAGTGGCCGTCCGCCATCGGCTCGGTAGCGACTCACTCCCCCTCCTCTGCCTTCGCC
>NBNH01000347.1 GCA_004379115.1 Actinomycetales bacterium mxb001
GATATGTTCGTTGCGGTGGCCTCCAGCGGGACGCGGAAGCAGGTCATGTACGCCCGCGATGGCGTCACGTGGTCCACGCGAACCTCCGGCACCGTGCCGAATCAGTGGCAGTCTGTCGCCAGAGGCGATGCTGGAGCGGCGGATAACGCGGAAGATGACACGATCGTTGCGGTAGGCGCGAGCGCTGACGACTCTCAAGTCATGACCTCCGTCGCGACACCCTCCCCGGGCGGACTTCGCTGCATTTCGGCGTGGAACGGGTCAACCTGGAGTCCGCTTGGCGCGGGCGTCAATGGTGGTACAACGGTCCTACGTGCGCTCAATGATGACACGCTCGTGGTCGCAGGACTCTTTAGCAGAGTCGGGACCTACCCGGATGACGTCAATGGATTGGCCACCTGGGCAGGGGGAGTGTGGGATGGCCAGGGCGGGCGTGGGTTCGACTTCAATATCAAGTCGTTGCTCGCGGTTGCTCCGACCACTGTTTATGTCGGAGGAGATTTTTATCGAGGTGGCTGCTGCGGAGGTATCACCTATACGACAAACCAGCCACTTCCCCCTGAAGGTAGCCCTGACTGGAAGACAATGAGCACCGGCTTCAGGCATCCGACCGAAATTCCGGGCCTTGTTGATGCCTTGGCATTACTGGATGGCACCGTCTATGCAGGTGGTTACTTCAACGAGACGGGCGACGGTGGAGTCGACCTCGCGAACCTGGCCTACTGGACTGACGACACATGGCAGACAGTCGGTCCAGGGCTCAACGAGGACGGCACGGGTAACACGTCCGTACGGACCCTCGCATCCGACGACACCCGCGGGCTCCTCTATGTCGGCGGCACCTTCGACGACACGGCTGGTGGTGCCGGCAATGGGGTGTGCGACGACACCAACATTGCCGTGGGTCCCCTGCGGTGCGTCACCGTCTGGGACGCGGGCATCAACCAATTCATCCCCTTCAAGTGGGGCTCAGAAGACGACAGCAACGGTCTGACCGGTGAAGTGAAGGCCTTTGTCGTGGACGACTCCGTCGTCTACGTCGGTGGCCAATTCAACACCTGGCCAGAGGGGGGATTCCCCCAGGCGTGGAACCTCAAGAACGTCGGGAAGTGGACGTGGGGCGCTCCCAGTGCCGCGCTCTCGACGTCTAGTGGCGCCAGCGGGACAAGTGTGTCCATCAGCGGTTCGCGCCTCATCGGCGTCACTGAAGTGAAGTTCGGGACCACGCCAGCGGCCTTCACCCGATCGAGCATCACGTCCATGGCGGCGACCGTGCCCAATCTCGCGCCAGGCACCTACACGGTGACCGTCAACGCGGTCGGCGGCATCGCGAATGCCGGCACCTTCACGGTGCCGTCGAATCCACGGCCCCCCGTGCCGCCTCAACCCACCCCCACGGCATCGCCCACACCGACGCCAACTCCCACGCCAACACCAACTCCCACGCCTACGCCCACTCCCGAGATCGACATCGGCGGCAAGCGGTCCGGGGACATGGCCATCGTCACCGGACGCATGGAGGGTGCCGGCCCCGGCGCCCTGGTCACCGCATACACGCGCACTAAACGCGGGGTCCCCTACACCGAGGGATCGACGGTGATGGTGAATGCCAACGGCACCTTCCGCTGGACGCGCGCGATCTCCTCGCGCAAGACCCTGTGGGTGTACTTCACCGCCGACGGCGTGAAGTCCAACATCCTGCGGCTGACGCCCTAGCGCTTGACGCCGGCCAGCCGGTCGATCGCCTCCAGGGCCGCCGACAGGTGGGCGAGCTCGGTGACGCCCGGATCCTTCAGCCGCTCGCGCGAGCCCGCCGGCACCAGGATGCGCTGGTAGCCCAGCCGCTTGGCCTCTGCCACGCGCTGGGCCAGGTGCGGCACCGGGCGCACATCGCCGGACAGCGCGATCTCGCCGATCGCGAGCACATCAGCCGGCACAGGGGTGTCGCGCGCGGCCGATGCGATCGCCAGGCACACCGCGAGGTCGGCCGCCGGATCGGAGATCTGCGCACCGCCCACGGTCGCGACGAACACATCGTGCTGCGACAGGGTCAGCGAGCCGGAACGCTCGGTCACGGCGGCCAGCGTGACGATGCGCGTGGTGTCGAGCCCGGTGACGGTGCGGCGCGGGCTCACCGACGTGCCCTGGCCGATCAGCGCCTGGATCTCGGCCAGGAGTGAACGCCGCCCCTCCATCGTCACGGTGACGCACGTGCCCGACACCGGCACATCGCGATGGCCGCGGAAGAGTTCGCTCGGGTCAAGCACCTCGCGCAGGCCCTCCTCGGTCTGCTCGAAGCACACGACCTCGTCGGCGGGGCCGTAGCGGTTCTTGGCAGCGCGCAGCAGGCGCAGCGACGTGGTGCGCTCACCCTCGAAGGTGAGCACCGTGTCGACGAGGTGCTCCAGCGCGCGTGGACCGGCGATGGAGTTGTCCTTGGTGGACTGCCCGACCAGCAGCAGCGGGATGCCACGCTGCTTGGCGGTGCGCGTCAGCGCCTGGGTGACCTCGATGACCTGCGAGACGCCGCCCGCACGACCGTCGATCTCGGGTGAGGCGATGGTCTGCACCGAGTCGACGACGACGAGCTGCGGGCGATGGTGCTCGACCTGGCCCAGGACGGCGTAGAGGTCACTCTCGTCGGCGACCAGCAGGCGATCGGACAGGGCCCCGATGCGTCGCGCGCGCAGCGCGATCTGGTCGGCCGACTCCTCACCGGAGATGTAGAGGACGGTGCCGCCGGTCTTCTCGGCGAAGGCGTGTGCGACCGCGAGCAGCAGCGTCGACTTGCCGACGCCGGGCTCGCCCGCGACCAGCACGACCTGGCCGGGCACCAGGCCACCGCCGATGACGCGATCGAACTCACCGGCCCCCGTGGGGGTGCGGGTCAGTCGCTCGCCGGCGATGTCGCCGACCGGCGTCGCGGGCTTCACGCGTGCCGCCTGGGCGGTCGCCTTGGCCGGGGCAGCGGCCTGCTCGACGACCGTGCCGAACTCCTGGCACTTGGGGCATCGCCCGACCCACCTCAGCGACGTCGCACCGCAGGCGGTGCAGGCGTAGGAGACGGTGGACTTGGCCATGGACGCAGGCTAGGCCCTGCCGCCGACAGTCTCTACGGCTCGGGGTCGGCGGGGTGCGCGGCGAGGGCGCGACGCGACGCGGGGGTGCGGGCCTTCGCCAGCGCCTCCTCATGTGCCTGGCAGTACTCCACCAGGACGGCGTACGCCTTCTTGCCCATCAGCTCGACGAGCTCGTCACGGTTGCTGATGTAGACGGGCTCGGTGCCGACGTGTGCCTCGGTGTTGCCGCTGCAGTACCAGTCGAGGTCCTTGCCCCCCGGACCCCAGCCACGCCGGTCGAACTCGGTGATCGACACAACCTGCATGGTGGTGTCGTCAGGGCGTTCGACCTCGTCGTACGCGCGGCGAATCGGAAGTTGCCAGCAGACATCGGGCTTGGTCTTGACGAAGGACACGCCCTCGCGTAGCGCGAGACCGTGCAGCGCGCAGCCCTCGCCGCCCTCGAAGCCCGGGCGATTGAGGAAGATGCAGCCCCCGTCGACGACGCGCGTCTTGCGCTCGCCCTTGCCCGCCTTCGTGGTCGGGCCCTTCTCCTGGCCGACGTCGTAGAACTGCCAGTACTCCGGCGTGAGCTTGGCCGCCCACTTGAGCACGCGCTTCTCGTCGTCCTTGTCGGTGAAGTGGGCCCCCTGGGTGCAGCACCCCGAATCCGGCCGATCCGCGTAGATGCCCTTGCAGCCGCGACCGAAGATGCAGGTCCACCGCGACGTCAGCCACGTCAGGTCGATGCGATAGCGGCGGCTCTTCTTGCCGGGGTCGTCGAACTCCACCCAGGCACGCGGAAAGTCGAGGGGAACTTCAGGCACCTCGCGACCTTACCCCCCGCCGACGGGTAGCGTGCACGCTGTGCGGCTGGGCGTCCTGGATATCGGTTCCAACACCGTTCATCTGCTGATCGTCGACGCTCATCAGGGAGCCGCTCCGCTCCCGGCCTGGAAGTCCAAGATCTCGCTGCGCCTCGCCGAGCACCTGCTCCCCGACGGCAGCATCGACAAGGACGCCATCGACGAACTCGTCGACTTCGCCCGCCAGGCCCAGGTCAACGCCGAGGACCTCGGCGTCACCGAGTTCCTCGCTTTCGCCACCTCGGCCATCCGCGAGGCCCCCAATGGCATCGCCGTCATCCAGGCGGTCCGCGAGCGCGCCGGCCTCGACGTCGAGGTGCTCAGCGGCCCCGACGAGGCCCGGCTGACCTTTCTCGCCGTACGCCGGTGGTTCGGCTGGTCGGCCGGCCGCATCCTCGTGCTCGACATCGGCGGCGGCTCGCTCGAACTCGCCTCGGGTGCGGACGAGGAACCCGATGTCGCCCTGTCGCTGCCGCTCGGCGCCGGCCGCGTCACGCGCGACTACCTCGTGGGCGATCCGCCGAAGGAATCGTCGGTACGCGCGGCCCGCAAGGAAGCGCGCGCGGCTCTGGGTGCGGTCGTCGGCCAGATCCTGCGTGCGGGCGAGCCGCGCATCACCGTCGCGACGTCGAAGACCTTCCGGCAGTTGGCGCGCATCACCGGAGCGGCACCGTCGAGTGACGGCTTCTACGTGCGTCGCACGCTGTCGCGCGATGATCTGCATACCTGGGTGCCCAAGCTCGCGTCGATGACGGCTGGCGAGCGCGCCAAGTTGCCCGGCGTCTCGGAGGCGCGCTCGTCGCAGTTGCTCGCCGGTGCGATCGTGGCCGAGGCGGCTCTCGACCTGCTCGGCATCGACCTGGTGGAGATCGGGCCGTGGGCGCTGCGCGAAGGCGTCATCCTGCGCCGACTCGACGGGATGCAGACATGACGGTCCTGACGCAGGAGGGCCTCACCACCGCCCAGGTGCAGGAGCGCATCGCACGCGGACAGACCAATGACGCGCCCGATCCGCATAGCAGGAGCATCGGCAGCATCATCCGCGCCAACACCCTGACATGGTTCAACTTCCTCATCGGGTCGATGTGGGTCGTGATGTGGTTCGTCGCGCCCTTCCAGGACTCGCTCTTCGGGTTCGTCATCGTGTTCAACTCGCTCATCGGGATCATCCAGGAGTGGCGCGCCAGCCGAGCGCTCGCGAAACTGTCGGTGATCGGCGAGGCCCGTCCGATGGTGCGACGCGATGGCATCGACGTGGAGGTTCGTCCAGCGGAAGTCGTCCTCGACGACCTCGTCGTGCTGCGGCCGGGAGATCAACTTGTCGTCGACGGCGAGGTGGTCTCCGCTGAGGGCCTGGAGATCGACGAGAGCCTGCTCACGGGCGAGGCCGATCCCATCGACAAGGCCATCGGCGACCAGGTGATGTCGGGCTCCTTCGTCGTCGCCGGATCCGGCACCTACGTCGCCACGCGCGTGGGTCGCGACTCCTTCGCCTCGGGGCTGACCGAGCAGGCCAAGAAGTTCTCCCAGACACGGTCTGAGCTCCGCGAGGACATCGCGAAGTTCATCCGCCTGGCGTCGTTCCTCATCCCGCCAGTCGGACTCCTGCTCTTCATCTCGCAGATCCGCTCGGCGCAGCCGCTCAACGAGGCCATCAGCAGCACGATCGCCGGCGTCGTGACGATGGTGCCCGAGGGCCTGGTGCTGCTCACCAGCATCGCGATGGCCGTGGCCGTCGTGCAACTGGCGCAGCGCAAGGTGCTCGTCCAGGACCTGCCCGCCGTCGAGGTGCTCGCGCGCGTCGACACCGTGTGCGTCGACAAGACCGGCACGCTCACCGAGCCGGGAATGGCCGTCACCGACGTGCAGGTGCTCGACACCTCCGCTGACGTGCCCGCGATCCTGGCCGCGCTCGGCGCATCGGAGGAGAGCCCCAACCCCACGCTGCAGGCCGTTGCCAAGGCCTACCCCAATCCCACGTGGTCGATGGTCGAGGGCATCGCCTTCTCCAGCGCGCGCAAGTGGTCGGCCGCGACGTTCACCGATCACGGCACGTGGTTGCTGGGCGCCCCCGAGGTCATCCTCGGCACCAGCGACCCGCACGTGCTCGAGCAGGCCGAACGCCTGGCTTCTGCGGGATCCCGCGTGCTGCTCGTCGCCCGCGCTATCGGCGACGGTCCCGACGTTGAGCGCGGCCCCGGGCAGGTGCAGCCCGTGGCACTCGTCGTTATCGATCAGCGGCTGCGCCCCGATGCCCGTGACACCGTGCAGTACTTCCTCGAGCAGGACGTCGCGGTCAAGGTGATCTCCGGTGACAACCCCGCCACGGTCGGGGCCATCGCGGTCCAGGCCGGCGTTCCAGGCGCGACCAGCCCCGTCGATGCGCGCGAACTCCCGGACGACCCGGACGCGCTCGTCGCCCCCATCGACGACAACTCCGTCTTCGGGCGCGTGACACCCAGCCAGAAGCAGGCCATGGTCGGCGCCCTGCACAAGCGGCAGCGCACGGTGGCGATGACCGGCGACGGCGTGAACGACGTCCTGGCGCTCAAGCAGGCCGATCTCGGCATCGCCATGGGCTCGGGTGCCTCCGCGACGCGAGCGGTCGCCCAGCTCGTGCTGCTCGACAACAAGTTCTCGGTCATGCCGGCCGTGGTGGCTGCCGGCCGTCGCGTGCTGGGCAATATCGAGCGCGTCGCCGACGTCTTCCTCACCAAGACCTTCTACGCGACGATCATCTCGGTCTTCATCGGGCTCTCGGTGCTGTTCTCGCTCTCGGCCAACGGCGAGTCGCTGGAGTTCCCGTTCCTGCCGCGGCACTTCACGCTCATCAGCGCGCTCACGATCGGCATCCCCGGCTTCTTCCTCGCCCTGATGCCCAACACCGAGCGCTTCCGGCCCGGATTCCTGCGCCGCGTCCTCACCTTCGCGATCCCCGCTGGCATCATCTGCGCGGCATCGGGACTGACCGCCTACCTGCTCATCCTGCGCAGCGGCGAGCCGATCGCCGACGCGCGCTCCGGCGCCACCATCGCCCTGTTCATCGCGGCCTTCGCCGTGCTCGTCCAGTCGGCCCGGCCGCTCAACCTGCTGCGACTCGGCGTCTGCACCGCGATGCTGGTGTCCTTCCTCGTCGTTCTCTTCGTGCCGTGGCTGTCCAATTTCTTCGCCGTGTACGTCGGCCAGGAGCAGGACACCGTCATCGCCGTGGTCACCGGCCTGGTGGCCGCGGTGGTCATCGCCCTGGCCACCCTCGTGACCGATCGCCTGCGCCGGGCCACGCCGGGACACCCCGGGAGCGCCGGGGGAGAATAGGCGCGTGTCCGGTGCGCGCTTCGTCGTCGACTCCGACGCCGTCGCTCAGCGCGATCCGGGCGTCCAGGTCGTGCTGTCCACCTCATCGGTGTTTCCCGAGTCGACCGCGTCGGCATTCGAGATCGCCTCTCGCCTGGGCTACGACGGCGTCGAGGTCATGGTGATGACCGACGCGGTCAGCCAGGACCCCTCGGCCCTCAAGCGGCTGCGCGACCACTACGCGATGCCCATCCGGGCGGTCCACGCCCCCTGCCTGCTCGTCACGCAGCGCGTGTGGGGCACCGATCCGTGGGGCAAGCTCCTGCGGGCACGCGCCGCCGCGGAAGACCTCGGCGCCGACACCGTGGTGGTGCACCCGCCGTTTCGGTGGCAGCGCGACTATGCCCGCGAGTTCGTCCGCGGCCTGGAGCGCATGGGCGAAGAGACGCACGTGCGCTTCGCGGTCGAGAACATGTACCCCTGGAAGGCACGCTCGCGCGAGATCGCGGCGTACCTGCCCGGCTGGGATGTCCGCGACGAGGACTACCCCCACACCACCCTCGACCTGTCGCACACCTCGGTGTCGGGCACCGATGCGCTCGAGATGGCGCGCGACCTCGGCGATCGACTGAGCCACATCCACCTCGCCGACGGCAGTGGCTCCAATCGAGACGAGCACCTGATACCCGGGCGCGGCAATCAGCCGTGTGGCGACCTGCTCGAGCACCTCGCGGCCTCCGGCTTCGACGGCACGGTGTGCGTGGAGGTGTCGACGCGGCGGGCGGCCTCGCGCGAAGACCGCGAACGCGATCTGGCCGAGGCCCTGGCCTTCGCTCGACTGCACCTGGCCGCCCCGCCGGCCATGATGCGCACCTAGAGTGACTCCGATGTCCGACAGCGACGGCACGGCCGAACCCACCCCGGATCCCATCCGCGACGCCGCGCTCGCGGCTGCCCGCAGCGCCTTCGCCGCGCGGGGCTACGCGCGCACCACCTACAAGGGCATCGCGGCCGCTGCCGGCATCGCTCCCGCGGTCCTGCGCAAGTACTACGACTCCAAGGGCGACCTGTTCGCCGCGGCCGTCCGCCTGCCCACCGATCCGGCATCGGCGATCCCGACGCTCCTGGCCCCCGGGCTCGACGGCCTCGGCGAGCGACTCGTGCGCTTCACCCTCGACACCCTCGGCGACCAGGAGGTGCGCGAGGACCTCATGGCGATGATCCGTGCTGGTGCGTCCGCCGCTCAGGTCACCAAGTCGCTGCAGTCCTACCTCGAGGTGAACGTCGTCGACCGCATTGTCAGCGCCGTGGGCGTGCCTGATGCGCGCATGCGCGTCGCGCTCATCAGTTCCTATCTCGTGGGGATCGCGGCCGGCCGCTACCTCATGCGCATCGAGCCGCTGGCCTCCGCGCCCGAAGACCAGGTGGTGCGCATGGTCGCCCCCACCATCCAGGCCCTGCTCGATCCGCGGGTCCCACTTCCGGGCAGTACGTCGTGATCGCCGTCCTTGGTGCCGGGGTCATGGGCGAGGTCTTCGTCGCTGGACTCATTCGCGGGGGCACCCCGGCCGCGCGCATTGTCATCTCCGAGAAGCGCGAGGAGCGCGCCCGCGAGGTGGCGCAGGCCCACGGCGTGCACGCGCTCCCGGCGGCCGACGCGGTGCGTGAGGCCACCACGGTCCTCATCCTGGTCAAGCCGCAGGACATGCCGGCGCTGCTCGAGGAGATCACCGGTCACCTGGCCGACGGCACCGTCGTCGTCTCCCTCGCGGCGGGCATCCGGCTCGATGCACTGGAGTCCGCGCTCCCATCCGGCGTCGCCGCGGTGCGGGCGATGCCCAACACGCCAGCTCTCGTCGATCGCGGCATCACCGCGATCACCCCGGGGGCCACGTGCTCGCCCGTGCAGGCCGACTATGTCGAGAGCCTGCTCTCGGCCGTCGGTCCCGTCGTGCGCGTCCCCGAAGACCTCCAAGACGCCGTCACCGCGACTTCCGGCAGCGGACCGGCCTATGTCTTCCTCCTCATCGAGTCGATGGTGGCCGCCGCGCAGGACCTGGGGCTCGACGCCCACACGGCCCGCGAGCTCGTCGTCCAGACCGTCCTGGGCGCGGCCACGATGGCTTCGCAGCCCGGCACCGACGCCGCCACGCTGCGCCAGCAGGTGACGTCTCCCAACGGCACGACCGCGGCAGCCCTGGCGGAGTTCGAGGCCGGAGGATTCCGCGATCTCGTTCTGCGAGCCATGACCGCCGCCCGCGACCGCGGACGCGAACTCGGCCGCCCCGCCTCGTCGACATGAGCGATGCGCTCACCGTCGTCTGGGACGACGCGCTCAAGGCCTACGACTTCGGCCCGGGACATCCGCTCGCACCGATCCGCGTGCAGCTCGCGATGCGCCTGGCCACCGACTTCGGCCTGCTCACCGCGCCGCGCGTCACGGTGCACACACCTGTCGAGCCGGCCACTCTCGACGATCTCCTGCGCGTGCACGACCCCGCCTACATCGCCGCTGTCGAACGCGCATCGCTCGACGTCCATGCCGTCGATGAATACCGCGGCCTCGGCACCTCCGACGACCCGGTCTTTGCCGGCATGCACGCCGCCTCCGCCCTCGTGGGCGGCGCCACCCTGGCTGCCGCGCGCTCGGTGCACGTGGGCACGGCCCAGCATGCGATCAACATCGCCGGCGGCCTGCATCATGCGATGCCCGACCGTGCCAGTGGCTTTTGCATCTACAACGACATCGGCGTGGCTATCGCCTGGCTGCTCGCGCAGGGCTACCGCCGCATCGCCTACATCGATGTCGACGTCCATCACGGCGATGGTGTCCAGGCGATGTTCTACGACGACCCACGGGTGCTCACCATCTCGATCCACGAGGACCCGCGAACCCTCTTCCCCGGCACGGGATTTCCCGGCGAGGTGGGGGGTCCCGGCGCGCTGGGCACCTCCGTCAACATCGCCCTGCCGGCCGGCACCGGAGACCAGGGGTGGTTGCGTGCCTTCCACGCGGTGGTCCCCGATGTGCTCGGCGCATTCGATCCGCAGATCATCGTCAGCCAGCACGGGTGCGACAGTCACTTCGAGGATCCCCTCGCGCATCTCACGCTCTCCATCGACGGACAGCGCATGTCCTACGAAGCGATCCATCGGTTCGCTCATCGATATGCCGAAGGTCGTTGGATCGCGGTCGGTGGCGGTGGATACGAGTGGGTGAACGTCGTCCCGCGGGCGTGGACGCATCTGATCGCCGAGGCGGCCGGGGCGCCCATCAGTCCTGCATCAGAGACGCCCGAATCGTTCCGCGCGTACGTCAGCGAATCCCTTGGTCGACCCGGACCGGGGCACATGACAGACGGCCGGCAACCGTGGGCAAAGCCGTTCGAGCAGGGTTGCGATCCGTCGGATCCGGTGGATTCAGCAATCCTTGCGACGCGTTCCGCGGTCTACCCGCATCTGGGCCTGGTGGCCGACGAAGACCCCTGGTTCTGACCTCGGGGGATCTCCCTTCCCCCCTCCCGGGGGAGGCCACTAGGCTCCAATCGCTGAATTCCGGATGACGACCGGCTGGACGTGCAGTAGCGTCTCGCCGACACGACAGCCCTCCGGGGCAGGACCGACCTAGGAGCGACACATGAGCGGTGGAACCGAGCGCCCCCTTGCCGAGGTTCGTTTTCTCACCGTTGCCGAGGTGGCGTCGCTCATGCGCGTCTCCAAGATGACGGTGTATCGACTTGTGCATGCCGGTGAGCTGCCTGCGGTTCGCGTCGGTCGTTCCTTCCGTGTCCCCGAGCAGGCCGTGCACGACTACCTGCGCTCGTCCTACATCGAGGCTGGCTGAGTCAACTGGCGGAGCGAGTCCATCGCTTCGACGGCCGCCTGACCCGCTCCTGTCGAGTCCTGCGCCATCGGATAGGGTCGTGGGACTCCAGGAATGAATGAGGTAATCGATGGGTTCCGTGGTCAAGAAGCGCCGCAAGCGCATGGCCAAGAAGAAGCATCGCAAGTTGCTTAAGCGCACCCGCGTTCAGCGCCGCAACAAGAAGTAGCGCACCGGGTATCCAGGGAGTCCGCATGGGCAGGGTCGTGCTCGTCACCGGCGCCGCCCGCCACCTGGGCGGCCATATGACCCGAGCCCTGGCCAAGGATCCTGCCGTCGACCGGGTCATCGGAGTCGACGTCGTCCCGCCCCGCAAGGGCATCGGAGATGCCGACTTCATCCGGGCTGACATCCGCAATCCCGTGATCGGCAAGATCATCCGCTCCGCCGACGTCGACACCGTCGTCCACATGGGGGTCATCGCCACCCCGGTTCAGGCCGGTGGACGCGCGGCGATGAAGGAGATCAACGTCATCGGCACGATGCAGCTGCTCGCGGCGTGTCAGAAGTCCGACACCGTCCAACGCCTCGTCGTGAAGTCGACGACGTCGGTCTACGGTGCCGGTCCGCGCGACCCGGCACTGTTCACCGAGGAGATGGCTCCCAAGCACCCGCCGACGTCGGGCTGGGCGAAGGACTCGGTCGAGGTCGAGGGATACGTCCGCGGCTTCGGCCGTCGTCGCCCCGACGTCGAGGTCGCCATCTTGCGCCTGGCCAATGTCATCGGCCCGCGGATCCAGACCGCGATGACCGCCTACTTCTCGCTGCCGATCGTCCCGGTCGTCATGGGCTACGACGCTCGCCTGCAGTTCGTCCACGAGGACGACGCGATCGAGGCCCTGCGCATCGCCACGCTCAATCAGTCCACGGGCATCTACAACGTGGCGGGCTCCGGCATCATCACCGTCTCCCAGGCGATTCGCCGCGCCGGTCGCCCGTGGATCGAGGTGCCGCGGCCGCTCCTGGGCATCGCCGGCCGCAGCATCGGCAGTGCCCGCCTCGCCGACTTCTCGGCCGACCAGGTTCGCTTCCTCACCTACGGTCGCGGCGTCGACACCACGCGGGCCGCGCGTTCCCTCGGCTTCACCCCTCGCTACACGACGGCGCGCGCGTTCGAGGACTTCGTGCGCGGCCACGGCCTGCGCTCCGGCCTCACCTCGCGCGCGGTCGAACTCACCGAGTCCCTCGCCTTCCAGGTCGGCAACGCGACCGAGCGGCTGACGCAGTCCGCGGGCGACGTGCTCCAGGGTGCGACGGGGGGTCGTCGTGCCTGAGGCCCAGGTCATCCCGCTCGACGGTCCGCGCCGACGTCCGGGCTCGCCGACGACGCCCGCGGCGAAGCCGGCCGGTCGCATCGGCGGCGCCATCGACTTCCTGCGCCGCCGCCTGACCGGCGACTTCGAGGTGGATGAGTTCGGCTTCGACGCCCAGCTCACCGACGAGTTGCTGTTGGCTCCGCTGCGTCCGCTCTACGAGCACTGGTTCCGGGTGCAACTGCGCGGCATCGACAACGTGCCGTCGACCGGCGGTGCGCTCGTCGTCGCCAATCATTCGGGCACCATCGCCATGGATTCGGTGATGACCCAGTTGGCCCTGCTCGACCACCACCCGGCTCACCGGCACCTGCGCATGCTGGGCGCCGACCTGGTCTTCCAGACTCCCTTCCTCGGCGAGATCGCGCGCAAGGCCGGCCACACCCTCGCGTGCATGCCCGACGCGGAGCGGCTGCTGTCCTCCGGCGAACTCGTCGGCGTGTGGCCCGAGGGCTTCAAGGGTGTGGGCAAGCCGTTCAGCGAGCGCTACAAGTTGCAGCGCTTCGGTCGCGGTGGCTTCGTGGCGGCGGCGCTGCGCACCGGCTCGCCGATCATCCCCACGGCGATCGTGGGCGCGGAGGAGATCTACCCGATGATCGGCAGCCTGCCACCCATCGCGCGGCTGCTGGGCCTGCCGTACTTCCCGGTGACGCCGACGTTCCCCTGGCTGGGGCCGCTCGGCATGATCCCCCTGCCGAGCAAATGGATCATCGCCTTCGGCGAGCCCATCCCCACGGATGACATGCCCGAATCGGCCGCCGACGACCCCATGCTCGTGCTCGAGCTCACCGACCGCGTGCGCGAAAACATCCAGCAGTCGCTCTATCGGCTGCTCGTGCAGCGCGACGGCGTCTTCCTCTAGCGGCGCAGGGCGCGACCGGCGACGTAGCCGGCCGCCATGCCCACGGCGATGCCGACACCGCCGACCACGATCGGTGCGGCAGCCTCGCGCACCTTGGCCCGTCGCCGGTAGTCGCGGATGGGCCAGTCGTTGTCGCGCGCATGCTGCCGCAGTGTCGAGTCGGGGTTGACCGCGACGGGATTGCCGACCAGCGACAGCATCGGGATGTCATTGGCCGAGTCCGAGTACGCCGAGCATCGACTCAGGTCCAATCCCTCGCGCTCGGCGATCGCGCGCACCGCCTCGGCCTTGGCCATGCCGTGCAGGGGCGCCCCGACCAGGCGTCCGGTGTAGATGCCGTCGCGCACCTCGGCGACCGTGCCGAGGGCGCCGGTGAGGCCGAGGTTCTTCGCGATGATCGTGGCGAGCTCGACCGGCGTCGCGGTCACCAGCCACACGCGCTGACCGGAGTCGAGGTGGCCCTGGGCCAGGGCGAGGGTGCCCGGGATCAGCTTGTCGGACATCTCGTCAGCGAAGATCTCCTCGCCGAGGTCGACGAGTTCGGTGACCCGGCGGCCCTCGACGAAAGACAGTGCGGCCTCCGTGGCCGAGGCCATGTCCTCGAGGTCCTCCGAGCCGCTGACAACGAACTTCACCTGCTTGCGGGCGAAGGCGGTGATCTGCGGGACGTTGAAGAACTTGCGTCGGGCCAGGCCCACGGCGAAGTGGAACAGGCTGGCGCCCTTCATGATCGTGTTGTCGACGTCGAAGAAGGCGGCGGCCGTGGGGTCGGCGGGGACGGTCAGCGCCGTCTCCACCTCCGCCGCCGCGGCCGATGCCTCACCGGCAATGCGGTAGGCCGGCAGCACGGCCGTCGTACGACGCGACATTCCGCCAGGGTAGACGGGTCCACAGGGCCGGCATTCCGGCAGACTCGGAGGGTGCGCGAAGCCCGGGTCCTTCTCATCGGCAAGCCCGGCTGCCACCTGTGCGACGAGGCACGCGAGGTCGTGGCGCAGGTATGCGCTGCCGAGGGCGTCGACTGGGCGGAGGCGTCGATCCTCGACGACCCGGGCCTGGCCGACCTCTACTGGGAGCGGATCCCGGTGACCCTCGTCGATGGGGTGGAGCACGACTTCTGGCGGGTCGATCCGGAGCGGCTCCGAGCCGCCCTAGCGACCGATAATCGGTGAAGCGCGTCCGCTAGACTTTGTTTCACCGCTTCACAAGCCCGTACCCTGAGGGGCCATCCCTTCCAGTGAGGTCCCCGCCGTGCCACTCCTTCCCCCCGGGCGTCCTGACCGTGTCGACGACGTCCCCACGGCCACGCTCGAGCGCCTCCCGGTCTACCTGCAGGTCCTCGCCGGCCTGGCCGACCAGGGCATCCGCACGGTCTCCTCGACCGATCTCGCCGAGCACAGCGGGGTGACCAGCGCCAAGCTGCGCAAGGACCTGTCGCTGCTGGGCTCCTTCGGCACGCGAGGCGTGGGCTACGACGTCGTCTACCTGCACGGGTGCATTGCCGACTGGCTCGGCGTCATGCAGCCCCTCGATGTGGTCGTCGTCGGCGTCGGCAATCTCGGCCAGGCACTCGCGTCCTATCAGGGACTCAGCGGACGCGGATTCCGCATCATCGGACTTGTCGACATCGATCCCTCGCGCGTGGGCCAGTCGCTCACGTGCGGCGACACCACGCTGCGCATCCGCCCGCTGTCCGACCTGGTCGACGTGGCGCGCCACGCTCAGATCGGCGTGATCGCGACACCCGACAGTGCCGCGCAGTCGGTGTGCGACCGACTCGTGAGCGCCGGCGTGCGCAGCATCCTGACCTTCGCCCCGAGCGTCCTGCGCGTCCCGGCCGGCGTCGAGGTACGCCGGATCGACGTCGGTGTCGAGCTGCAGATCCTCGGCTTCCGAGAACGCCGCCAGGGCAGCCCCGCCGCCTGGCAACCCGGTGCGGTGAGCGCATGACGCACCCGCCCTCCGCGGCCTGACGGCCACCCAGTCCACCCGCCCACCACTAGGCAAGGGGAGTTCACCCCGTGAGCACCACACGTACGAAGAAGAAGGTCGGCCCGGTCGCGTTCGTCGCTGCCGGTCCCGGCGATCCCGAGCTGGTCACGCTGCGCGCGGCCGCTCTCCTGAGCGCGGCCGACGTCATCGTCGCCGACATCGACGCGATGGCGTTGGCCCAGGAGTTCGTCGGACCGGAGGCGCGACTCATCGCCGCCGTCGACAGCAAGGGACTCCCGCTCGACCACGCCGGTCGCGCCAAGCTCGTCGTCGACGCCGCCCGTGACGGACTGCAGACGGTTCGCCTGCTCAGCGGCGACCCCGTGCTCGACGGTTCGCTCGCGGTCGAGGCCGCTGCCCTGCGCAAGGCCAAGGTGGGCTTCGAGGTCGCACCGGGCGTCAGCATCGCCACGGGCATTCCGGCCTACGCGGGTTTCGGCCTCACCGGTCGCCGTAGCCGCGAGGTGCACATCGTCAGCGCCACCGATCCCGATATCGACTGGGCGCCCCTGGCGCGCGATCGCGTCACGGTCGTCGTTCTCGACGGCGCCGACGCGGCCCCCAACGTCGCCAAGGCACTCATGGCCGCTGGTCGCGCACCCGAGACCCCCCTCGTCGTGACCCGTGGTGGCACCACCGTCGAGCAGCGCTCGATCGTGGCCACCCTCGACGACATCGCCGTGGTCGCCAAGACCGCCAAGCAGGCCGGCCCCGGACTCCTCGTCATCGGCGAGGTCGTGACGCAGCGTGATCGGCTCGCGTGGTTCGAGGTCAAGCCGCTCTTCGGTTGGCGCGTGCTCGTCCCGCGCACCCAGGACCGCTCCGATGACCTGCTCGATCGACTCGTGCGCCTGGGCGCCATCCCGGTCGAGGTCCCCACGATCTCCGTGGAGCCTCCGCGCACCCCGCAGCAGATGGATCGCGCGGTCCACGGCCTGGTGTCGGGTCGCTTCGAGTGGATCGGCTTCACCAGCGTCAACGCCGTTCGCGCCGTGCGCGAGAAGTTGGAGCAGTACGGCCTCGACGCCCGCTCGTTCGCCGGCCTGAAGGTCGCTGCTGTCGGCCAGGACACGGCCGAGGCGCTCGTGCAGTTCGGCGTCAAGCCCGACCTGGTGCCCGAGGGCGACCAGTCCACCCAGGCGCTGCTCGAGGAGTGGCCCGCCTACGACGAGCTCATCGATCCGATCAATCGCGTCTTCCTGCCACGTGCCGACATCGCGACCGAGACCCTCGCCGCCGGCCTGAACGAACTCGGCTGGGAGGTCGAAGACGTCACCGCCTACCGCACCGTGCGCGCGGCACCGCCGCCCGCCGAGACGCGCGAGGCGATCAAGTCCGGTGGCTTCGACGCTGTGCTCTTCACGTCGAGCAGCACCGTGCGCAACCTCGTCGGCATCGCGGGCAAGCCGCACACCACCACCGTCGTGGCGTGCATCGGTCCGCAGACGGCCAAGACCGCCGAGGAGCACGGCCTGCGGGTCGACGTCCTCGCCGAGGAGCCCACGCACATCTCGCTCGTCGAGGCGCTTGCCGCGCACGGCGATGAGCTGCGCCAGGCTGCCGAAGAAAGCGGTGAGGGCACGTGGCGGCCGAGTCGGCGCCGCGCAGCCGCGCGTCGCAAGGCCACCTGATCGGCATGGCGGACGACACGACGATCGTGCACCTGCTGCGCCACGGCGAGGTGCACAACCCCGAGGGGATCCTCTACGGCCGCCTGCCCGACTTCCACCTGTCCGAGCGCGGCCAGGAGATGGCGCAGCAGGTCGCGCAGTCGATCCGTGACCGGGACGTCACCTACATCGTGTCGTCTCCGCTGGAACGCGCGCAGGAGACGGCTGCCCCCATCGCCGCGGCACACGGACTGTCGATTGCCACCGATGCGCGCGTGATCGAGGCCGACAACATCTTCGAGGGCCAGCGCGTCGGGGTCGGCGACGGCGTACTGCGTCAACCGAAGGCGTGGCGTCACCTGTGGAACCCGTTCACGCCCTCGTGGGGCGAGCCCTACGACGAACTCGCCGATCGCATGCACGGTGCCATCCGGTCGGCGCGCGACGAGGCCCGCGGCCACGAGGCGGTGATCGTCAGCCACCAGTTGCCGATCTGGATCGCACGCCTGAAGGCCGAAAACCGTCGGCTCTGGCACGACCCGCGCCGACGCGAGTGCTCCCTGGCCTCGCTGACCTCCCTGCACTTCGAGGGCGACCGACTCGCCGCTGTCGAATACGGCGAGCCCGCGGCCGCCCTCCTACCCGGAGCCAAGGGTCGCGGCGCCTGAGCGTCGTGTGAGCATGGAAGGCATGCGCCCTCGTCGTGTGGCGACCGTGCTTGCCCTGTGCCTGGCCCTCGCCGGATGCGGGGGAGCCGCCGATGCCGATCCCGGCACCGGCTTCATCGCGGGTGACGGCTCGATCGTGCTGCTCGCACCCGACGATCGTCCCCCGGCGCCTGACCTCGAAGGTCCCACGCTCGACGGCGACACTTTCCGGCTCGCCGACTATCGCGGCGACGTTGTCGTGCTCAATGTCTGGGCATCGTGGTGCGCACCCTGCCGCGCCGAGGCCCCCGTGCTCGAGGCCGTGTGGACGGACCTGCGTGATGACGGCGTGCAATTCGTGGGCCTCGACACCCGCGACACCGTGCCGGCGGCCCAGGCCTTCGTCGACAACTACGGCATCACCTATCCCAACGTCGTCGATGCCGACGGGCAGTTGCAGCTGCTCTTCGGCGACAGCCTGCCGCCCCAGGCGATCCCGTCCACGTTGGTGATCGATTCCGAAGGTCGGGTGGCCGGTCGCATCCTCGGCCGCGTAAGTGAGTCGACGCTGCGCGGCCTCATCGAACCCCTGCTGACCCCGAGCGCGTCGCCCACACCTTCATGAGCGGCATCGCCGAGACCGTGGCCAGCGGCGGGCTGCTGCTCGCCGCTCTCATCGCCTTCGCCGCCGGAGTGCTGTCGTTCGTCAGCCCGTGCGTGCTGCCGCTGGCACCCGGCTACCTCTCCTATGTCACCGGCCTGACCGGGGCCGAGATCGCCGAGGGTGGAGCCGCGCGCCGCAGCCGCGTGCTCGTCGGCAGCCTGCTGTTCGTCCTCGGCTTCTCGGTCGTCTTCGTGTCCTACGGCCTGCTCTTCGGCGGCCTTGGGTCACTCCTGCTGCAGTACCAAAACATCATCCTGCGTGTTCTCGGCGTGCTCGTCATCGTCATGGGCCTGGCGTTCATGGGACTCATCCCCGGCCTGCAGCGCGAATGGCGCATGCATCGGATGCCGTCGTACAGCCTGTGGGGTGCACCGGTGCTGGGCGTGCTGTTCGGCATCGGCTGGACGCCGTGCATCGGTCCGACGCTGACCGTGGTGCAGACGCTGGCCTTTTCCGAAGCCAGTGCGGCGCGCGGCGCCCTGCTGTCGTTCATCTACTGCCTGGGTCTCGGCCTGCCCTTCATCCTGCTCGGGCTCGCCTTCCGCTACGCCGCTGGCACGCTCACCTGGGTGCGCGAGCACTACGTGCTGATCATGCGCATCGGCGGAGGCCTGCTCGTCCTCATCGGTGTGCTCCTCGTCACGGGCGTCTGGAACGACATCACGATCTGGATGCGCACCCTCGTGCCCGGCTTCGAGACCCCCCTGTGACGTGGCTGACACTCGGTCGGCAGGGTCGACGATCTCGGGCAGACTGGTGACGGCATGAGCATCGACCTCGACACCCCGACAGCTCGCGAACCCAGCGGGCCGCCGCCGCTCGACACGGCCGGGTTCCTGCGCTGGTGCTGGCGGCAACTCACCAGCATGCGCATCGCGCTCATCCTGCTGTTCCTCCTGGCGGTTGCCTCCATCCCCGGCTCGGTGCTTCCGCAGCGCGGCCTCGATCCCATTCGCGTGACCGACTGGATCGACGGCAATCCCACGTGGGGCCCGATCATGGATCGCTTGGGCTTCTTCGATGTGTACGCCGCCCCGTGGTTCGCGGCCATCTATCTGCTGCTCTTCATCTCCGTCATCGGCTGCGTGATCCCGCGCACGCGTCAGCACTGGCGCGCCATGCGCGGCACCCCACCGCCTCCGCCACGGTTCCTCGACCGCATGCCCGGCTTTCGCACGTGGACCACGGCGACGCCGGCCGACGACGTCCTCGATGCTGCCGCCACCGACCTGCGCGCGCGCCGCTGGCGCGTCGACCGCGGCCCGGGTTGGGTTGCTGCCGAGAAGGGCTACCTGCGCGAGACGGGCAACCTCCTGTTCCACGCGGCGCTCATCGCCCTGCTGATCTCCGTCGCCTACGGGGCGCTTTTCGGCTGGCGCGGCAATGTCATCGTGCGCGAAGGCACCGGCTTTTCCAACACGCTCACCCAGTACGACGCATGGGGTGGCGGACGCCTGGTCAACCCCGACAACCTGCCGCCCTTCTCCTTCACCCTCGAGGACTTCCGCGTCGACTTCGAGCGGTCCGAGGCGCAGCTCGGCGCGCCCCGCCTCTTCGAGGCCGACCTGGTCGTGCGACCCGAGCCGGGCGCACCCACCGATGCGGTCATGGTCCGCGTCAACGAGCCGATGAGCGTCGACGGAGCCAAGGTCTTCCTCGTCGGCCATGGCTACGCGCCGATCCTGGAGCTACGCGACGCACTCGGTCGCGTGATGAACGAGGACGGCGTCATCTTCCTGCCACAGGACGGCAACTTCACGTCGACTGGCGTGCTCAAGGCCCCCGATGCCACGCCGTCACTGGGATTCGAAGGACTCTTCCTGCCGACCGCCGCCCTCGACGATGTGCGCGGCCCGCACTCGATCTTCCCCGCCCCCGATGACCCCGCCGTGTTCCTGTCTGCCTGGGCCGGCGATCTCGGACTCGACGAGGGAGTCCCGCAGAGCGTCTACGCGCTCGACACCGAGGGCATGACCCAGTTGGGCCTCGAAGCGCTGCGCCCCGGCGAATCCTGGGATCTTCCCGGCGGCAATGGCACCGTCGAGTTCATCGGCCTGCAGCGATGGGCCTCCTTCCAGATCGCGCACGATCCGGGCAAGGAGCCGGCCCTCATCAGCGCCATCGTGGCTCTCGTCGGCCTCATGCTCTCCCTCTTCATCCGTCGTCGACGGGTCTGGGTCCGCGCGACGTCCGAGGGTGCCGGAGTTACGGTGGTGTCCACGGCCGGGCTCATGCGCAGCGACGAAGGTGATGTCAGTGCCGACGTCGATGCCGTGACCGAGGCCCTCGCAGAAAGGACGCCCGCGTGACCTCGACATCGTTGGCCGAGTGGAGCAACCTCGCCGTCTACTCCGCGATGTTCGTGCTCACCGCCGCATTCATCGCGTTTGCCGTGGGCTTCGCCGCGCGCGGCCAGCGCGTCACCACTCCCGAGAAGGTGGCGGTCCCCGTCGGTGGCGGCGCATCGTCCGCCGACTCGCCGGCGAGCGATGGGTCGTCCAACGACCAGGCCGGACGTCGGGCCAGCAACATCGGGCTCGCCCTCAGCTGGCTGGCCTTCGGCCTGCTCCTCGTCGGACTCGTGCTGCGCGGCCTGTGGGCCGGGCGCGTGCCGTGGGGCAACATGTACGAGTTCTCCCTTGCCTCGGCTGCGGGCATCCTGGGTGTCTACCTCGTGATCTCGACGCGGCGCGACGTGCGCTGGCTCGGGCTCTTCGTCGCCGGCGCCACCCTGCTCACCCTCGGTCTCGCGGTCACCGTGCTCTACACCGAGGCCGCCCAACTCGTGCCGGCCCTGAAGTCGTGGTGGCTGGTCATCCACGTGTCCGCTGCGGTCATCTGCGGCGGAGCCTTCACCGTGGCCGCGGGCATCACGGTGCTCTACCTGTGGCGCGAACGCGCGGAGCGGCTGGGTCACGTCACCGGAGTCGTCGCCAAATTGCCTGATGCCGCCCGACTCGACACTCTCGCGTATCGCATCCTGGCGTTCGCCTTCCCACTGTGGACGTTCGCCGTGATCGCCGGCGCGATCTGGGCCGAAAACGCATGGGGCCGCTACTGGGGCTGGGATCCCAAGGAGACCTGGGCGTTCATCACGTGGGTGTTCTACGCCGGCTACCTGCACGCTCGCGCGACCGCCGGGTGGCGAGGTCGCCGCGCGGCGTACATCTCGCTGCTGGGCTTTGCGTCGTTCCTCATTAACTACTTCGGCGTCAACCTCTTCGTCAACAGCCTGCACTCCTACGCCGGGCTCTAGGCCGGGGCCTCGTCGCCTTCCTCGCGGCGCCGACGCATGCGCTCGGCCCACGCGTCATCCTCGAGTTGACGCAGGAACGCCGGATCATCGTCGGGGGCCACCGGTCCGCGGCGCCGCCGACCGCGACGCGGCCGATCAGGCTTCGGGCGGCCGGCCAGGAACCAGATCACGCCGCCGACGAGCGGCACGAGGATCACGATGAGTAGCCACACGTACTTCGGGAGAGTGCGGGTGGAGGTGGACGGCGTGCGGATGACATCGATAACGAACCAGATGTAGACCGCCAGGGCCAGCAGAATCAGGGCAACCCTCAGCACGCGCACCTCCCTTCGCAGTCCTGACCAGCCTAACCCCGAGTGGCTGGACTCCGCCTGTCGCGCCTACCGTGGAGTCGTGCGCGGAATCGCCCTCTATACGACGTTGCGCGTGGCCCTGCTCCTTGCGGTGTGGCTGCTCGTGCAGCTCGTGACTCCGCTGCGCGGCCTCATCGCGATTGCGGTGGCGGTGGTGATCTCCGGCGTCCTCAGTTTCGTCGTCCTCGATCGGCCCCGCGATCAGGCCAGTCGCGGGCTCTCGCGCCTCTTCCGCAATATCGACGATCGCATCGAGCGCAGTCGCACGGCGGAGGACGTCGATGACGAGCCCGCGCCCGCCGCGTCAGGACAGGCCGATGCCCAGGCCGAGCAGCAGTCCGTAGGCGAGCACGACGAGTCCGGTCCCCTTCAGGACGGCGACGAGGGCGCGACCCGTCGCCCCGCGTGACACGGCCGCGACCGGCCCGATAGCCAACAGGGCGGCGATGACCCCCAGCCAGGCGTACGTCAGCCCGAGGGCGAGCGCGAGCGGGACGATGACGACGAACGCCGAGACGACCAGGGCGACGTAGAGCACCCGTGTCGGTCCATCGCCTATGCGCACCGCGAGGGTGCGCTTGCCCACCTGTGCATCGCTGGGAATGTCGCGCAGGTTGTTGGCGACGAGGATCGCGCACGTCAGCGCCCCCACACCGATGGAACTCACCCACGCGGTGGTGGTGAAGGACAGTGTCTGCACGTACGCCGTGCCCACCACGGGTACGACGCCAAAGAACACGAAGACGGCAATCTCTCCGAGGCCGAGGTAGCCGTAGGGCTGCGGGCCACCGGTGTAGAGCCACGCGGCAACGAGCGACACCGCCCCGACCAGCAGCAGCCACCACTGCGCGGTGAGCGCCACCAGCACGAGCCCGGCGATCGCCGAGGTCGCCAGGCACGCGAGTGCCGCCGCGCGCACCGCCGCGGGGGAGGCCAGCCGCTGGCCTACGAGGCGCACGGGGCCCACACGTTCGTCGTCGGTGCCACGGATGCCGTCGCTGTAGTCGTTGGCGTAGTTGACACCCATCTGCGCCGCGACGAGCACCAGGAGCGCGAGCAGGGCCCGCACCGGCTGCAGCGAATCGGCGGCTGCGGCGACACCGGTGCCGACAGCAACGGGGGCAATGGCTGCCCCGAGGGTGCGCGGTCGCGCTCCCGCGATCCACTGCGCTGCTGTCGCCATGCCTCCGCCTCGCCTACGAGCCGCGTCCGGCACGCTCGGCGAGCGCGCGACGGTCGATCTTTCCATTGGGCAGGAGCGGCAGGGCATCCACGTGGACCACGTCGGGACGGGCGGCGCCACCCAGACGCTCACCCACGAGTGGCGCGATGGCCGACAGTCGGGCCGGGTCGGTGAGGACAACGAAAGCAACGACACGGTGACCCAGCCGGTCATCGGGGACGGCGACGACGGCTACGTCGACCACGCCGAGTTCGGGGCGGATGGTGGCTTCGATCGCCCCCAGGGCGACATTGACGCCGTTGACCGTGACGACGTCGTCGACGCGTCCGGTCACCCGCAGGCGACCGTCGTGCCACTCGCCGTGATCGGCGGTGCGGAATCGCCGGAGTGCGCCTTCGCCACTGAAGGGTCCGCCGCCCCCGCGGTAGCCGGCGGCGACCTGTGCCCCCTGCACCTCGATGAGGCCGTCGACGATGTCGATCGTCACACCGGGCAGGGGCACGCCGTCGTACACGCATCCGCCCGTGGTCTCCGTCATGCCGTACGTCGTCACGAGTCGTAACCCCGACTCGCGCGCGCGGTCGGCCAACTCGTCCGGCATGGCGGCGGCTCCCACGATCACGGCGGTGGCGCGCGCCAGCCACGCCGTTGCCGTTGGCGACGCCAGGATGTCGGTGATCTGACGGGGCACGAGCGAGATGGCGAAGGGCTCCGGCACGTCGAGCGCGGCGAGCGCCTCCGGGTCGAAGGCTTCCGCGCCCCCGATCGATGGCAGCACGTGCAGTGGGGTGCCGGCCAGGTGCGAGCGCACGAGTGCGCCGAAGCCGCCGATGGAGGTCACCGGTAGAGCCAGCACCCAGGAGCACTCGCGCAGGCCATCGATATGCCGCCAGGACGCCTGAACGGCGGTGGTGAGATTCGCCCGCGTGATGAGGACTCCGCGCGGGGCACCGGTCGAACCGCTGGTTGCGACCACGATGGCGGTGTCGGGATCCTCGACCGGTTCGCCCGGGCGGACAGCGTCGGTCACCATGCGCGCGTAGTCGGCGGTGATGTGCCGGGAGATGCGGGGGATGAGGGCGAACGGCGCCCCGTCCCCATCGAGGCGGTCGGTGAGTGCGGCGCGCACCTCGGCCACGCCCACTGTTCCCGGGTCGACCTCCACCGCACGGAGGGGGAGTGCCGCCATGCGCACGAGGGTAGGCCTGATTAGGTTGGGGGGCGCGCCCGCATCCGCGTGCGCCGAGAGGAGCCGTGGTGGGCCAGCCGTTCGACTCGCGCACCCGCTATGCGCTGCCGCCGGTCGTCCCCGAGGGAAGTCCAGCGCTGCAGGATTCGGCGTACTCCAGCATCGTGCCCGCCTGCGAGTGGGTCAGCGAGGGCGACTACACCGACATTCGCTACGAACTCTCGACCGGCGACGCGGCTGGCATCGCCAAGCTGACCATTAATCGCCCGCACAAGCGCAATGCCTTCCGACCCCAGACGCTCTTCGAATTGGCTGACGCCCTCAACCGGGCTCGCGACGACGACAGCGTGGGCGTCATCATCCTCACGGGCCAGGGCGACTGGGCATTCTGCAGCGGTGGCGATCAGATGATCCGTGGCGATGATGGCTACATCGGCGACGATGAGATCGCCAAGAAGGGCATCGGGCGACTCAACGTGCTCGACCTGCAGATCCAGATCCGTCGCACGCCCAAGCCGGTCATCGCGATGATCTCCGGCTACGCCATCGGCGGCGGCCACGTGCTGCACGTCGTCTGCGACCTGTCGATCGCGGCGTCCAACGCCCGCTTCGGCCAGACCGGCCCCAAGGTCGGCTCATTCGACGGCGGCTACGGCTCGGGTCTACTCGCGCGCACCATCGGCCAGAAGCGTTCGCGCGAGGTGTGGATGCTCTGCCGTCAGTACGGCGCCGAGCAGGCCTACGACTGGGGCCTGGTGAACTCGGTCGTGCCGATCGAGGATCTCGAGAAGGAGACCGTGTCGTGGGCGCAGCAGATGCTGACGCTCTCACCGCTGGCACTTCGCATGCTGAAGGCCTCACACAACGCGGCTGACGACGGTCTCGCCGGGGTTCAGCAGCTCGCTGGCGATGCCACGCTGCTCTTCTACATGACCGAGGAAGCGCAGGAGGGTCGCGACGCCTACGCCCAGCGCCGCACACCTGACTTCACGAAGTTCCCCAAGCGTCCGTAGCCCGTGCCGATCACCATCTCGGACCTGCTGCACGACGCGGTCCCCTATGCGCTCCCACTGCAGCATCGGTTCCGTGGCATCACGGTGCGCGAGGGTGTGCTGCTGCGCGGACCGAGTGGCTGGGGAGAGTTCGCGCCGTTCGATGATTACTCCCCGCGCGGGTGCGCGCTGTGGCTGGCCGCGGCAGCCGAGGCGGCCTTTGGCACATGGCCCGCGCCGCTGCGCGATCGCGTGCCCGTCAACGCGATCATTCCTGCGCTCCCGGCGGCTGATGCCGCTGCACTCGCCCGTCGCGCCGTGCTCGAGCACGGGTGCTCGACTCTCAAGGTGAAGGTCGGCGCGCTCGGTGAAGTCCTGGCCGACGACGAAGCGCGACTCGTTGCCGTCCGCGATGCTGCCGACACCGCGCTGCGGTCCCTGGGCCAGGCGGAATCGGCCCGCTTGCGCATCGATGCCAACGGCGGATGGTCGGCAGACGATGCCGAGCGAGCGCTGCGCCGCCTGTCGGCGTACGGCCTGGAATACGTCGAGCAGCCGTGTCCGACGGTGGAGGAGACGCTCACGCTGCGCAAGACCACCGATGTGCCGATCGCGCTCGATGAGTCGGTGCGCTTCGCGGATCCGCGCGCCCTCGAGGCCGCCGACATCGTGATCCTCAAGGTCGCTCCCCTCGGCGGTGTCGGCGCTGCACTGGCCTTGGCACGCGAGTGGGGTGGGCCTGTCGTCGTCAGCGGCGCCCTCGAGTCGGCGGTCGGTCTGTCCGCTGGTCTCGCCCTCGCCGCTGCGCTCACCGGCGAGCCGCCCGCCTGCGGCCTCGGCACGGGGGCGCTCCTGGCACGCGATGTCGTGTCGGAGCCGCGTGTACCGCAGGACGGCTATCTCGACGTGGGTCGCGTGGCGCCTGACTTGGATGCGCTCATGGCGGCCCGTGACCTGCTCGGCGATGATCGCGCCAGGTGGTGGAAGCAGCGCGTCGTCGATGCGTGGGAGTCCGGCGGCTCCGAACTCGTCGCTTCCGTCGCCGCGTGAGATTCTTCTGGCGTGGATAGCCCGGCGATGGCGCGTGCCGTGGTCGAGGAATTGCTCGCCGCGGGTATCACCGACGTCGTCGTCTGTCCTGGTTCACGCTCGGCACCCCTTGCGCTCACCTTGGCCGCTGCCGAGCGTCGTGGTCTCGTGCGCCTGCACGTGCGCGTCGACGAGCGGTCCGGCGCCTATCTCGCGCTGGGGATCGCGCGGGGATCGGGACGACCCGTCGCTGTCGTCACGACGTCGGGGACGGCGGCGGTCAACCTGCACCCGGCGATCGTCGAGGCGGCGTACTCGGGCGTGCCACTGGTTGCCGTGACCGCGGATCGACCCGGTGATGTGCGCGGCAGCGGTGCCAACCAGACGATCGATCAGCGCGGCCTCTACGGCGTCGATGTCGTCACGTGGGCTGACCTCGAGGGGATGAGCGAGAGTGCCACGCGTGCGGCGGTGGCCAGCGCCCTCGACCTGGCCGTGACGCAGCCGGGGCCCATTCACCTCAACGTGCCCTTCGCCGAACCTCTCGTCACCGCGGGCCAGCATTCGATCGATGCGGTGACCGTGCGACCGGCGGCCGCATCGTCTCCTGCGGAGTACGCAGAGCTCGACACGCTCGTTCCGCCTGGACTCAACCTCGCGCACGGATTGCTCATCGCTGGCGACTTCGACGACGAGGTGGCGCGCGAGGCGGCCGGGCGACTGGCGACGGCGATGGGGTGGCCCATCATCAGCGAGCCGTCCGGCAATCTCTCGGCTCATCCGCAGGCCCTGCGTCACGGACCGCTGATCATGAAGCGCTTTGCACCCGAGGTCATCGTGACCGTCGGACGCGTGGGACTTCACCGGCCCGAGACCTCGGCGCTGACGTCAGTGCCGGTCCACATCGCCGTCGACGTCGCACCGCGCCTCGGCCGCGTCGACCCGGCCGGCACCGCTGCCGCCATCGTGGAGTCCGTACCCGAACCCGCTAGCGCGCACGATCCGGCGTGGCTCGAGCAGTGGGCAGGCGCGGATGCCATGGCAGCAGCGGCCGTCGACGGCCTGCTCTCCGACGATGAACTCACCGGCCCCGTTGTTGCGCGGCTGGTGGCGCAGCGGACGACCGACGATGACCTCCTCGTCATCGGTGCGTCCTGGCCGGTGCGCCATGTCTCCCTGTACGCCGGACCGCTGCGTGCGCACTGCATCGGCAATCGCGGCACCTCCGGCATCGACGGCGTGATCTCGACCGCGTGGGGAGCAGCTCTGACGCGATCCGGCGGAACGACGTACGCGCTGGTGGGCGACCTCACGTCGATCTACGACCGCAATGGCCTCCTCGCCGCGCCCACGGAGGAACTACCTCGTCTGACGTACGTCGTCATCGACAACGACGGGGGCGGCATCTTCTCGATGCTTGAGCAGGGTGCCCCGGACTTCGCGCGCGACTTCGAGCGCGTCTTCGGCACCCCGCACGGTGGTGACCTGGGCGCGCTCCTGGCCGCCCCGCGCATCAGCGTCGAGTCGGTGGATTCCGTGGTGGGCCTGCGGTCAGCGTTGAATGCCGATCGCCAGGGCGTTCATGTCATCGTGGCCCGCTGTGCGTCGCGGGCCCGCGAGGCCGATCAGGTCGCGGCTATCCACGCCGCCACTTCTGCGTCCTAGTCGGAGAGGCGGGCGCGCAGCCGCACCACGCTGGCTCCGAGGTCGGCGTCTTCCTCCGGTGTCCAGGTGAGATCCATCCGGTTGAGCAACTGCACCATGCCGGAGTTGGTTGCGAGCACCAGGGCGATGACGTCATCGAATCCCTGTCGCCGTGCCAGATCCACAAGGTGGCGCAGGAGTCGCGAGCCCAGGCCACGACCCTGCCACGCGTCCTCGATGATGACGGCGATCTCCGCCGTCTGCGTTTCGCCGGGGCGATCGGGAAAGACATTGCCGAGGCCGACGATGTTGCCGCGCGCATCCTGCGCAACCAGGGTGGCACCTCGGTGCCCACCGGCCAGGCGTCGCAGTTGGTCGCCGCGCCATTCGCTGATGGGAGCGAAGTAGCGCTGGTAGCGCGTCTGCTCCGAACTGCGGGAGTGCATCTCGGCGACCGCTTCGGCATCCTCCGGTCGCGCGAGGCGAATCGTCACGCGCGTGCCATCGCCGAGTCGCTCGACCCAGCCGAATCCGCCGGTGCCGGCAGGTGCGCTTGCTACGGCCTCGACCAGTCGGAGCAGCGCGGATGCGCGGGCGCGTTCGACGGCGACGAAGGGCGAGTCGGTGCGGCGCAGGACGACATGGTGGTCTGGCGTCCACTGCAGGCGCATGACGTCGACCGATGCGTCCTCTCCCTCGGTGGCGGGCTCGACGGTCCACGAGTCGGCGAGCACGAGGTCGGCGGCCGCTCGAGGTGCGCCATCAGGATTACGCACCAGTTGGGCGGCGGCGTCGAGGATGCGCGTGACTAGGTCGTCTTCGTCGTCGGGTAGTCCGCGAGCCACCAGCACGCGGTGAGCGGCGGATGCCAGTGCGGTGGTGAGGGCGTCTCGATCGAGGGAGTCGGGAACGGACGCGATCATGTCGACCAACTGCGTGTCGTCGTCCTGCGCGTGCGTGAAGAGCGTGACGATGTCGGCCTTGAGCAGCGCCATGATGCGCAGCACGCGAGCCGTGGCCGCAGGCGTGGCCGGTGCGACCACGCGAATGCGCCACGGCACCTTCTCGCCCTCGTACGTCGACCCGGGCGGATCAGTGGCGGCCAGCGATTCCAGCAGGCGAGCGGTCAGCCTCGTCCACGCCGCGGTGTCGACGCGGTGGGGCGTGTATTCCTCGACGAGTGCGAGGCCGGCGCCCATCGCGACGAGGTGCAGGGCCGCCGCATCGTCGTCGATGGTGGGATCGACGGCACCTTCGCCGCGTAGTTGCCGCACGACGGCCCGCGCGGCCTCCCATCGCAGGGCGATCCGGGCGCGGACGACGTCCTGCAATGCGGGGTCGAAGGGAGCGAGGGCGACGGCCTGGAGCTCGATCACGTCCCACACCGATGCGGGCGCCCCCAGCGCGTCGCGCGCGGCGCCGAGGATCGTGTCCATGGGTGTCGCATCGCCCGCCACGGCCTGGTCCTGCATGCGCTGCGACGTGGGTGGGAAGGGGAGATCGGCGGTCACCCGAGCGAGTAGGTCGCTGCGATTGGCCGCGAAGGCCGTGACCGACCGGGTGGCGACGTCGGCCGCGCTGGCGACATCACGTCGCGAGGTCTCGGCGACCCCGCGATCTTCGAAGAGTTGTCGCGCCGCAGCGAGGATGCGAGCACGCCGATCGCTCGCCCTGCTAGTGAACCCGACTTCCTCCGGCACCTCGCCAGACTACGGGAGCAGAGGAATCAGTCGACCGGGTCGCCGAGGGCCGCGCGGATAGGCACGAACTTCGCCCGCGACTCCGCGAGTTCGGCCTCCGGGTCGGAGCCGGTGACGATGCCGCACCCGGCAAAGAGGCGCAGCGAGCCGGGCCGCACTTCAGCGCACCGCAGGGCAATGCCGAATTCGCCGTCGCCCCGGCTGTCAAACCATCCGACCGGTCCGGCGTAACGACCGCGGTCCATGCCCTCCACCTCGCGGATCACGGCGAAGGCGCGTTCGGTCGGCGAGCCGCAGACAGCGGCGGTGGGGTGCAGGGAGGCGGCCAGGGCGAGGGCGGATGCGCCGTCGGCGAGACGACCCGTGATGTCGGTGGCGAGGTGCTGAACGTTGGACAGACGAAGGACGCGTGGCTGCGTGGGCACTCGCAGGTCGGTGCAGTGGTGGGCGAGTGCGCGAGCCACTGACCGCACGGCGTATTCGTGCTCCTCGAGATCCTTGTCGCTGCCGAGCAGGGCCTTGGCCAGCGTCGCGTCCTCGCTCTCATCACCGCGGCGCTTGACCGTGCCGGCCAGCACCCGCGACAGGACGACGTCGTTGGTGCGGCGCACGAGCAGCTCGGGGGTGGCGCCGACCATGTCGTCGACCTGGAAAGTCCAGCACTCCGGGTAGGCGGCGGCCAGGCGGAGCAGGAGGTAGCGCACGTCAAAGTCATCGCTGACCTCGGCGACGACGTCGCGTGCCAGCACGACCTTGTCGAGCTCGCCACGGCCGATGCGATCGATGACATCGGCCACCGAACTCTTCCACTCCTCAGCCGTGCGGCTGCCGCGCGACCAGTCCACGCGGGTGGGTGCCGGCGGGTGGAAGACGCTGGGCAGCAGTGCATCGGCCGGCAGCGTGTCGTCGGGGTCGCCCACGATGGTGAGCCAGGTGTGGCCGTCGCGGCGACCCAGCACGGCCCGCGGGATGACGATGCGCGACATGCGGCCTGATGCGGGATCGGGGTCGAAGGTGAAGGAGCCGAACGCGACGGGGCCGGTGCCGGGCAGTTGAAGGGGATCGTCGATATCGGCCTGCCGACACCACTCCACCCACCAGCGCTGCGTGCGACTGAATCGTTCATCGCCGTTGACATCGACGGAAGCGGCGACGCCCCAGCCGATGAGGCCGTCACCCCCGTTGACCCAGGCGGTGCCACCCGCGGCTGGCAGTCGCTCCAGAAGCGGCCCCGGATCCTCGATCGGCACGGTCCGCACTCGCGGTGCCGCCGTGGTCACCAGGAGGGGTGTGGACACGCGTCGAGAGTACGGCCAAATGGTCCACCCGGCAGTCCGGCAGGCCCGCTGCGCCACCCACTGGGAGGATGCTCGTATGCCGCGCGCCGATCTCGACAAGCGTCCCCATGAGGTGGCCGCCATGTTCGATGAGGTCGCCGACCGCTACGACCTCACCAATGACCTGCTCGCCTTGGGGCAGACTCGCCTGTGGCGCCGCGCCGTCGTCAACGCCGTCCGCCCTCAGCCGGGGGAGCGCATCCTCGACTTGGCTGCCGGCACCGGGACCTCGAGCGCGCCGATGGCTGCCCGGGGCGCGACTGTGGTGCCCTGCGACTTCTCCCTGGGCATGTTGCGCGTCGGTCGGCGCCGGGAGACGCACCTGCCCTTCGTTGCCGGGGATGCTCTGCGCCTGCCCTTCACCGACGAGGCCTTCGACGCGGTCACGATGTCGTTCGGCCTGCGTAACACCGCCGACCCTCGGCAGGCGCTGGCTGAACTCCGCCGGGTGACCCGGCCCGGAGGGCGCATCGTGGTGTGTGAGTTCTCTCACCCCGTCTTCGGGCCGTTCCGCACCCTGTACTCGCGCTATCTGATGGGTGCCCTGCCGGAGATCGCACGGCGTACCTCATCGAATCCCGACGCCTACGTCTACCTCGCCGAGTCCATTCGAGCCTGGCCGGACCAGCCTGAATTGGCGGTCATCATGAACGACGCGGGATGGCGCGACGTCGCCTGGTTGAACCTCACCGGAGGGATCGTGGCCCTGCACCGGGGGCGCCGATGACCCCCCTCGGCCGTAGGTAGACTTCCGCCGACGGGCCGTCGGGCCCCCCTGGCCGCTAAAGGAGCTCTGGTTCGGTGGACGCCTACGCGCCGATCCTCGTCCTGGGCCTCCTCGCCGCCGGATTCGCCGTTTTCAGCGTCACGCTGACCACCTTCACCGGTCCCAAGCGCTACAACCGGGCCAAGGTTGATGCCTATGAGTGCGGCATCGAGCCCACCCCGCAGCCGATGGGCGGCGGGCGCTTTCCGGTCAAGTACTACCTGACCGCGATGATGTTCATCATCTTCGACATCGAAATCGTCTTTCTCTATCCCTGGGCCGTCGCTTTCGACCAGTTGCCGCTCTTCGTCTTCCTGGCGATGATGCTGTTCCTCTTCAACCTCACCGTGCCGTACGTCTACGAATGGCGTCGCGGCGGACTGGACTGGGACTAAGCCATGGGCCTTGAAGAAAAGCTGCCATCCGGGGTGCTTCTGACGACCGTCGAGGCCGTCGCGGGATACGCGCGCAAGGGATCGCTGTGGCCGGCCACATTCGGCCTGGCCTGCTGCGCCATCGAGATGATGGCCGTCGGCGGACCGCGCTACGACATCGCCCGCTTCGGCATGGAGGTCTTCCGCGCCTCGCCGCGTCAGGCCGATCTGATGATCGTGGCCGGTCGCGTCAGCCAGAAGATGGCCCCGGTGCTGCGCCAGATCTACGACCAGATGCCCAACCCCAAGTGGGTGCTGGCCATGGGTGTGTGCGCCTCCAGCGGTGGCATGTTCAACAACTACGCGATCGTCCAGGGCGTCGATCACGTCGTGCCCGTCGACATGTACCTCCCCGGCTGTCCGCCTCGCCCCGAGATGCTCATCGACGCCATCTTGAAGATCCACGACGAGATCCAGGGCATGAAGCTCGGTGCCAACGCGATTCGCGAGCAAAACCTCGAGGAAGCGGCGGCGCTCACCGCGGCGCCCACGCTCGAGATGCGAGGCCTGCTGCGATGACCGACCAGACGCCGGTCACCCCCGCCGAGGCAGGGCTGGAGGTCGCCGCTCACGTCACCACGCCCGCCCGCACCATCGAACTCGAGGTCGTGGGCGTTCGTCACGGCGCCTTCGGCGCGGAAGACGGCGGCGACACCTCGGGTTTCGGCGGTCTCGTCGCCCCCATCGTGATGCCCGGCCCGACCCTGCCGCCCTACGGCGACTGGTTCGACGACGCCGCCGAGGAGATCGCGCTGGCGCTCGCCGATCACGGCCTCCCGATGACCACGGCCGTCGAGAAGGTCGTCGTCTACCGCGGCGAGATCACCTTCGTCGTTCGCCGCGAGCACCTGCTGACCTTCGTCACCGCCCTTCGCGATGAGCCCGCACTGAGGTTCGAGATGTGCATGGGCGTCAGCGGTGTCCACTTCCCTGACGACAGGGGCCGCGAGCTCCACGCCGTCTACCCGTTCCTGTCCATCACGCACAACCGGCGGGTGCGCGTCGAGGTCACGTGCCCCGACAACGACCGCCACATCCCGTCGATCGTCAGCGTCTACCCGGCCAACGACTGGCACGAGCGCGAGACCTACGACTTCTTCGGCATCATCTTCGACGGGCATCCGTCGCTGACGCGTATCGAGATGCCCGACGACTGGCTGGGGCACCCGCAGCGCAAGGACTACCCACTGGGTGGCATCCCGGTCGAATACAAGGGTGCTGAGGTTCCCCCGCCCGACGAGCGGAGGGCCTACTCCTGATGAGCACCGACAACATGAGCGCCGAAGACGTCATCTACGAGGCCGGCCACGATGACGCCGATGCCTACGCCGATTCCTACGACACGAGTGATGGCCGCGTCTTCACTCTCTCCGGCGGCGACTGGGACACCGTCACTCCGCCGAGCGAGGGCGAGAAGGAACGCATCGTCGTCAACATGGGCCCGCAGCATCCGTCGACGCACGGGGTACTGCGCCTGATCCTCGAACTCGAGGGCGAGACCGTCACCGAGACCCGCTGCGGCATCGGCTACCTTCACACGGGCATCGAGAAGAACATGGAGTACCGCACCTGGACCCAGGGCGTGACCTTCGTGACCCGCATGGACTACCTCTCACCGTTCTTCAATGAGACTGCCTACTGCCTCGCCGTCGAGAAGCTCCTCGGCGTCACCGAGGAGATCCCCGATCGGGCGTCCACCATCCGCGTGATGATGATGGAGCTCAACCGCATCTCGTCCCATCTTGTGGCGCTGGCTACGGGCGGCATGGAGCTCGGTGCGCTCACCGCGATGATCTTCGGCTTCCGCGAGCGCGAACTCCTCCTCGACATCTTCGAGATGGTCACCGGCCTGCGCATGAACAGTGCCTACGTGCGCCCCGGTGGCGTCGCGCAGGATGTCACCGACGACCAGATCAATCGCATTCGCGAGACCCTGCCGCTGCTGAAGAAGCGCCTCAAGGACACCAGCGACCTGCTCGTCGACAACGCCATCTGGATGGGACGCACGGTCGGGATCGGCTACCTCGACCTCGCCTCGTGCATGGCCCTGGGCATCACCGGTCCCATCCTGCGCTCCACCGGCCTGCCCCACGATCTGCGCAAGTCCCAGCCCTACTGCGGCTACGAGAACTACGAGTTCGAGGTGCAGACGACCGACACCTGCGACGTCTACGGCCGCTTCCTCATCCGCATCGGCGAGATGCACGAGTCGATCAAGATCGTCGAGCAGGCACTCGACCGCCTGCGTCCCGGGCCCGTGATGATCGAAGACAAGAAGATCGGCTGGCCCGCGCGCCTGTCGATCGGCAGCGATGGCCAGGGCAACTCGCCCGAGCACATCAAGGAGATCATGACGGAGTCGATGGAGGCACTCATCCATCACTTCAAGCTGGTCACCGAGGGCTTCCGGGTGCCCGCCGGCCAGGTCTACGCGGCGATCGAGTCACCTCGTGGCGAACTCGGCGCCCATGTCGTCAGCACGGGCGGCACGCGTCCCTACCGCGTCCACTTCCGTGACCCGTCCTTCAACAACCTGCAGTCGACCGCCGCCATGTGCGACGGCAGCATGGTGTCCGACGTCATCGCCGCCGTGGCCAGCATCGACCCCGTCATGGGGGGTGTCGACCGATGAGCGAGCTCACCGCCGAGACGCGTGCGCACATGGTGGAGTTGACCCATCGCTACCCCGAGAAGCGCTCGGCGATCATGCCGATCCTGCATCTGGCGCAAAGCGTCCAGGACGAGATCACGCCCGAGGCCATGCAGATGTGCGCGGAGGTCCTCGACCTCACCACCGCCGAGGTCAACGCCGTGGCCACCTTCTACACGATGTACAAGCGCCGTCCGGTCGGCAAGCACCACATCGGCATCTGCACCAACACCCTCTGCGCTCTGCTCGGTGGCGACGCGGTTTACGAGGCCGTCTCCGAGCGCCTCGGTGCCGGCCACAATGAGACCGATGTCGATGGCACCTTCTGGCTCGAGCGCATCGAGTGCCAGGCAGCGTGCACGCATGCCCCCGCGATGACCGTCGACTGGGAATTCATGGACTGCCAGACCCCGGCCAGCGCCGTCGATGTCATCGATCGACTCGCACGCGGTGAGACCGTCGTCTCCACCCGCGGGCCGGCGATTCGCGACTTCCAGGCCACCGAGCACACCCTCGCCTTCCCCGATGACGGGCTCGCGGGCGAAGGCGGCGAGGCCGACGCGATCATGTGCGCGGGTCTCACCGTGGCGAAGGAACGGGGCATGTCCGCCCCGCCGGCACCGGCCCAGGGAGCCTGACATGACACCGCTGACCCCCGTCATCACCGCCCACTGGGACGAGCCCGACTACTTCACGCTCGAGGGCTACCGGCGTTTCGGCGGCTACCGCGCACTCGCCAAGGCGCTGACGATGGAGCCCGACGCGATCATCGGCACCGTCAAGGATTCCGGGCTCCGCGGCCGCGGCGGCGCGGGATTCCCCACGGGCCTGAAGTGGAGCTTCGTCCCGCAAAACGACGGCAAGCCCCACTACCTCGTCGTCAATGCCGATGAGTCGGAGCCGGGCGCGTGCAAGGACGTGCCCATCATGATGGCCAATCCGCACGCGCTCGTCGAGGGCGTGATCATCTCGTCCTACGCCATCCGCGCGCAGCACGCGTTCATCTACATCCGCGGCGAGGTCCCCCAGGCGATCCGCCGCGTGGCTGCGGCCGTGCGCGAGGCCGAGCAGGCCGGGTTGATCGGCGACAACATCCAGGGGTCGGGCTTCAACCTGCGCGTCACCGTCCACTCCGGTGCCGGTGCCTACATCTGCGGTGAAGAGACCGCGCTGCTCGACTCACTCGAGGGCCGTCGCGGCCAGCCGCGACTCAAGCCGCCGTTCCCGGCCACCCATGGCCTGTACGCCGTCCCCACGGTCGTCAACAACGTCGAGACCATCGCCAACATCCCCTGGATCGTCAACAACGGCGTCGAGTGGTTCCGCCAGTTCGGCACCGAGAAGTCGCCCGGCTTCAAGGTCTTCGCGGTCTCCGGCCACGTCAATCGCCCCGGCATCTACGAGGCTCCGCTCGGCATCACGATGCGCGAGCTCCTCGACTATGCGGGTGGTGTGCGCGGCGGCGACGGCACGGTGAAGTTCTGGATCCCCGGCGGCTCATCCGTGCCCATGCTCACCGCTGACCACCTCGACACCCCGCTCACCTACGAGGCGATGGCCGAAGCGGGCACCATGCTCGGCACCGGCACGCCGATGGTCTTCAACAACACGATCAGCGTCGTCAAGGCGGTCACGCGCTGGCTGGAGTTCTACAAGCACGAGTCATGCGGCAAGTGCACGCCGTGTCGTGAGGGCACCTACTGGATTACCGGAGTTCTCGAGCGCTTCGAGCACGGCGCGGGCACCGATCCCGACATGAAGCTCCTCGAAGAGGTCTGCGGGCAGATCGCGGGCCGTTCGTTCTGCGCACTCGGCGATGCCGCGGCGACGCCGTACCCGGCGGCCCTGAAGTACTTCCGCGATGAGTTCGTTCTCGCGACGCACACCCCCGTCGATGAGACCTTCCCGCCGGTCGCGGGCTACGTCTTCTCGGAGGTGGCCGCGCGATGACGCTCGCACCCCAGCAGACGTCGGTCCAGCCCGTCGACTCGGTCACCGTGACCGTCGACGGCATCGACGTTCGCGTACCCAAGGGCATGCTCGTCATCCGCGTTGCCGAACTCATGGGAATCGAGATTCCCCGCTTCTGCGATCACCCGCTGCTCGACCCGGTCGCGGCGTGCCGCATGTGCCTGATCGAGATCGAGGGCCAGGGCAAGCCTCAGCCGGCGTGCGCAGTCACGGTCTCTGACGGCATGGTGATCAAGACTCAGCGCACGTCGGAGATGGCCGAGCATGCGCAGGAAGGGGTGATGGAGTTCCTGCTCCTCAATCACCCGCTCGACTGCCCCATCTGCGACAAGGGTGGCGAGTGCCCGCTGCAGAACCAGGCCATGACGGCCGGGCGACCGGAGGCGCGTTTCGAGGAAAATCGACGCACCTTCCCCAAGCCGATCAACGTGAGTGCGCAGATCCTCCTCGATCGCGAGCGCTGCGTGTCCTGCGCCCGCTGCACGAGGTTCGCCGAGCAGATCGCCGGTGATCCGATGCTCGAACTCCTCGAGCGCGGTGCGCAGCAGCAGGTGGGCATCGGTCCCGACGCTCCGTTCGACTCCTATTACTCGGGCAACACCATCCAGATCTGTCCGGTGGGCGCGCTCACGAGCTCGCTCTACCGCTTCCGTTCGCGTCCGTTCGATCTGGTGTCGACTCCGACCACCTGCGAGCACTGTGCATCGGGCTGCGCACTGCGCACCGACGTACGTCGTGGAGTTGTCACGCGTCGCCTGGCGTGGGACGACCCGGAGGTCAACGAGGAGTGGAACTGCGACAAGGGTCGCTTCGCCTTCCTCTACAACGCGGACGGACGCCTGGAGACCCCGCTGGTGCGCGAAGACGGCGAACTGCGTGTGGCTTCCTGGCCCGAGGCGGTCGACATCGCCGCCCGCGGGCTCGCCGCCGCTCGCGGTCGCGCCGGCGTGATGCTGGGTGGTCGCCTGACCCGTGAGGATGCCTACGCCTACGCGAAGTTTGCTCGCCTGGCCCTCGACACCAACGACATCGACTTCCGCAATCGTCTGTCCAGCGACGAGGAGGCCCAGTTCCTCGCGTCGTCGGTGGCCGGCCGTCCGCTCGGTCCGACCTACGCCGATCTCGAGAGCGCACCCTTCGTGCTTCTCGTCGGCCTCGAGACCGAAGACGAGTCGCCGATCATCTTCCTGCGCCTGCGCAAGGCTTCACGCGAAGGCAGGATCCGTGTCCAGTCCATCAGTGCGGTGCGCACGCGTGCACTCGACAAGATGCAGGCCACCTGGTGGCCCTGCCAGCCGGGCAACGAGGCCTGGGCACTGCGCCAGATCATCGACGGGCCGCAGGGCGCTGACGCGCTGGCTGGCCTTCGGCAGCCCGGCGCGGTGATCCTCGTCGGCGAGCGCCTCGCCGCCGTGCCCGGCGCGCTCTCGGCCGCTGCCGCCCTCGCATCCGCAACCGGCGCGCAACTGGCGTGGGTTCCCCGTCGCGCGGGCGAGCGCGGTGCCCTCGACGCCGGTGCCCTCCCGGCGCTGCTGCCGGGTGGCCGCCAGGTGGCAGATGCCACGGCGCGTGCGCAGGTCGCGGCCGCCTGGGGTGTCGATTCCTCAGTCATTCCGACCGCGCCCGGTCGCGCTGCCGCGGCGATGATTGACGCCGTCCTGGGTGATCGAAAGCGCGGCGATGCCGACGAAGAGCCGAGCGTCAAGGCACTGGTGGTGGCCGGACTCGATGTCGAGGATTACCCCGACGCCGATGACCTGCGCCGTGCACTCGATGCCGTGCCCTTCCTCGTGGCTGTCTCGTCGCACCACAACGAGGTCACCGAGCGCGCCGACGTCGTCTTCCCCGCCGCGGTCGTGGCCGAGAAGGCCGGCAGCTTCACCGACTGGGAAGGCCGCGTGCGTCCGTTCGGCCCGGCGATCCGCGAGGCGTCGAGCGTGGCGGATGGCCGCATCCTCGGCATGATCGCCGACGTCATGGACGTGCCCTTCGGGTCGGGTGACTTCGCCTCGCTGCGCGCCGAACTCGATGCCCTCACTCCCTCGACGACCGATCGCTCCGCAGCCCCCACGGTGAGCTCCTCGACGATCCAGGCACCGGGCTCGGGCTACGCCCTGCTGTCGACCTGGCGTCTCCTGCTCGATCGCGGTCGCCTGCAGGAGGGTGAGCCCCACCTGGCAGCGACCGCCCGCCCCACCGAGGCCGTCATGTCGCGGGCAACCGCCGAGTCCCTCGGCGTTGCCAACTCCGCCACGGTGACCCTCTCGACCGACTCGGGTGCGGTCACCCTTCCGCTGAGCATCGGTGACGTTGCCGACGGCTCGGTGTGGGCGCCGTTGAACTCCGAGGGCTCTGCGCTGCTGGGCATCGGTGCGACATACGGCTCCGTCGTCCGCGTGACCGGAGGTGCGGCGTGAGCGAATACACCTTCAACGACCCATGGTGGTTGATCCTGCTCAAGGTCCTGGCCATCTTCGTGGGCCTCGTGCTGATGACCCTCTTCACCATCTGGTGGGAGCGGCGTGTGGTGTCGCGCATGCAAAACCGCATCGGACCCAATCGCGTGGGCCCTTTTGGTCTGCTGCAGTCGCTCATGGACGGCTTCAAACTCGGCCTGAAGGAAGAGATCATCCCCAAGACGGCGCACCTTGCCGTCTACTGGATCGCCCCGGTCATCTCCGCCACCATGGCGTTCCTCGCCTTCGCGGTCATTCCGTTCGGTCCGATGGTGAGCATCTTCGGCGTCGAGACGCCACTGCAGCTCACGGACTTCCCGGTGTCGGTGCTCTACGTGCTGGCCATCGCCTCGATCGGCATCTACGGCATCGTGCTCGCCGGCTGGTCGTCGGGCTCGACCTACCCGCTCCTGGGCGGCCTGCGCTCCTCGGCCCAGATGATCTCCTACGAACTCGCGATGTCGATGTCGTTCGTCGCCGTCTTCCTCTACGCCGGCACGATGTCGACGTCCGGCATCGTCGCGGCCCAGGAGCCCATCTGGTACGCCGTGATCCTCCTGCCGTCCTTCCTCATCTACGTGACGGCGATGGTGGGCGAGACCAACCGTGCACCCTTCGACCTGCCCGAAGCTGAGGGCGAGCTCGTGGGTGGCTTCCACACGGAGTACTCCTCGCTGAAGTTCGCGCTGTTCTTCCTGGCCGAATACATCAACATGGTCACCGTCTCCGCCCTGGCCACCACCCTCTTCCTCGGTGGCTGGATCGCTCCGTGGCCGCTGTCGCTGTGGGACGGCGCCAACGTCGGCTGGTGGCCGCTGCTCTGGTGGTTCATCAAGGTTCAGCTCTTCATCTTCGTCTTCATCTGGCTGCGCGCGACCCTTCCTCGCCTGCGCTACGACCAGTTCATGCGATTCGGCTGGAAGATCCTCATCCCGGCGTCCCTGGTCTGGATCGTCGTCGTTGCCACGGCGCGAGTCGTGCGCAACGAGTTCTCGGTGACGACGCAGGAACTCCTCCTCGTAGGTGGAGGCCTCCTCATCATCATCGTGGTCGGGTCCTGGGTGCTTCAGGTGCGCACGGAGCGCAAGGAGAAGGCACTCATCGAGGCTGCGCAGCAAGAGATCGACAAGCCCTTCGACCCCTACGCCGGCGGATACCCCGTCCCGCCGCTGCCCGGCCAGGAGTTCACGTTCACCTCGCGACGGGCGCGTGCGGCCTCCTCCACCACGGTCGAGGGCACTGCCACCCGCACCGCGGTCATGCCCGGCGGGTCGGCAGAGCCGCCCGTGTCGGGCTCCACTGCACCGGAGGAGGACACCCATGGCTGAGTTGCCCCCCGCCGTTCGTGGGTTCGGCGTCACCTTCAAGACGATCTTCAAGAAGGTCGTCACCGAGCAGTACCCCGAGCAGGCTGATCGCTTCCCACCCAAGCCGCGGTTCCATGGCCGCCACCAGCTCAATCGCTGGCCTGATGGCCTTGAGAAGTGCGTGGGCTGCGAACTGTGCGCGTGGGCCTGCCCGGCCGACGCGATCCTCGTCGAGGGTGCCGACAACACCGACACCGAGCGCTTCAGCCCCGGTGAGCGCTACGGCCGCGTCTACCAGATCAATTACCTGCGCTGCATCTTCTGCGGACTGTGCATCGAGGCCTGCCCGACGCGCGCCCTGACGATGACCAACGTCTACGAGCTTGCCGACGACAACCGGGCTGACCTCATCTTCGAGAAGCAGGAGCTCTTGGCCCCGCTCCTGCCCGGCATGATCGCCCCGCCGCACCCGATGGTGCCGGGCACCACCGAGAAGGACTACTACGCCGGTAAGGTCACGGGCTCGGTACCGGAGCAGGAGCCAGATGGTGACACCGCCATCTGGCACGCGACCCAGGGAGAGAAGGCGTGACCTCCACGGAGCCCACCACGGCCGAGGCCGTGGTCTTCTGGGTCTGCGCCATCCTCTCGGTCACTGGCGGCATCGGCCTGATCCTGTCGCGCCGCGCGGTGCACAGCGCCCTGTGGGTGGCGCTGACGATGATCAGCCTGGCGGTCCTCTACATCGCTAACGCGGCGCCGTTCCTCGGCATGGTGCAGATCATCGTCTACACCGGCGCGGTCATGATGCTCTTCCTCTTCGTGCTGATGGTCGTGGGCGTCGACTCATCTGATTCCCTCGTCGAGACGCTGCGCGGACAGCGCGTCGCGGGCATCCTGCTGGCCGTCGGATTCGGTCTCCTGCTGGCGATCGGGCTCGGCAGCGCGCTCAGTGGCGTGCCGGTGGTCGGGCTTGATGGCGCGAATGGCCAATACGGCGGCAACGTCGAAGGCCTCGCGCGCCTGCTGTTCTCCGAATACATCCTCGCCTTCGAAATCGTCGCCGGGCTGCTCATCGTGGCCGCCCTGGGCGCGCTGGTCCTCGCGCATCGCGAGCGCTGGCAGCCCCGACGCACGCAGCGCGAGATCTCCCAGGAGCGCACCCGCACCGGGGTCCACCCGGTGCCGCTGCCCCCTCCCGGCGTGTACGCGCGGCACAACGCCGTCGATACGCCCGCTCTGCTGCCCGACGGCAGCGTCGCGGAGATCTCCGTACCCGGCCCGCTCCGCGCGCGCGGCGACCTCCGCCCAGTCGACACGGCTGCGGTAGCCGAGACCGCAGCGCTTGCCTCGGGCGAGGCGTCCTACGGTCCGTCGAAGCGGCCCGTGGCCGACGATCCCGGCACGTCTCCGGGGGAGCCGTCGTGAGCGTCGAGAACTACATCGTCCTAGCGTGCGTGCTCTTCACGCTGGGTGCCATCGGCGTGCTCGTGCGCCGCAACGCCATCGTCGTGTTCATGTCGATTGAGCTCATGCTCAACGCCGCCAACCTCGCGTTCGTGGCCTTCGCTCGCATGAACGGCAATCTCGATGGTCAGGTGATCGCCTTCTTCGTCATGGTCGTTGCAGCGGCCGAGGTCGTCGTGGGACTCGCCATCATCGTCACCGTCTATCGTTCGCGGCGCTCGGCCTCGATCGACGAACCAAACCTGCTGAAGTACTGACCCCCGCTCGGGTGACCGGGCAAACCTTGAGGATCAACGTGGAAGAGAAGGAGGCGCCGTGATCGGGAACGGCGCTGTCGTCCTCGCTGAGGGCGCGCCCAGCCTGCAGCCGCTGACCGCGGCGACAGGCGTCTTCGGCTACCTCTGGATCCTCATCGCCCTGCCGTTGTTCGGTGCTGCCGTCCTGCTCCTGGGCGGCCGGCGCACCAACAAGTGGGGTCCGTATCTCGGCGTGCTGACCGTGAGCCTGGCCGCGATCTACGCGATCATCCTGCTCGTCAGCCTCATGGGCCGCCCCGCGGAGGAGCGGGCGATCGGCCAGACCTTGTTCGAGTGGGTCTTCGTCGGCGGGTTCAGCGTGCCGGTCGCCCTGCAACTCGATCAGTTGTCGATGGTCTTCGTCCTGCTGATCACCATCGTCGGTTCACTGATCCACGTCTACTCGCTCGGCTACATGGAGCACGACCCCGACCGCCGCAGGTTCTTCGGGTTCCTCAACCTCTTCATCGCGAGCATGCTGCTGCTGGTCCTCGCCGACAACTACCTCCTGCTCTACGTGGGCTGGGAGGGCGTGGGCCTGGCCTCCTACCTGCTCATCGGCTTCTGGCAGTGGAAGCCGAGCGCCGCAGCCGCCGCCAAGAAGGCCTTCATCATGAACCGGGTCGGCGACGTCGGCCTGAGCCTGGCGATCATGCTGATCTTCGTGACGTTCGGCACCGTCACGTTCGACTCCGTCTTCGCCGCCGCCGGCGAGGCCAACGAATCGACGCTCACCTGGATCGGACTCCTGCTGCTGCTGGCGGCGTGTGGCAAGTCGGCGCAGTTCCCGCTGCAGGCGTGGCTTCTCGACGCGATGGAGGGCCCGACGCCGGTGTCGGCCCTCATCCACGCGGCCACGATGGTCACCGCGGGCGTCTACCTCATCGTGCGGAGCAATCCGATCTACGACGGCACAGCCTTCGCTCTCACCGCGGTGGTGATCATCGGCGTCATCACGATGTTCATGGGCGCCATCATCGGTTCGGCGAAGGACGACATCAAGAAGGCGCTGGCGGGGTCCACGATGAGCCAGATCGGCTACATGGTTCTCGCCGCCGGTCTCGGTCCCATCGGCTACGTCTTTGCGATCTTCCACCTGCTCACGCACGGCGTCTTCAAGGCCAACCTGTTCCTCGGCGCTGGATCCGTCATCCACGGTATGAACGACGAGCAGGACATGCGTCGCTACGGCGCACTGCGCACGGTGATGGTCATCACCTGGATCACGTTCATGTGCGGCTACCTAGCCATCATCGGAATCCCGCCCTTCTCCGGCTTCTTCTCGAAGGACGACATCATCCATGCGGCGTTCGAGCAGAACCTGCTCGTCGGTGTCTGCACCATGCTTGCGGCGGGCATCACCGGCTTCTATATGACGCGCATGGTGATCATGACCTTCTTCGGCAAGGCTCGCTGGCCCGACGATGCGCATCCACACGAGTCCAAGCCCGTGATGACCATCCCGCTCATCATCCTCGGCATCGGCTCCGTCGTCACCGGAGCTGCGCTCCTCTACTGGGGCAACATCGAGAGCTGGCTCGAGCCGGTCACCGGCATCGAGGAGAAGCCGCTGCCCATCCCGGCGATCATTCTCGAGGGCATCACGTTGGCCGTCGTCCTCATCGGCGTAGCCATTGCCATCGCGAAGTACCGCAAGGAGGTACCGGTGGAGGCCCCGAAGGGCAACCTTCTCACCGTCGCCGCGCGCAATAGCCTCTACGACGACGCGATCAACGACGCTCTCGTGGTCAAGCCGACCTACGTGCTGTCCGACGGGTCGGTCTTCGTCGACGACCGGATCATCGATGGCACCGTCGAAGGCAGTGCCCGCTTCGTCGGCGGCCTGGGCTCGCGCCTGCGTCGCCTGCAGAGCGGATTCGCCCGTTCGTATGCGCTGCTGATGGTCGCCGGCGCGGTCATCGTCGTGGCCATCCTCTACCTGGCGAGGCTGCCGTGACGTCGCTGCCCTGGCTCACCATCCTCATGGTCGTTCCCCTCGTGGGCTCGATCATCGTCATGCTCCTGCCGCGTGATCGTGATGTGCTGCCCAAGCAGGTGGCGCTGGGCTTCGCGCTGCTGACCCTCGTCCTCACCGTCGTCATGGGCCTGCAGTTCGATGCGGATGCCACGGCACCCTTCCAGTTCGTCGAGAGCTATCCGTGGATCCCGGCGCTGGGCATCTCCTTCAGCGTGGGTGTCGACGGCATCGGCCTCGTACTCGTGGCCCTGGCCGCCACGCTCGTGCCGGTCGTGATCCTCGCTGGCTGGAACGACGTCATGCCGGGATCGGGACGCAGCGTCAAGGGCTACTTCGCCCTGATCCTGATCCTGCAGACCCTCATGATCGGCGTCTTCGCCGCGACCGACGTCTTCCTGTTCTACGTGTTCTTCGAGGTCATGCTCATCCCGATCTACTTCCTGATCGGGCGCTACGGCGGCGCCGACCGCAGCTATGCGGCCGTGAAGTTCCTCATCTACAGCCTCGTCGGCGGTCTGCTGATGCTCGCAGCCCTCATCGGGCTCTACGTCGTGTCCGTTCAGCAGCTCGGCCAGGGCACCTTCGACTTCGCTGCGCTCGTGGGCCTCGACATCGACCCCAACACGCAGAAGATCCTCTTCGTCGGGTTCTTCATTGCCTTCGCCATCAAGGCGCCTCTGTGGCCCTTCCACACCTGGCTGCCCGATGCGGCCAAGGAGTCGACCCCGGCAACCGCGGTCCTGCTCATCGGCGTGCTCGACAAGGTCGGCACCTTCGGCATGATCCGCTACCTGCTGCCGATCTTCCCGGCCGCGTCGGAGTTCTACGCGCCGCTGGTGGTGGCCCTGGCGGTCATCGGCATCCTCTACGGCGCCTTGGTCGCGTTCGGCCAGAAGGACATGAAGCGTCTCTTCGCCTACAGCTCGATGTCGCACTTCGGCTTCATCGCCCTCGGCATCTTCGTGTTCACCACGTGGGGCCTGAGCGGCTCGACGTTCTACATGATCGCCCACGGCCTGTCGACGGCCGCGATCTTCCTGGCCGCGGGCTTCTTGATGAACCGCGCCGGTGGATCCAGCCTCATCTCGACCTATGGCGGCGTCAACAAGGTCGCCCCCGTCCTCGCCGGCTTCTTCCTGTTCGCCGCGCTGTCCGCGCTCGCGCTGCCGGGCCTGGCCAGCTTCATCGGCGAGTTCCTCGTCCTGCTGGGCACGTTCGCGGTCAACGTGCCGGTCGCCGTCATCGCCACGCTGGGCATCGTCATCACCGCGGGCTATGCCCTGAAGCTCTACCAGAAGGTGGCCACCGGGCCGCCGTCGCCGGCCGTCGAAGGCATGAGCGACCTGCGCGGTCGCGAGATCACCACGCTGGCACCGATCGTCTTCCTGACGATCCTGCTGGGTGTGTTCCCCGCACCTGTCCTCAACGTCATCAATCCCGCGGTCGAGCGCACCCTTGAGGTCGTCGGCGTCACCGATCCGCCGTCCGTCATTCCCCCGATCGTGCAGGGGAGTGCGCCGTGACCCCCGACGTGATGCCCGCGCCGAGCATCGACTACATCGCGCTGCTGCCCTACATCCTCGTGGGCGCGGCCGGTGTCATCGGCGTCATCGTCGAGGCCTTCGTCGGCCGTGGAGCTCGTCGCCCGATCCAGCTCGTGCTGGTGTTCGGATCGCTCATCGGGGCGTTCGTGATCCTCGTCGTCAATCGCGCGACCCAGGGGATCCAAGCCGAGGGTGCCCTGGCGATCGACGGCCCGGGCATCCTGTTCATGGGCCTGATCCTGCTGCTGTCGATTCTCGTCGCGCTTCTCATGGCCGAGAGGCAACTCGATCCGGCTGGCGATGCCTTCGCGCCGCGCGCATCGGCACTGCCGGGCTCCGAGGACGAGCGCGAGCTCACCGTGCGCGGTTACTTCCAGACCGAGATCTGGCCGCTGTTCCTGTTCTCCGTCTTCGGCATGATGCTGTTCGTCACGGCGTCCAATCTCCTTGTGCTCTTCATCGCCCTGGAGATCATGTCGCTGCCGCTCTACCTGATGGCGGGCATGTCACGTCGCCGTCGCCTGCTCTCGCAGGAAGCCGCCCTGAAGTACTTCATCCTGGGCGCGTTCTCCTCCGCCTTCCTGCTCTTCGGCATCGCCCTGCTCTACGGCTACGCCGGCAGCGTCGAGTTCTCCGCCATCGCCGATGCACTGGCGGCCGAGCCTGGCCAGACCGCTCTCGTGGTCGGCGGCACCGCCCTGCTGGCGGTGGGCCTGCTCTTCAAGATCGGTGCGGTGCCGTTCCACGCGTGGGTGCCCGACGTCTACCAGGGGTCGCCCGCACCCGTGACGGCGTTCATGGCTGCGGCCGTCAAGGTCGCCGCCTTCGGTGCGCTCTTCCGCGTCATGTACGTCGCGCTGGGTGGCGTGCGCTGGGACTGGGAACCCCTGCTGTGGATCATCGCCGGCCTGACGATGCTCTTCGGCTCCGTGGTGGCGATCGCCCAAACCGACATCAAGCGCATGATCGCCTACTCGTCGATCGCCCAGGCAGGCTTCATCCTCATCGGCGTCTCGACCGCCACCGCCCAGGGTCTCTACGCGTCGATCTTCTACCTGGTCGCCTACGGCTTCACCACGATCGGCATCTTCGCGATCATCTCGATGGTGCGCCTGTCCGGCGGAGAGGTGACCCGCCTCGACCAGTGGGCCGGCCTCGGCAAGCGCTCGCCCGTCGTGGCCACGTCGTTCGCGATCTTCATGTTCGCTCTCGCCGGGTTCCCCCTGACGAGCGGCTTCATCGCCAAGTTCCTGGTGTTCGAGTCAGCCCTGGCCGTCGACAACCTCGGCCTGGTAATCGTCGGCGTCATCGCCAGCGTCATGGCCGCCTTCTTCTACATCCGGGTCGTCGTCATCATGTTCTTCCGCGAGCCGGTCGAGGGCGCGCCAGCGGCTGCTGTGCCATCCGCCACCACGACGCTCGCACTGGCGATCTCGGTCGCGGTCACCGTCATCCTGGGCATCTTGCCCGAGCCGGTGATCAACCTCATCGAGCAGGCTGGCGTATTCCTGCGATAGTTAGAGGGCCATGAGTCCCCAGCCTGCAGGTTCCGTCCTCGGTCTCGGGGTCCTCGACCCGGACCTCGAGGCAAGCCTTGTCGCGGGCATGGCGTCCGTCGAGGTTGCCTTGCGCGATGCCGTGCGCAGCGACTACCCCTTCGTCACCGAGGCGTCCCGTCACCTTGTCGAGGCCGGAGGCAAGAGGTTTCGCCCGCTGCTGGTCCTGCTCGCCGCGCAGTTCGGCGATCCGCAGGCCCCGGGTGTCGTGCCAGCGGCCGTCGTCGTCGAGCTCACCCACCTGGCCACGCTCTACCACGACGACGTCATGGACGAGGCTGACCTGAGGCGCGGAGCAGCGTCGGCCAACGCCCGCTGGGACAACACGGTCGCGATCCTCACCGGCGACTTCCTCTTCGCCAAGGCCTCCGACATCCTGGCCGATCTCGGGCCTGAAGCTGTGCGCATCCAGGCACGCACCTTCGAGCGCCTGTGCACCGGCCAGATCCGCGAGACGGTGGGGCCGGAAGGCGGCGCCGACCCCGTGGAGCATCACCTTCGCGTGCTGGCCGACAAGACCGGCTCGCTCATTGCCACGTCCGGTCGCTTCGGCGCGATGATGTCGGGTGCCGATCCGCGCATCGTCGACACCATGACCACGTTCGGCGAGAAGATCGGCGTGGCCTTCCAGCTCGCCGACGACATCGTCGACATCACCAGCGACAGCAGCGACTCGGGCAAGACCCCGGGCACCGACCTGCGCGAAGGGGTACCCACCCTGACCGCGCTCATCGCGCTCAGCGACGCCGACCCGCGCCTGCGCGATCTCCTCACCCGGCCCCTGCCCGATGACCTGGACCACGCCGAGGCGTTGGCGACGTTGCGCGATCACGCTGCCCTCGCCCAGGCCCGCGCTGAGGCTCGTCGCTGGGCCGATGATGCCCGCGCGACGCTGGTCGATCTGCCCGAGGGATCGGCCCGCCAGGCACTCGAGGTGCTCTGCGACTACGTCGTCACCCGCACGGGCTGAGCGCTAGTAGCCCAGCAGGCGCGCCACGAGGTCGGTCATCACCTCGGTCGATCCGCCGCCGATGCCCAGCACGCGAGCATCGCGGTAGTGACGCTCCACCTCGCTCTCGCGCATGTAGCCCATGCCTCCGTGCAGTTGCACGGCCTGGTCGACGGCGTACGCGCAGGCCTCGACCGCGGTCTGCTTGGCCATGGCGGCCTCGACCGCCACTGACTCGCCAGCGGCGTAGCGCGCGGCAATCTCGCGCGTGTAGGTGCGTGCCACCTCGATGCGCCGGTGCATCTCCACGAGCGTGTGGCGCACGACCTGGCGGGTGATGAGGGGTCGTCCGAAGGTCTCGCGGTCGCGTACCCACGCGAGGGTGAGATCGAGGGCGCGCTGCCCCGTGGCGTAGGCCGTCACAGCCAGGGAGATGCGTTCGGAGACGAAGTGCTGGGCCAGGGAGGCAAAGCCCTGCCCTTCGCCCAGAACATCGGCTGCCGACACCGGGACGGCGTCGAAGGCGAGTTCGGCGGTGTCACTGCACAGCCAGCCCATCTTGTCGAGAGCGCGCGGTGATGCATAGCCCGGTGCGCGCGGATCCAGGACCATGAGCGACAGCCCGGCCGCCCCGTCGTCGGCTGATCCCGTGCGGACCGCCGCGACGACGAGATCCGCGCGTACGCCCGACGTGATGTAGGTCTTCGCGCCCGTGACCGCCCATGAGCCGTCTGGCTGGTGCTGCGCGCGCGTGCGCAGATGGGCGACGTCGGAGCCGCCATCGGGTTCGGTCACGGCCAGGGAGGCGATGGCCTCACCCGCGAGCACAGGGCGGACATAGCGGTCGAGGAGGTAGTCGGCACCCACCGCGTCGCCGCGGACACGTCGGCGCTCGGCCTCATCGACGACGTGCGGGAGGGCGATCCCGTGACTGAATAGGCCGGCCACCACGCCCCCGCTGGCGCCACCCTCGAGCAGGGCTTCGGTGAAGGTGACGACGTCGACGAGATCGCCGCCCGAACCGCCCACCGACTCGGCGAACCCGATGCCGAGGATGCCGGCTTCGGCGGTCGCCCGGTGCAGCGAGCGCGGCAGGGCTCCGTCGCGCTCCCAGTCAGAAAGATGTGGGGCGATCTCACGGCGGGTGAAGTCGATGACGAGCTCGCGCAGGGCTCGGCGCTCGGGCGTGGCATAGACCTCGGTGAGCGCCATAGCGCCACCCTAGGTCGGCGTGCTGGCGGTGGGAGAGGGGGTCGGGGCTCGGCTCGCCGCCCCACCGAGTCTCATCCCCCCATGGACGCGGCACCCCCCGAAGGTTGGCGACGAACCGAGCCCCCGTCGGTGACCCGACGGGTTCCGCCACCCCCGCGACTGGCGGACGCCTCCTGTCTACCGCCCTGGACCCTCATTCGGGGGACGGCGTACGGTCTATAGCCGGGATATAGCCGGAGCCCGTGGGGAGGTGGCGGTCGTGGCGAAGCGGCAGGTCGCGCGCGCGAGCGATGAGGCGCGCCTGGGCGACATCACACGCCCGGAGGACTTCGCCCTCGACGGCACCCCGCTCATCTCCTACCTCTGGATGCTCAGCGACCTGCCCGATGGCGACGCGGTGGGCTTCGCCATCTGCCGAGGTCTCCTCGCGCCCTTCGGTGCTGAACTTGCGCTGGTGTACGCCGTCCGGCCCGATGGCCACACGCTCGACCTCATCGCGTCCTACGGCATGGGCAAGAAGGAGGATGCCGTCTACTCGAGGGTGACCGCCGAGATGCATCTGCCGGGTGTTGAGACGTTCCGGCTGGGCACCGAGAAGTGGCTGACCAAGGACCAGGTCTCCGACGACTACCCGCTTGCGGCGCCGTTCTTCCGGGCGTGGAAGTCCAACGGCGATTTCGCGTTCCTGCCGCTGCGTCACCGCGGTGCGCCCATGGGGTTCATGGTCCTTGCCTTCGCCGAGCCAGTGGAACGCAGCTGGCACCTCAGGGCCACCATTGACGCCGTCCTCAGTGCCACCGTCCTGTGGCTGCTGGCCGCGTCGGCCCTGAAGGGCACCGCCCGTTCCAACCTCGCGGAGACGGCGCCCCTCGAACTCACGGCCCGCCAGCGCGAGGTGCTCGTGCTCATGCGCGAAGGGCGGAGCAATCGCGACATCGCGGATCAGTTGGGCTACTCCGTCGCCACCATCAAGGCCGACATCACGGCCCTGGGTCAGATGCTCGGTGCCAGCGGCCGCGCCGACATCCTCGAACGCGCCCGACTCGCCGGGCACTAGGCGGGTTCGGCGACCTCGAGGGCGACCGCTCGATTGTCCTGTCGCGATTGCCGCCACGCGTCGGTGGAGAAGACAGCGAGCGCCAGCCAAATGAGACCGAAGCCGATCCACTCCAGGGTGTTGACCGTGTCGCCGAAGACGGTGATGCCGAGGATGAAGATCACCGTGGGCGTGGAGTACTGCAGGATCCCCAGCAGGGCGAGTGGCAGGCGGTTGGCGGCAGCGGCGTAGGCCAGCAGCGGGATCGCCGTCACGGGGCCGAGCAACGCCAGCAGGACGCCCATGCCCCACCCCTGGCTGATGACGGCGGCGCTTCCGGCTGACTCGACGAACACGAGGACGATGAAGGCGAAGGGCAGGAGTACGGCGGTCTCGACCGTCAGGCTCGGGATCGCATTGACGCCGGCCATCTTCTTGAGCAGGCCGTAGGAGCCGAAGGAGAACGCCAGGACCAGGCCGAGCCACGGCGCGGCCTTCTCGCCGATGCCGATGACGATGACGCCGGCAGCGGCAATGCTGATGGCCATCCACTGCCACGAGCGCAGGCGTTCGCGCAGCACCACGACGCCCAGCGCCACGGTGACCAGCGGATTGATGAAGTAACCGAGGGCAGCCTCGACCACCTGGTCGGTCGAGACGGAGTAGACGTAGGTCGTCCAGTTGATCGTGATGGCGACCGCGGCGCCGATGAGCAGGCCCAGCTGTCGCGGGGTGCGCATGACATCGCGGACGCTGCCGAAGCTGCGGGTGATCGCGAGCAGGAGCACGCAGAAGGCCAGGGACCACACGATGCGGTAGGCGACCACCTCGACGGGGGAGACCGAATCGAAGAGCGAGAAGTAGAGGGGGAACAGGCCCCACAGGCCGTACGCCATGACGGCGTAGAGGAAGCCCGCGGTGAGATCGGAGCGCGGCTGCTGGTTCAGGAGACGGTCCAGGTGTCCTTGCCCCGCAGCAATGACTGCAGGTCGCCCTCGCCCTGGGCTTGGACGGACGCGACCTGTTCGCGCACGAGGCGGTCGTAGGCCGGTCGCTGCACGTCGCGGAAGACGCCGACCGCGGTGTTTTCGAGCGAGTGGATGTCGGCCAGCCGCGACAGCGCGAAGGCGAGGCCCGGGTCGTCGGCGTGGGAGTCGAACACGATGATCTCCGCCGGGTCGACCTCGGAGGTATCTGCCACGACGATGTGTCCCGCCTCGCCGCGCACGACGGCCTTCGATCCGTCCTTGCCGAACACGACAGGCTGGCCGTCGGCGAGTCGGATCATCCGGTCGTCGCTGGTCTCGGAGTCCTTGAGCGGCTCCCACGCGCCGTCGTTGAAGATGTTGCAGTTCTGCATGATCTCGACCAGCGCGGTGCCTTCGTGGGCGGCCGCGCGGCGCAGGACCTCGGTGAGGTGCTTGCGGTCGGAGTCCATGGTGCGCGCGACGAACGACGCCTCGGCGCCGAGGGCGAGGGACACGGGATTGAACGAGTGGTCGAGTGAGCCGAGTGGCGTGGACTTGGTGATCTTGCCGGTCTCGGAGGTGGGGGAGTACTGGCCCTTGGTCAGGCCGTAGATGCGGTTGTTGAAGAGCAGGATCTTGAGGTTGACGTTGCGTCGCAGCGCGTGGATCAGGTGGTTGCCGCCGATGGAGAGCGCATCACCGTCGCCCGTGACGACCCACACCGACAGGTCGGGGCGCGTGAGCGCGAGGCCCGTGGCGATCGCCGGCGCGCGACCATGGATCGAATGCATGCCGTAGGTGTTCATGTAGTACGGGAAGCGCGACGAACAACCGATGCCCGAAACGAAGACGATGTTCTCCTTGCGCAGGCCGAGTTCGGGTAGGAAGCCCTGTACCGCAGCGAGGATCGCGTAGTCACCGCACCCGGGGCACCAGCGCACCTCCTGGTCGGTCTTGAAGTCCTTGGCGCTTTGCTTCTCGTCGGTGCGTGGCACGAGCGCGAGGCCGGGCATGGGCAGGTCGGTGGCGGTCACGGGATCCTCACAGGCTCTCGATGACGTCGGTGATGGTGGAGGCGAGTTCTTCGGAGGTGAAGGGCATGCCTCGCACCTGGTTGTAGCTGATGGCGTCCACGAGGAAGCGGCCGCGGATCAGCAGGGCGAGTTGCCCGAGATTCATTTCGGGGATGATCACCCTGTCGTACGCGCGGAGCACCTCAGCGGTGTTGGCCGGGAACGGGTTGAGGTGCCGCAGGTGAGCCTGCGCGACGTTGCCGCCCTCGGCGCGCACGGCGCGGCAGGCGGCACCGATCGGCCCGTAGGTCGAGCCCCAGCCGAGCACCAGCACGCGTGCCTCGCCGGAGGGATCGTCGACCTCGAGCGGCCCGATGCTGCGAGCGATCGCCTCGACCTTGGCCTGACGCAGCCGCACCATGTGGTCGTGGTTGTCGGGGTCGTAGGAGATGTTGCCGCTGCCGTCGGCCTTTTCGAGCCCGCCGATGCGGTGTTCGAGGCCGGGGGTGCCGGGCACCGCCCAGGGGCGCGCGAGGGTTTCGGAATCGCGTAGATAGGGCCAGAACTCACCGTCGTGGTTGGGCTCGGTGGCAAACCCCGGGTCGATCGCGGGAAGCGACGCCGCATCGGGCACGGCCCAGGGCTCGGAGCCGTTGGCGAGGTAGCCATCGGAGAGCAGCAGCACCGGGGTGCGGTAGGTGATGGCGATGCGGGCGGCCTCGAAGGCGGCGTCGAAGCAGTCGCCGGGGGAGCGCGGAGCGACGATCGGCACGGGAGCTTCGCCGTTGCGGCCGAACATCGCCTGGAGCAGGTCGGCCTGCTCGGTCTTGGTGGGCAGGCCGGTGGAGGGTCCGCCACGCTGCACATCGACGACGATGAGCGGCAACTCGAGTGACACGGCGAGCCCGATGGTCTCGGACTTCAGAGCGATGCCCGGACCCGACGTCGTCGTGACGCCGAGCGCACCGCCGTAGGCGGCGCCCAGTGCGGCACCGATGCCGGCGATCTCGTCTTCGGCCTGGAAGGTGACGACGCCGAAGTTCTTGTGCTTGCTCAGCTCGTGCAGGATGTCGGACGCTGGCGTGATCGGGTAGGACCCGAGGAAGAGCGGCAGACCGGACTGCTGCGAGGCAGCGATGAGTCCGTAGGCGAGCGCCGGGTTGCCGGTGATGTTGCGGTAGAGGCCGGCGCGCATCGGCGCGGGCTTGACCTCGTAGCGAACCGCGAACGACTCGGTGGTCTCGCCGAAGGACCAGCCGGCCTCGAAGGCGGCGATATTGGCGGCGAGGATCTCGGGCTTCTTGGCGAACTTGGCCTTGAGGAAGTCGATGGTGCCCTGGGTGGGTCGGCTGTAGAGCCAGCACAGCAGCCCCAGGGCAAACATGTTCTTGGCCCGCTCAGCGTCCTTCTTGGTGATGTCGAAGCCCGACAGCGCCTCGACGGTCATGGAGGTGAGGCCGATGGCCTGCACGTCGTACGAGTCGAGCGTGCCGTCTTCCAGCGGGTTGCTCGCGTAGTCGACCTTCTCGAGGTTGCGCTTCGTGAACTCGTCGGTGTTGACGATCAGCGTGCAGCCGGCGCGCAGGTCCTTGAGGTTGGCCTTGAGTGCGGCGGGGTTCATCGCGACGAGGACGTCGGGCCGATCGCCGGGCGTCATGATGTCGTGATCGGCGAAGTGCAACTGGAACGCGGAGACGCCGGGCAGGGTGCCGGCGGGAGCGCGGATCTCGGCGGGGAAGTCCGGCAGGGTCGACAGGTCGTTACCGAGTCCGGCGGTCTCGGAGGTGAAGCGGTCGCCGGTCAACTGCATGCCGTCGCCGGAATCACCGGCGAAACGGATCACGACGTGCCCCAGCGGGACGACGGCCTTGGCGTCAGTCGACATTCACGTCCTCGTTCGGCGGCGTAGGGGCTGGACTCATTCTCTACCCCGAGGGGCCCCTCGGCCCGTTTCGGGTGCCGGGACGCGGGACGGGGCAGCCCTGAGATCGGACTACCCTGCCCAGATGAGCGTGTACGCCGTCGCCGACGCCCCCGGCATCCGCGTGCACGTGGCCGACCTCGGCATGGCCTGCTGCGCGGTGGAGTTCGCGGCCGCCCTCGGGCGGGGGCTGTTGGTGGAGGCGCCCGACGACGGCGAGCCCTCGGCCCGAGTCCTCGTCGTCTCAGGCACGGTGACCGATGTTCTCGCTCCGTCCGTGCTGGCGGCCTGGGAGGCGCTGCCCGCGCCCAAGGCGGCCATGTCGTTCGGGGCGTGCAGCAACACGGGCGGTCCCTACTGGGACTCCTACTCGGTGACCAAGGGTGTCGACCAGGTCATCCCGGTGCACTCCTATGTGCCCGGTTGCCCGCCGCGGCCCGAGGCCCTCATCGATGCCATCGTCGAGTTGGCGGCGTCGGCGTGAACATCGACGCGGGTGCGTGGTCGTCGACTGTTGCCGACCGGGTGGCGGATGGCTTCGTCTATCTCGACTTGCTGACGGCGGTGGACCGTCCGGGCGACGGATCCATCGAGATCGTGCTCGTGCTGCTACGGCTCGATGATGCTGCCGCGTGCACTCTGACGACGTCGATCGGCCGTGCCGAGCCGCGGCTGGCGTCCCTGGTGACGCTGTTTCCTGCCGCCTCGTGGCATGAGCGGGAGATCCGCGAGATGTTCGGCGTTGAGTTCGCCGGCAACCCCGATTCGCGTCCCCTACTGCTGTCGCCCGGGCTTGGCGTTCACCCGCTTCGCAAGGACACCGTGCTGGTCACGCGAGCCGTGACCGTGTGGCCGGGCGCGCCCGACAGGAGCGGCTCTGCCGCTCCGCCGGGCGCCCAGGATGATGAGCCCACCTCATCGGGGCGGCGTTCGCGCCGTGCCAGCCTGCCCCCGGGAGTGCCCGCCGACTGGTTGCGCGAGGAGGGGTCGTGACGCAGGTGCCGGAGCAGGCCCGCGGCGTCATCGCCCTTGATCCCGTGGCGTGTACGTCGTGCATGATCTGCGTGCGCGAGTGCCCGGACTGGTGCATCGAGATCGACAGCCACACCGAGGAGGTCACCGAGCCGGGTGCGCGTCGGCCGCGGTTCGTCGCGGTACTCGACCGCTTCGCCATCGACTGGGGCCTGTGCATGTACTGCGGCATCTGCGTCGAGGTGTGCCCATTCGACGCGCTGTTTTGGTCACCGGAGCATGACTACCCGGCAAGTGAACCCGGTGGCCTCGTGCAGGAGACCCAGCGCCTGGCCGACTGGCTGCCGAGCGTGCCTCAGCGGTAGTTGACGAACTGGACCGGGAAGTCCAGGTCGGCGTCCTTCACCAACTGGATGACCTCCTGGAGGTCGTCACGGCTCGAGCTCGACACGCGTAGTTCCTCGCCCTGCACCTGCGTCTTGACCTTCTTGGGGCCCTCGTCGCGGATGAGCTTGGCGAGCTTCTTGGCCTGCTCCTGGTTGATGCCTTCCTTGAGCTGGCAGGTGATCTTGTGCAGGCGACCGGAGGCGCGGGCATCGCCGGCGTTGAGGATCTTCAGGCTGATGCCGCGCTTGACGAGCTTCTCCTTGAGCACCTCGAGGGCCGCCTTGACGCGGTCCTCGGTCTCGGCTTCGAGCTCGATGGTCATGTCACCTTTGAACTCGACCTTGGCGCCGGTGCCCTTGAAGTCGAAGCGCTGGGCAAGCTCCTTGGACGCCTGGTTGACGGCGTTGTCGACCTCGGCGCGGTCGAGCTTGGAGACGATGTCGAAACTGTTGTCGGCCATGGGCGACATTGTGGACCATGGGGCCATGCCGCCGCCCCGGGCCTTCCTGTTCGACCTCGATCGCACGCTCGTCGACCTGCAGTCCTTCACCGACTATGCGGCTGCTCTGCGCGATCTGACCGCCCTGGTGGGTGACCAACCTGGTGCGACGGTGCCGGATGCCGACTGGGATGCCCCGACTGTGTCGACGATGGCCATCCTGGTGGCGCTGTCGGATGACCCCCGCTGGCACGAGGCCTCAGCGGCGGTGTCCGTGCACGAGCGAGCCGCAATTCCGCAGTCGCAGCCCATGCCTGGGCTTGGCGACGCTGTCGAAGCGTGCGCGGGGCGCCCGTACGCCGTCGTCACGCTGCTGCCGTCGGATGTGGCGCGCGACGTGCTCGATGCCCACGGTTTCCCGGTCGACGTCATCATCGGTCGCGACCCGCGCATCCGTGCCAAGCCGTTCGGTGATGGGCTGGTTGAGGCCGCTGAACGTCTCGGCGTGCCCGTCACGGAGTGCGTCATGATCGGCGATTCGTCGTGGGATCACGCGGCCGCGGTCGACGCCGGAGCGGGCTTCATCGGCGTTCCCGTGAGCGCAACGGCCTTCCCTTCGGACGTGCCGGTGGCGCGCCATCTGGTCGAGGCCATCGAGCGAGCCCCGTAGGTCGCTGCATGCCGGCCCTGGCTAGGCTAGGCGCCCCTGGCAGGTTGCCCGAGCGGCCAATGGGAGCGGACTGTAAATCCGTCGCGAAAGCTACAGAGGTTCGAATCCTCTACCTGCCACGCGTGGGCCCCCGGCATTCGTGCCGGGGGCCTTTCTCGTCAAGGAGCGAAGATGAGGGGGACTTGCTGCGCGACGTAGGGCGCGGCCGACCGCTCGTACCAGGCATCCCGGGTGATGCCATAGACCTCAGAGAAACTGGCACCCGAGTCTCCGGAGACACGGGTGGCTCGCAACCACTGAAGGAAGCGCTCTTCGCCGAATTCCTCGATGAGTCTCTCGGTGACGAGGTAGCCCAACGAGTAGCCGAGACCGCTCTGGGAGCAGAATCCCGTGTTGCGATCCTCCGAGCGACGGATGACGTCGAGCCAGTACTCGGGAGAAGAAGCACTCGTTCCCGCCGCCATGTCGATGAGTGGCACGAGGAAGGCTGTTCGAGAGAAGCGAGCCTCCCGAGCGTTCTTTGGGTTGCTGAGATCTCCGTGCCCCAGCGCCACCGAATACACCTGGGCCATGCCTTCCCCAAGCCAGCATTCCATCCGGGACATACCGCTCACCCCGAGAAGGCTCACTTGCGCTACGTGCACGAGCTCGTGAGCGTAGAGGCCCGCTTCGAGTGTGGGATCGCTGGCCGGGAGCCGACTTCCGAGCATGATGCCCATGTAGCTCCATGACGCGCCGGTGCCCCAGCAGACAGCCCCACCCGTCCCTGTCGGATTCGGAGACATCCTGTTCCACCAGTGAATGGCGCACCCGTCATTGGGAAATTGCCGGGACGTCTCCAAGTACCAGTCCTTCGACCGCTCATCCAAGATGAACACGGGGAAGCCGTCCGGAATCGGAGCGATGGCCAACCACGGTTCGTAGGCACGACGGACAGAGGCGGCAATCTCGTCCGCCTTGGCTGGAGGAACGGTCGGGCTGATCATGAAGGAAAACGTGTTGGCGAGGCTGGGCTTGGGGCGCTTGGCTGCGGATGCTTGCAGACCCTGGGCGACGGCCAACCAGGACGGCGTGGGTGCGGGTGTGCGTTGCCGGACCCAAACCCGCTTGCCCTTCTTGAGCGTGCAGGTGAAGGTCCAGGGTCCTTGGACGACCTTCTCGCCCACGGTGGCGCAGGGCCGACCCGGCTTGATCGTGGTGGCCTCGGCCGGACTCAACGTCATCATGGCCGCGATACCGACGACCGCGAGCACCACCGCCGCAACGCGCCTTGCCACCCCGACCACGCCGCGACCCTACGGTTTGCAGGCGCGGGAGGCGAGTTGGTGTCTGTCGCCTGACCGCGGATTGAGGCACCGATCTTTAAGGAGATCTTCAGCGGCGTGGTTGTCTCGGTTGCCTGCGGGAGGTGGCCGAGTGGAGGACACTGAGCCCGTCAACCGCCGGCGACGCCCCCCGACGTGCGGCCCGGTCAGCGTCTCCCTCGAACTCAGGGGGGGGGGGGTACTCAATGCGTAGTTCTGTGCGACCACTTGCCTATGGCGACTTGGTCATCGACACCGACGCTTGGGAGGTCCGTCTACGAGGTGATGTCGTTGACCTCACCAAGACAGAGTTCGAGATCTTGACCACGCTCGCGATGAACCCGCGCAAGGTCATCACCGACGAGGACCTGACCCGGATCGTATGGGGTGCCAACTGGTTTGGTGATGACGGCAACCTCGCGGTGCACATCAGCAAACTTCGCCACAAATTGGGCGAGTCTGGGATGCAGCCGCGCTATATCCGCACCGTCCGGGGTGTGGGCTACCGCTTCGATCCGGGTGCGACACCTCTGACCGACGTCCTGTTAGAGGCCTATGAGGCATTGCGAGCCAACCCCGCCATGGTCGAGATCGTTGCGGATCACGAACTTGTCGTCGCGGAGGTCCACACCGAACTGCCGGAGATCCTGGGCTGGCGCACCGATGGACTCCTCGGCGGGCGCATTCCCTTCCTGGCCAATCCGCGGCTGCGCGATCCAGCCACAGCTCGCCTTGAGATCGAAGGCCTCCTAGCCCGAGGCTTTCGCTGGTGGTCGGGATCGCGGGACTTGCCGCACGCTGACGGAAGGTGGCTCCCGGCCGACTTCGTGACACAGGTACTCACGACGCCCGATGGCGAACTCGTCGGTGTCCGCTTCGTCTTCGTGGTCGGGGGGGGGGGGGGGGCCCCGTTGTTCCCCTAACATTGACGCCAGGGGGTTTCTGGGGTGGGGGCTTGACCGCGGAACGCCCCGCAGCCCTCCCCCCCCCCGCCCCCAACGGGGGGCAGTCGTCCCCGGGGCCGCCCGTCCACCGGGGGGCGGGCCTGAGCCAGAGGGGGTGTCGGGCAATTTGGGGCCCTGTAAAG
>NBNH01000348.1 GCA_004379115.1 Actinomycetales bacterium mxb001
ACCCCAAATGTATTTTAATAAAACTAAAAAGTAATGACAACAGCAGAAACAGAACAAATAGTAAAACAGCTATGCGACGAAACTTTCGTTGAATTAGAAGGGTATAAGGAGCTATCAAAATATATGAGTTTTGAAACTATAGCCCGCGCTGTATTCTTTCCAGGCCAAACTCTTTATATGTCAATTCTTTCCTCCTCCTCTGAGTCTCTTCTATCTTATGACCTCCAACTCTATGGCTATATCCCCCAAACTCCACTTACTGTCCTCTCTGAAACCTTTACACCCCTCTACTCCACTGTCCTTCAACCTACTACAATAGACGGCAAAACTATTTATATCTTCGGCTCTACACCCCAAGAACGTCAACTTCTCTATAGTAATCACCTTAACCGCTTTCTATTTAATTTCCCTACTTATCAATCTTCTAATACTATCCAAGTTATATCCCTCTCCCGCTCCCCTCAATCTGTATATGACTCTGTTCTCTCCTATTACCGCAACCTAAAACGCTCTTCTACTTATAAACCTGTATCCGATAATATCTATGTTAATTTCTCTTACCCTACCCTCCACCTCTTCTCTTGCCCCCCTTCTCAACCCCTTACTACCCTCTTCTTACCTACTAACCAATCTACCTTTGAATACCCTCACCTCCATCTATCCTCCTCCTCCCCTATCACTTTCTGCTTGGCTACTATCTCTACTTCTACCCTAGACTCCCTTATCGGTATCTCTGAACCTCAACTCGTCTCTACTCTCTCCCCCTCTTACTCTAAAATATACCTCGACCCTATCTCTCAAACACATTACTGGCTCTCTTCTGACCTCTCTCACCGCCTCTCTATCTCCTTCGCCGGCCCTACCGTTTTCTCCTCTATTAAAGAATCTTTCTCCTTTAAATCCCTCTCTGTCTCACATTCCACCGGCGATGTCTCTCGCTTAATTTCTAAAAACAATATCTATACCATTAAACCCTTTAAACCCTCCTTCCCTAGACTCGATATATCCTCTACAGCTTAAATCACTATCCTGTTATGTAACGTCTGTAAATAAGAATATAATACCGATAACTGCGCCCTTGTATTCACTGTCAACCCCTCCCTCTCCTCCTCTTTTATCCTCTCTATCCATAAATCTATATGCTCCATACTATAAAAGTCTAACAGGAAGTCTACAACCTCCCCCTCCTTTATCCCCCTCCTCTCTACTATCCTCTCTACCCTCCTCTTCCTCTCCCTCCTCATCTATCCCTTCCCCCTCATTCTCTACTAACCACTTTAACCTCTCTATCTTCTCCCTTACCTCCTCCCTCCCTTCCTCCGTTTTATTACCAGCTCTTAAACACATTGATAAGTACTTCGGCTCTAACATCATTAAACCGTCATATACAACCTCCACCTCTCTTCTCCCAATCCTTAAACATAACCCCCTAAACTCTATCTCTATTTCACTGCCACTCTCCCTTATCTCTATCTCCTTTACTACATTTATTACCTTATATACCTTTCTTATACTTTCTATTAACTTAATCATATACACTCCTAATCCTTCTTATTATTACTTAACTGCCTATCCTTACTCTACTGCTACCCGGCCCTGTCGTGCTCCCTGTACACGCATTCCTGTCCCCAACCCTGTGCGCCATCATTCCCTCGATCATTACCCTGCTAGACCCCGTTGTTAATACCGTCGGCCCCCCACATGTCCCCCTGTCATTTACTACCGCAGGCCTCCTCCCCTCTATTAATACCTTCGATACCTTACAGTAACTTATCGTCCCTACACCTACATACGGCCCCCTGTTTATATGCTGACATACACCGTTCGGACACACTATCTGATCACCTAATAACGCCGCATTCATACCCCTAACTCCCCCCTGATTGTGATACCGTCACTAATACCGCCCACTCTATAAAATTATTCCCACTTAATACCCCCACTAACTCCTCTACTGTACTACTACTATCAGTCCCACTACTACCAGTCCCACTACCAGTCCCACTACTACCAGTCCCACCAGTATTACTAGTAACCGTATACGTCTTTAAACCAACAAGAGAAACAGGTTTTAAAGGTATCCCTCTAGAATTGTAATTCTCCTTTAACCACTCCTCTATATCATTCGTATACTTAACTTTATTAACCGCCGGACTATAATTCTCTGGCTTCCTCGTTATACCCGCATTCCCCACTGAATACGTCCTCTTCGGTATACTAACCCCGTTTAACGCATTCCTTACCCCACCCCTCACACTACTCACTCTGCTCTCTCCACTCACTACTACCCCCTCCCTATCTATACACTTGCTGTGCCTCCCATCCCATACCATACTACTCCTCCTCTCTACTACTATCCCTTCATATACATACATCATCGTAAACCTCTGATAGTATGACCCACTCCCCCAATCCCTCCTGAATACATCCACCGGCGGATATATCTCCCCCTCCCTCTTTAATACATCACCCTCCTGCACAAACGTAAACGTATCTACATATACCTCTAAATCCGCTGTCGTACCATTATGCCTTATCTTTACAGGCTTCTCGTTTAACCTGTAAAATACATGACTCCTCCTATACCCTATTATATCCCTCACCGGTATCCCTAAATTCACCGCTACCACACTCTCCTCCTCCTCTAAATGCTTCACTACCCCAACATCTACTACCTCCCCCCTTACACCTAATAACACCTCTTTTATCCCAGGTACCTCAATCGGCTCTATCGGCTTGTACATACTCCTCCTTCTTACCCTCTTCTATAACTCTATTCTTTAATTATATATACCCTATTATATACCCCTTATACACCATCGGTATTTAATCTTACATACCTTTAGGCATATAGCTGTTATATAGGTGGGGGCAAAGCTGCTGGAAACATCGCTGCTGGAAACATCGCTGCTGGAAACATCGCTGTTATATCTGCTGGGGGCATCGCTGCTGGGAGCATCGCTGCTGGAAACATCGCTGCTGGAAACATCGCTGTTATATCTGCTGGGGGCATCGCTGCTGGGAGCATCGCTGTTATATCTGTTAGGCACATAGCTGCTATATCTGTTAGGTACATGACTGCTGGGGGCATCGCTGTTATATCTGTTAGGCACATGACTGCTGGGAGCAGAGCTGTTATATCTGTTAGGCACATAGCTGGCACAAAATACGCGCGCGGTTTAAATACCTTATTTGTACGCTCACAGGGTAAGCCGGGGGTCTAAATCTCAACAACTCCTGGCTTATACCTATACGTGGGCCTTCATAACCTCACCCCCTTGGGTGGGGTTTTTTTGTAGTT
>NBNH01000349.1 GCA_004379115.1 Actinomycetales bacterium mxb001
GCGGTAAGGCTTGGACCCGTCCTTGAGGATGAAGAGTGCGCTGTAGCCGAAGAGGAACGAGAAGATGATGTAGAACTTGCCGGCCGCCAGCATGGTCACGAGGAAGGCAACCGTGCGGTCCCAGACGGTCGCGACGGAGGCCGCGTCATAGCTCTCCGCGCTGATCGCCAGGAAGGGGACGTTGACCAGGATGATGCCCAGCAGGGCTATTCCTCGAAGCGCATCCGGGAACATCTGGCGGCTCTGCGTCATACGTCCACACTTACCACATGCGAGTGAACGGATCGGGCGGCTAGCCTCTAGGCATGTCGCGTCAGGTGCGTACGACCATCGGTGTGAGGTGGGCTGATCTCGACGCGCTTGGCCATGTCAATAACGCGATATTCCTCACGTACCTTGAGGAGGCTCGCGATGCCTTCATGCGCCAGACCCTGGGCGACGTCTTTCTCGACATGGTGATCGTGCGCGTCGAGATCGACTACCGGGCGGAGATCCCCGCGGGTACGTCGAACGTCGAGGTGACCTGTGCCCTGGAGTCGATCGGCACGTCGAGCATTCGCACGCGCGAGCAGATCCTGCTCCCCGACGGCACGGTGGCCGCCGAGGCCATGACGGTCGCGGTGGTGAGGGACCGAGAGGCTCGCACATCCCGCCCCTGGACGGATGACGAGCGCAGCGCCCTAGGATCAATCGACACCTGAGCACGCGACGCGAAGGACGACCATGCTGGCTGCTGCCGCCACCTCCATCCACCCGGACGCCCCGCTCGACGGCCTGACCGTCGGTGAGTTCGCGGACCCTGAGATGCGCGAGGGATGGGTGCGCGTGCGGGTGGAGGCATCGAGCCTCAATCATCACGACCTGTGGAGCCTGCGGGGAGTGGGTCTTCCGGCCGAACGCCTGCCGATGATCCTCGGCTGCGATGCCGCCGGTCACCTGGACTCAGGCGAGAAGGTGATCGTGCACGCGGTCATCGGGGATCCAGCCGCGGGTGGTGGTGACGAAACACTCGACCCCAAGCGCAGTCTGCTATCCGAGGTGTATCCGGGCACGCTCGCCGAATACGTCGCGGTGCCGGAGCGCAACATCGTGTCGTTGCCTGACGGCTTCACCATGCAGGAAGCGGCCTGCCTGCCGACGGCATGGCTCACCGCCTATCGCATGCTCGCCACCAAGTCCGGGCTCAAGCCCGGTGACACCGTGCTGATCCAGGGCGCGGGCGGGGGAGTATCGACGGCATTGATCATGCTGGCCAAGGCCATGGGGTTCCGTGTGTGGGTGACGAGTCGCGATGAGGCCAAGCGTGCGGCCGCCCTTGAGCTCGGTGCCGACGAGGCGTTCGAGTCCGGGGCGCGCCTACCCGAGCGCGTGCAGGCGGTCATGGAGTCGGTCGGCGAGGCCACCTGGTCGCACTCGCTCAAGGCCCTGGTGCCCGGCGGCCGCATCGTCACCTGCGGTGCCACGAGCGGACCCAATCCACCCGCCGACCTCAACCGGGTGTTCTTCCTGCAGTTGTCCATCGTCGGGTCGACCATGGGCACCCGCGAGGAGCTCGAGGCCATGGTGCGCCTGCTGAGCGAGACGGGCGTGCGACCGCCGATCGCCATGTCGGTGCCACTCGCTGACGCGCGAACCGCCTTTGCGGAATTGGAGCGCGGC
>NBNH01000350.1 GCA_004379115.1 Actinomycetales bacterium mxb001
ATTTAAAATAAAGTATAAGTTAATTTATTCTTATGCCAAATTACGGAAAAATCTTTAATAAAATATGGCAATTCTTTAAACGTTCTAGCTCCTCCGATTTAGAAGGATATAGGCAATCAGTTATTTATCCAGCTATTCAGTTTAAAGCTAATTACGATTTGCCAGAAACTCCAATTCGTCCGGTGCATGGTGATTTGAACATTTCTTATGATTTACTGGAAATGTATCACTGGAGTTACGAGTACCGTCATGCTATAGACACCATTGCTTCTGATTGCTTCCAAGAAGTCGAAGGACAAGTATCTAGTTGGTATGTTTGTGAAACATTATCAGATGGTACTAAAGTTGCTCCTGAAGTATTGGAAATAGCCAGAGAATTGTCTGCTGCACGCTGTGGTAAAGATTTAATTTTAGGTGGTGATGTTCTGATACGTGCTGCTGTAGAAGCATTGGCATTTGGTGATAGTTTTTTAGAACTTGGTATTGGTAAAACTGGATTAAGTAAAGATGATTGGGACATTACTGCTAGTCAATATTTACCTACCTTTTCAATATTTGTTGAAAAATCATCAAATAATGAAACGCTTAAATATATACAGCGTACTAAATTAATGTCATCTGAGGATGATTTAGAATTTAATCCAATTAAGATATTGCACTTTAAATATAAATCTCGCGGTTTATATGGCAATTCTATTGGATTTCCATCAATTGAAACATGGAGAAAATTTAAAGATTGTTCTGTGGCATTAGAAACAGCAGCTCGTGATGTTGGCATTACTCCGTGGTTGCACATTTTGCCAGAAGACAAAACAGAACAAGACAGAATTGATTATATGCAGCGTCATGAAAGTATGGCTGCATCTGGCATTATTACTAATTTGTATTTAATGTCGGGTTCTGATGTGCGTAAAGCTGCCAGCACTTCGGGAGACTCTTTAACTCCTTTAATTGATTACTGGCTAAAGTTGAGATATCAATGTATTCCACCAAGAGTACCAGCATGGATATTCCCTGGTTTAGCTGATACAGCGAGTGGGGCAAAAGATATCCATGGACAGCCAGCACTGACTTACAGTCGATTAATTGGAGAAGTCCGTTCATTGATTGGAGAGCAAGTAAGATGGGCAATTTGCGTTAAGATGGTACTGCGATATGGGTATGACTTTTATCTAGCTAATCGTGCTTTTGATGTTAAATGGCCTAAATGGATATTGACTCCAAATTCTGAGTACACTCAAGTTATGAGTGAGTTTACTCCACAAAATTCTACTTCTTCACAAGATTTACAACTAGAAAAGTACTATGTTAGAAACTAACTTTGTTCCTGAAAAATCTGATTTAATTTCTTTGCAAGAATTACTTAAAACAGCTCTAATTAATAATGATG
>NBNH01000351.1 GCA_004379115.1 Actinomycetales bacterium mxb001
GGGTGTCGCTGTCGGTGGAAAATTTTGCTAGTCCTTCAGCGATTGCTTGGATGATGGTGCAAAGTTTGGCATTGCGATCGCTGTAATCTTTACCAAGTTGGTCTGAGTCTAGGTTAATTTCTGAGAATAGTCTGTCGAAGGTGCTTCCAAAGGATTCATATTTGATATATTTCAATCCTTTTTGGAGATTTTTAAGCAGTTCTTTGTTCTGTGTGCGTGCCATTTCGGCAATATTGCCCCAAAGGTATGGCGGTTGGATGATATAATGCACTTTACGGCGCATATGTTTTTCAAATTCGGCTATATCGTCGGGGTTTTGGTCATACCAAAGTTGAAGAGGTGTGGTGTTGCTATTTTCAGTAAGTCCTAATATGTTTTTATCAGGGTAGTCTGATCCTAGTTCTTTTTGGGCGGCGATTTCGTAATTGTCAGATAGGTAGCGCAGGAATATGAATACCAATATATAATCGCGAAAGTCGTCTGCGTGCATTGCTCCGCGAAGTTGGTCAGCGATGCCCCAGAGGGTTGTGCCTAGTTTGTGATTTTGTTCCATCATGATTGATTCTCTTTTGTGGTTTCTTCAATCGTCAATTAACTAGATTGAAGTTATAACTAACAGATGTCCTGTATGTAGGAATCCTTATAGCTATCAGCTTTCATAAGTTCTTGTACTAGATAAGCCAGATGATATTTATCAATACTAGGATTAGTATCTAGTATGTCAGTTACTATTTTAGTAACAGTGTGTCCTATATAGAGTTTTACCAGAGATCCTTTAGGAGCTATTTGTTCTACTACTAGAGGGCCGATACCAGATTCCCATTTAATAATAAAGTTACCTACAGGGTCGTCATAGCTTTTTGGTGTTTTTTGAGCTTTACTCAGCTCTTGATTAGCTAAGTCATAACAGTTGCTATAGACGTGGGCTGATAGGGAAGAGATAAAGATAGCGCCCGGCTGTATTTTGCTATCACTTATCTCATTAACCTTATTTACTATTAAATCCTGTAAACTCCTTAAAGCTATAAGGTTAGGCTTGTAAGCATTAAATATGTCATGCGACCTAAATGCCGCTGTTAAAATTAACTGCTTGTCTATTAACCTTAACCACACATTTGTTAAGCACGGCGGATTATCAGCTCCTAAGTCTTTCTCTACTTGCCATAAGTCTATATACAGTCTTGTAGATAACGGATTCTCTATTAGTAAATTACAGGTCTTCTCTATTTGGTCTATACCTCTGTAATCCCTTATCCTGTCTCCGTAAACGTAGCTTACCTCAGAATCTGTTAACTTAACTTGTGCATTAATTACTGTGTCAATATACTGGCTAAGACCATCATTGTTTGTATCCTTACTCCTATCACTAACAAACCCAGGGTCATTAGTAATACAACTTGTAAGACAAAGGATCTCTTTTCTAACTGCTGCTTTGTTATTATCTTCTTTTCCATGATTCATTACTAGGTACAATGCTTTAACATAAGCTTCGTTAATTGTAGATTCAATTACTTGGTGACTTATAGGTCTTCCAGGGATAGTTTTCCTTTCAATCCTTTTTATCTCTATAAACACTGGCTCTTGTAATCTCTTTAAGGGGGTTTTAATTTCAGCCCGCTGTTTTAACCCTTGTATTAAATCTATACAACGATAATACCGGTTAATGTTACTGTACGTCTCTATTAACCAGTTTAGGTGCTCTGGCTTAAATACGTTAGCGTCAAATCCTCCTACTATATCTCTACTATCATTTGTTATTACATACCTGTCTTTATCTCTGTAGTAGTTGCGCTTAAAGAATTCATGCAGCGCTGCTACCCCAGGTGATATTAAATCCTGTCTTAATTCCTCTAGCGTAGAAATACTCCAGTCATACGGGTTAGCTAGTAAATTAATAAAGATGCCCTCTAGCCCTAACATAGGGCTGTATAAGTTACCTATTACTGCAAAGTCTAGTTCTAAGTCTTTTAGCTTGTTATAGACCTTTTCCTTGGGACTCCATCCTGTAATTATTATCTCTCTACCTGTTCCTGTTATTAGATTTTTTTTATCTATTACAGGC
>NBNH01000352.1 GCA_004379115.1 Actinomycetales bacterium mxb001
GCCGCTGCCCTCGCGCTCGCGCTGGGCGTTTTGATTGGACGCCGTTAGTCTCATGCGTCTGCTCGATTCGGCGCGGGATCATTTGCGCCAATGGCTCGGGGTGGTGCAAACACGCCTTGAGCTCGTTGGCCTTGAACTCGCGGATGCAAGGGATCATCTTGTTGCATTACTCGCCTACGCTGCAGCCGCTGTCTTTTTTGGCGGTGTCACCGTCGTTGCAGGACTGGTCTGGTTGATCATGGCGTATTGGGAACAGCGTCTCATGATCATTGGCGGCGCCACGTTACTTTTTGCTGTGCTCGCTATCATTGCCATTTGGCGGGCCAGCCGTCACGCGCAGTCGGGTAGCGCTATTTTTGCAGATAGCCTACTGGCGCTGCAAACCGATCGCGCCGCCTTGCGCCCGCCACCACCCGCATCTACACCCCCGTCAGCGCCTTCGGCCACCAGCGATACCAGCAACTATGTCGGCGATTAAAATGCGTTCGATCCAGCGTGGCCGATTGCTGGAACGCATCACCCAGCAACGAGCAGTCATAGCGCATGAACTTGCGCCGGTGGTCGGCCTTCTGAATGCCGCTGATCAGGTGGTCGAGGGTGCAGACAAAACTCGGCGCTGGATTGGTGAAAACCCCCTGGTTGCCGGTGCCGCGCTGATCGCCTTGCTCATCTGGCGCCCCAAGGGCGCCGTTAAGCTGGTCAAGAATGGCGCCGTGGGCTGGCGTGCCTTCCGGCTGATTCGCCGTCTGCTCGCCTAAAGTGAGCGCTCAGTCGTTAGACCAGATCCCCTGTTCGATCAGCTGTTTTGTCGCCGCTTCCGCCCAGCCGCGATTGGCTGCCGGTGAGGCCGGACTTGGGTGCAGCACACGTCCAACGCGCGTTACGTGCGCACTTTTGGCTAGGGCACGGTCGGCCTGCGCCTGAGCATAGGCGCCTACCCCCACCACCCAGTCTGGTTGTAGGGTCTCCACCAGCGTCCGCAGATGGGCATCGCAAGCCTCGGTGACAGGGGCCACCTCTGCGGCCGGCAATTTGTCAGGCGTGACGTTACGGCCCTGATCAAAAAACGCCAGCGGGCAGTAGTTCGCCACAAAGTGCTCGGCAAAGAAATTTTCAGGCGTCCCGAAGCGATCTCGAAACAAACCCCAGAGTCGACGACCACTAACCTCGGAACGCGTACACGACCAGCCTTCAATCGGGCGTTTCGGGTTCACCGCGATTGGCTGATGAATTGGCGCGTTGATGCGTAACCAGTCGTGGGCGATCGCGACCTCGCCAAATGGCACACCGACCTGCACCATCCCAAACGGGCCGGGATTCATGCCCAGAAATATGACCCGGCGCGGCTGCGGTTGCCCACCCCACAGCTCCAGGTATTGGTCATGCGCCGCACCGGCGTATTCCAGTGGATTGTAGACGTGTGTGACCGGTGCGGAAAAAGACAAGCCGTTTAATTCGGCGGCTAACTGACGCGCCGCCTTAATAAGTAATTTAGCCGTCATGCGGCTGCTTCTCTGGGCGTGTTTTGGTCGTCACCAGACCATGGCGCCACCTTGAATAGCAGCAGCATGCCGGGGATCGCCAAGCAGGCACATAACCAGAAAAAACCATAC
>NBNH01000353.1 GCA_004379115.1 Actinomycetales bacterium mxb001
CCCCGCCGGTCCCGCGCCCTCGCTCGGTGCCGGTCGCTCGCGAGGTGGTGCCCGCATGATCCGCTTCGACCACGTCACCATCACCTACGACGGCGCTCAGTCACCCGCTCTCGTCGACACCGACCTGCGCATCGACGAGGGAGAGCTCGTGCTCGTCGTGGGTCGCACCGGCAGCGGCAAGTCGACATTCCTGCGCGCGATCAACGGGCTCGTCCCGCACTTCACCGGTGGCACGCTGCATGGACGCGTCATCGTCGACGGACGAGATACGGCAACCCATCATCCGCGCGACCTCGCCGATGTCGTCGGCATGGTGCCGCAGGATCCGATGTCGAGCTTCGTCACCGACACCGTGGAAGAGGAGCTCGCCTACAGCATGGAGTGCCTGGGCATCGACCCCGGCACGATGCGGCGGCGAGTGGAAGAGACCCTCGACCTGCTCGGGCTCGCCGATGTGCGCGATCGTCCGCTGCTGAGCCTGTCGGGTGGCCAGCGCCAGCGGGTGGCCATCGGCTCGGTGCTCACCGCTCACCCGCGCGTGCTCGTCCTCGACGAGCCGACGAGCGCACTGGATCCGGGCGCGGCCGAGGAAGTCCTGGCCACCCTGCAGCGCCTCGTTCACGACCTGGGCGTCACCGTGGTGATGGCCGAGCATCGGCTCGAGCGCGTGCTGGAGTACGCCGACCGCATCATCGTCATCCCCGGCGATGGCCGGTCGCCCATCATCGGCGAGCCCGCACCCATGATGCGACTGTCGCCCGTCGCTCCTCCCGTGGTGCACCTCGGTCGCCTCGTGCAGTGGGAGCCGCTTCCCCTGTCTGTTCGCGACGCTCGCCGACAGGCCTCGTCCCTGCGCGATCGACTCAGCGACCTCGCTGACGACGACGTGCCCACCACCGGCGCTCGCGTCGTCTCGATCGATCGCACGCGTGCGTCCTACGGGCCCATTCCCGCACTGCGAGGCATCACGCTCGACGTGTCCGAGGGCGAGGTCATCGCGCTCATGGGCCGCAATGGCGCCGGCAAGTCCACGCTGCTGTCGACGCTCGTGGGACTACGGCGACCCGATGCCGGCACCGTGCGCATCGCCGGCCTCGACCCGGCCACGCTGCGCGGCCCCAAGCTGATCGGCCGCATCGGGCTCGTCCCCCAGGACTCCGCCGACCTCATCAGTCGCGACACCGTGGCGGCCGAGTGCCGAGACGCCGACCGTGACGCCGGATGCGCCGAGGGCAGCACCGCCGCGCTCCTCGCCGAGCTCGCACCCGAGATCGACTCGCAGACGCATCCGCGTGACCTGTCCGAAGGACAGCGCCTCACCCTCGCACTGGCGATCGTGCTGGTGGCGCAGCCGGCCGTGCTCCTGCTCGATGAGCCCACGCGCGGTCTCGACTACCCGACCAAGGCCCGGCTGGCGAGCATCCTGCGCGATCTCGCCCAGCGCGGACACGCGGTCGTCATCGCCACGCACGACGTCGAACTCGCAGCTGACGTGGCCACGCGCGTCGTGGTACTCGCCGACGGCGAGGTCGTGGCCGATGGACCGACGCCTCAGGTCGTCGTGGGCTCGCCGCTCTTCGCCCCGCAGGTAGCGAAGGTGCTCGCGACGCGTCCCGGGGAGCGCGTGCCGCTCACCGTTCCCGCGGTGGCCGCCGCGCTGGGGGTCGCCGGATGAACCGCGCCGTGCCCATGGGCCCGTGGTCGTGGGCGGCGGTCGGGCTCGCCACCGTGGTGGGGCTCCTCGCCTTCGGCTGGCCGTTCCTGGCCGAGCCCGGCTCGACCGCGGTCGCGCACGCCTCCGATGCCCCCTGGATCTTTGCCGCGGTCATCCCGCTGGTGCTGCTCGTCGTCCTCGCGCAGATCGCGGAGGGAGGGATGGACGCGAAATCGATCGCGATCCTCGGCGTACTCGCTGCCGTCGTGACAGCACTGCGTCCGCTCGGCGCCGGCACCGCGGGCCTCGAACCCATCTGGTTCGTCATCATCCTCGGCGGTCGCGCACTGGGTCCCGGATTCGGTTTCGCGCTGGGGTCGCTGTCCCTCGCGTCATCAGCGCTCATCACCGGCGGCGTCGGACCGTGGCTGCCCTTCCAGATGATCGCGGCCGCGTGGGTCGGGTGCGTCGCCGGCCTCCTTCCGCAATTGCGCGGAAAGCCCGAGATCACGATGCTCGCGGCCTACGGCATGGTTGCGTCCATGGCCTATGGCCTGGTGATGAACCTGTGGTTCTGGCCGTTCCTCAGCGGGCTCGAGGCCGCCTCCTACAACGGGGGAATCCTGTTCGCGCCCGGGGCGCCGATGTCGGAGAACCTCGCCCGTTGGCTGGCCTTCTCCCTGGTCACCTCCCTCGGCTGGGACATCCCCCGTGGAGTCCTCACCGCCGTGCTCATCGTGCTCGTCGGTCGACCCGTGCTCACCGCGCTGCGACGCACGGCACGGCGTGCCAACTTCCTGCCCACCGTCGAGTTCATTGCGCCGTCTGCTCCGCTCGCCGAGAGCCGCACGTGATGGAGGTCCTGCTTCTGGGCACGGGAGCGGCCGACGGATGGCCGAGTCCGTTCTGCGCGTGCCTGTCGTGCGCGGATGCACGAACGCGTGGCGACGTGCGCCTGCCGACCGCTGCACTGCTCGGCAATCACGTGCTCATCGACGCCGGTCCCGCCGTGCCCGGTGCCGTCGCCCGCGCGGGGCGTTCG
>NBNH01000354.1 GCA_004379115.1 Actinomycetales bacterium mxb001
TCGACGAGAGCGGGTGACTGAGCGCCGTCGTAGGTGATGGTGACGTGGTCGAAGCGGATCATGCGGGCACCACCTCGCGAGCGACCGGCACCGAGCGAGGGCGCGGGACCGGCGGGGTGATGACAGCGGGCAGCACGCTGACCAGGATGCCGAGCACCGCGATCGGCGGGACCGCGGGCCAGGCCGGGGGATCCACGGGCGCCATGAGTCCGGTCATGCCGATGGCGCCGGCGACGAGGAATGTGCCCGCGGTGACGATGGCGCACGCCGTGACTGCCCACTCCGGCCACGTCCACGGATCAGGCCGGTAGCGCGTGCGCGTCGAACGTCGTCCGGCCAGGGCAAATCCGGTGATGCCGCACGCGAGCCCGAGCAGCAGCATCGGCAGGCCGAGATAGGCCGGTGCCGCGGCATCGAGCAGCCCGTAGACCCCGACCACGGCCGCGACGAGGCCGATGAGTAGCGCGGCCGTGGTGAATCGACGCATGCTGGGCGAACGCTCGGCCTGGCGGCCGTAGCCGCGGGAGTCCATCGCGGCAGCCAGCGCGACGGAGCGCTCAAGTGCGCCCTCGAGCACGGGCACGGCCGCACCGGCAGCTCCTCGCACACCGCCTTCGGATCGGCCGCGCAGGCGCCGCGCCGCGCGTACGCGATCGAGGTCGGCGACGAGCTGCGGTGCGAACGTGACCGCCACGACGACCGAGACGCCGAACTCGTAGAGCGCTGCGGGCACGGCCTTGAGCAATCGCGCGGGGGAGGCCAGGGAGTTCGCGGCGCCGACGCAGGCCAGGATCGTGGCCAGTCGCAGGCCGTCATACACCGCCGCGAGCAGGGATTCGGCGGTGACCGGGCCGCCGAGTCGCACGCCCGCGAGGAACTCCGGCAGCATCACCGACGGAAGCGTGAACAGCACGGTCGTGCCGATGGGTGCGGCGACGATGACCTGGAACACCACGCGGATGGCAATGACAATGAGGCCGATGCGCAGGAACACCGCGAAGGACCGCGACCACGGCGCGATCGGCCGCCGGGCGGCGACGACATAGCCCGCCACGGCGATGATCAGCAGCAGCAGGAGCGGATTGTTGGTGCGCGAGGCCGCGACAGCCAGGCCGGCGGCCCACAGCCACCAGGCACCCGGGTGCAGCATGCGCGCCATCACATCGGCCTCCGGCGCATCATGACGACGGCTGCACCGCCGAGTACGCCGATCCCGAGGACCGCGGCACCCGCGATGAGGGGACTGCCTCCGCCACTGTCGCCCGGCACGACGGGTCCGGCGAGCACCGACAGCGACGGTGATGGCGTTGGAGTGGGGCTGGCGGACGTGGGCGCCACGCTCGACGGCGCACTCGCTCGCGGCGACGGCGTGGAGCTCGCGGCCACCGCGACGGCGGATGGCGATGCCGAGTTCTTCGACGGTGTTCGCGCGGGTGACGGCGTCGACGTCGCTGATGGCGTGGGTGTTGGGGTGGGCTGCGATGACGTCGAAGGCCTGGGCGTCTTGCTCGGCTTCGGACTGGGCGTGGGATCGGGTGTATCGATCACGACCGCGCACTCGCGAGCCGGGTAGCCACCGATGGCACAGATGAGCCCGCTGTCGACGCGCACTGGCGCGGCGGCGCGCAGCACGTCGTAGCCGGTCGCGCGCGGTTCGGCGACCACGCACAGAGCCCACGCACCGGGCGGCTGCTCGCCATCGGGGCCATCCTCGGCAAGCCCCGGGTCGACGATCACGGCCACCCGCTTGCGACCCTCCTGCGCCGGCGTATCGGCGCACACGGTGTCGAAGTCCGGCGCGAATGACGGACGGTCGTTGCCCGCCACACCGCTCACGGAGAATCGCCAACCCTCGACGGTGCCGTCCGCGGGTGTCCGCGACGACGCGCCCACGTTGGAGAACGACCACTCGCCGTCCGATCCCAGCCAGTACGACCAGTAGCGATAGGCCGCCGCGTGCGCCGGGGCGGCCAGGGCGACGGGCGCGACGGCACTGGCGGCCATGATCGCCGCCGCCAGTGCCATTCGCTTCGTCATGTCGAGTCGCCTGCCGCTCAGCCCTGCAGTGTCGCGAGGAGTCGTCGGGGCAGGTCGACACCGCCGAATTCGCGCGGATCCTCGCCCGAGGCCACGGCGGCGAGGAGGAGGGTGCCGAGCGCGGCGGGCCGATCAGTGGTGCCATCGCTGATGTAGGACGCCGCGTTCTCCTGCAGTGCCGCGATGGCGAGGCCGGTCGCCCGACCCGACGTGCGCGTCGCCACCAGACCGATGACGCCGAGGGCGGTGGAGTTCCAGTCCGCCTCCTCTGGCGAGAAGGCATCGGGAAGTGAACCGCCGGACGTCGTGATCTGCGCGGCGATCCAGCGCGCTGTCGCGTCCTTGGGGTCAGTGGCGCGATCGCCTGCCCCGCACGTCATCGCGGGAGCGGCCTTGCGCTGCGTGCGTTCGCGCACGATGAAGGCGTCGGCGAGTCCGAGCAGTCCCTGCGTCGTCGACAGTGCATCGGGCAGGCTGCCGGCCATGTAGGGCAGTCCGCCCATCTGCTGCGGCTCGGTCGCGCATCCGTAGACGTGGCGGCGCAGGAAGGCTGCGGCACGCTGCTTGATGCGCTGGGTTCCGTCGACGAGTCCGAACGCGGCCAGCGCCAGCCCGGTGGAGTTGGTGTCGGCCTTGCCCCCGGGGTAGTACGGGAAGCCGCCGCCCGAGGTCTGCTGCTGACGCAGCCAGTCCTGGGCCGCAAATGCCGCGGACTCGGCGTCCTGGCCGTTGCTGACGATGACCAGGGCGGCCAGTGCGAGCGCGGTGGAGTTGGTGTCGGGGCCGGTGAAGTTCGCCGGATCCGAAGGGGGGCACGGCACCGCCGTGTCGGGGCGGTAGCCCATGAACGAGCCGTCGGCGCACTGCTGGTCGATGAGCCAGTCGATCGCGCTGTCGGGCACCTCCGCCTGGGCGGCCGCGAGCCCCATGAGCGCGTACGACTGGCGGTAGACGCCGTCGTACGTCGGATCCGCCGAGCCGAACAGGCCGGCGTCGTTGGCGGGTGCAGCGACGGCCGGGGGAGTGCTGACCGCAATGGCCAGCACGCAAGCGATGGCAGAGCCAACCACTCGAAACTTCACGCGTACTCCAGGGTGAGCGACCTACTTGGCGATGGGGCCGCTTCAAAGGACACGTGTCCCTGGAGTAGCTGCCACGCCCCGCAGACCTCGACGGGGTGGATGCCGGTTGGCGTCCACTAGGCGCTCGCGCCCGCCAGGTGCTCCGACTTGCCGCGCAGGCGGCTCACGGTTGCGGGTCAGTGCCGGATTCTCACCGGCTTCCCCTGGATATCAGGCGCGTCTGTTCAGTTGTGGCCTCATCCGACCACGCGGGACCGAGCCGAGTCAAAGGGGGCTCGCCGCGCACCGATTCGGCGTACCGTCGGGCCATGGGCTGGACATGGATCTTCACCGACCTTCAGGGCACCCCGGCGGCCTCGCTGCCGCCGGCCGCCGTGCTCGACCCTTTCCCCACGCAGGCCGATGCCGAGACCTGGCTGGGGGAGTCCTGGCGCGAGCTCCTCGACGGCGGAGTCGACGCGGTCGTGCTCTATGAGGACGAGCGTCAGGTCTACGGGCCGATGAGCCTGCACCCGACCGCCTAGGCAGTCGGCAACTAGACGGGCAGTTCGCCGCGCTTCACGCGGGGCGGTGGCAAGCGGAACCGACGCAACTGCAGCGTACGCAATGCGGCGTACCACAGGCATCCCTTGCGTTCGGCCTTGTCGGGGAACTTCTTGCGCAACTTGCCGTTGAGTCGAATGAGCAGGAACGCCTCGTCGAACGCGACGATTGCCACCAGGGCCATCCACCCGATTGACACGAAGGCTTGAACGGCCGGATTGGGAATGAAGCCCATGACGAGGACGACCAGCGCGATGAAGATGAAGTACTCGGCGATCGTGTAGCGGCTGTCGACGAAGTCGCGCGTGTAACTGCGTGCGGGGCCTCGGTCGCGCGCGGGTAGGGCGCGCTCATCGCCCGCCATGAGCGCCGCGCGCTGAGCGGCGCGGGCGTCGCGATCGCGCTCACGGGCGGCCTTCTTCGCGGCCTTGGGGTCCTTAGGCACCTTGAGGGCCTGCTTCCGAGCGGCCTCGGCTTCCTTGCGACTGGGGGTCGGACGTCCCTTGCCCGAGCCCGTGGAGGTCTCTTCGACGGGCTCCGGATCCGCGGCGGGCTTTCGACCGAACATGCCGCCAATCTAGCGAGTCACGTCGTGGCGTCACGCGGCCCTCGACCCGGCGGTCCTGACCTGTGGCTGTCGATCCGGGGAGCGCACTCACCCGGTGGCCCCCTAGTCTGGAGGGGACATCCTGGATCGGGAGGACTCATGGGTCTCTGGCAGCGCTTCAAGCTCATTTTCAAGTCGAAGGCCAATAAGGCTCTCGACAAGGCGGAGGATCCGCGCGAGACCCTGGACTACTCCTACGAGAAGCAGCTCGAGTTGCTGCAGAAGGTACGCCGAGGCGTCGCCGACGTGGCCACGAGCCGCAAGCGCATCGAACTGCAGATCCAGAGCCTGGCCCAGCAGACCAACAAGCTCAGCGAGCAGGCCAAGGCCGCGCTCGCCGGTGGCCGCGAGGACCTCGCCCGCGAGGCCCTGACCCGCAAGAGCGGATTGCAGACTCAGATCGCCGACCTGCAGGCTCAGCTCGCCCAGCTGCAGGACCAGGAGGACAAGCTCGTCGCCGCCTCGCAGCAGTTGCAGGCCAAGGTCGAGGCCTTCCGCACCAAGAAGGAAACCATCAAGGCGACCTACTCGGCGGCCGAGGCGCAGACCAAGATCAACGAGGCCTTCGCCGGCATCTCCGACGAACTGGGCGATGTCGGCCTGGCCGTGCAGCGTGCCGAGGACAAGACGGCGCAGATGCAGGCGCGCGCGGGCGCGATCGACGAACTCGTGGCGTCCGGTGCCCTCGAAGACGTGTCGAGCTCCGGCAAGGACAACCTCACCCTCGAACTCGAGCGCATGGCCAACCAAAGCCAGGTCGACAAGGAGCTCGAGGCCATGCGCCTCGAGCTCGGCCCGGGTGGCGGCGGCGGTGCCATCGAGGGCGGCAAGGCCTAGGAACGCTGGCGCCTGACGGGGGACGGTCGCTTCCACATGGCACGCACTCGCTACGGCACTGACCGCGGGCTCACCGCTCGCATGTTCGGCACGATGTTCGGCCTCGGCCTGCTCTACGTCATCTTGGCCGCGGTCATGTACTCGCTCGGCGTCAGCGCCATCGCCGTCCTGCTCATTGCCGGTGGACTCCTACTCGCCCAGTGGTGGTTCTCCGACTCCCTGGCCATGGCCGCGATGCGGGCGCATGTGGTCACGCCCGAGCAGGCACCGCAGTTGCACGGCCTGGTCGACCGGCTGTGCGCGATGGCCGACATGGAGAAGCCGCGCATCGCCATCGCCGATAACGACGCCCCCAACGCCTTCGCCACCGGCCGCACCGCGAAGCGCTCCGTCGTGGTGGTGACGACGGGTCTGCTGCGCCGCCTGGATCGCGATGAGCTGGAGGGCGTGCTGGCCCACGAGTTGTCGCACGTGGCGCACAAGGACGTGACGGTCATGACGATCGCGTCGTTCTCGGCCATCCTCGCCGGCTTCATGGTGCGCTCGGCGATGTGGGGCTCGATGATGCGCGATCGTCGCGATCAGAACACCGCTCTGGTCTTCCTCGTCGTCATGGTGGTCAGCGTCCTTGTCTACCTGATCTCGTTCCTGCTGATCCGCGCCCTCTCGCGCTATCGCGAGCTCGGCGCCGACCGCGGGGCGGCCTACGTGACCGGACAGCCGACGGCCCTGGCGCGTGCACTGCAGAAGGTGACGGGTGAGATGGGTGCGATCCCCACGCGCGATCTGCGCCAGATGGAGCCGGTGGCGTCGTTCGCGTTCGTGCCGGCCTTCTCCAAGGGCGGTGGCGGGGGCTTCGGCCTCGAGACCTTGATGTCCACGCATCCGCCCCTGCAGAAGCGACTCGACCAGCTCGCGCGCATCGCCGCCGACCTCGGCCAGCGCTAGTGGGCGTGCTCGACGGCCTCTTCGGTCGCCGCAAGGCGCGCGGTCCCAACCTCGACGCGCTCTTCGCGGTGCCGACGGCAGCGATCACGCTGCAGGTGTCGCTCGACCTCGTGCCGACCGGGCAGGGTGCGGTCGCGTTCCGCGCTGCCGAGGGCCGTGCGTTCGCCGATATCGAGGCCGAGGTGCGGGCCCTGCTCGATGCCGATGGCGGCCCGCCGATCAAGGTCGTGCAGGACCACTTCGGCTACACCTGGCTCGTCGTCGACACCGATCCACCCGATGTCTCGGCCGTCGTCACCGACCTGCACGCGGTCAACATCACGCTCGCGGAGCACGGTTTCGGGCCGCAGTTGCTGTGCACGCTGGTGCCCTTCCGCGATCCTGCGGGGCGCATGGTCGCTCTCGTCTACCTCTTCAAGCGCGGCACCTTCTATCCCTTCGCGCCCGAGGCGGAGGAGCGGCGCGACTCCGTGACGGAATTGCGCATTCGCGACCTCGTGCAGGGCGAGCTGCCGTGGGAAACGGACCTGTCGCGGTGGTTCCCGGTGTGGGACGCCCCCGGGATGAGTTAGTCCTTCGCGCCACCCACGTCGCTCAGGTGAATCCAACAGGGTCTATTGGCGGGAAATCGGCCGAATAGACCCGCTGGCGTTCACCTGAGCGCGGAGGGAGGCGTGGGAGGCCTAGTCCTTCGCGCCGACGCCGGGCAGGGCCAGCATGCGATCGAGGGCGACACGCGCCCAGTGCGCGGTGTCGTCGTCGACGGTGATGCGGTTGGCCACGCGGCCGTCGACCAGGTTTTCGAGCGCCCACACCAGGTGGGGCAGGTCGATGCGGTTCATCGTCGAGCAGAAGCAGACGTCGCGATCGAGGAACACCACCGTCTTGTCGGGATGTCGCAGGGCGAGGCGGCGCACGAGGTTGAGCTCGGTGCCGACCGCCCACGCGCTGCCAGCAGGTGAGTCGGCGATGGCCTTGATGATGAACTCGGTCGACCCGACGAGGTCGGCCTTCTCGACCACCTCGTAGCGGCACTCCGGGTGCACGAGGACCTGCACGCCGGGCACGCGCTCGCGCACGTCGTCGACGCTCGCGGCGGTGAAGCGGCCGTGCACGGAGCAGTGGCCACGCCACAGAATCATCTTCGCCGCGCGCAGTTCATCGGCGGTGAGCGTGGGCCGGTGGGGATCCCACACGACGCAGTCGTCGAGCGAGAGGCCGAGGTCGCGTACGGCGGTGTTGCGGCCCAGGTGCTGGTCGGGCAGGAACAGTACGCGCTCACCGCGTTCGAACGCCCACTCCAGCGACCGCTTGGCGTTGCTCGAGGTGCAGATCGATCCGTGGTTGCGCCCGGTGAACGCCTTGATGTCGGCGGCGGAGTTCATGTAGGTGATCGGGATCGTGGTGTCGGCGAGGCCAGCCGCCGTGATCGCATCCCAGGCGGCCTCGACCTGGTGGATCGCGGCCATGTCGGCCATCGAGCACCCGGCGGCGAGATCGGGCAGGATCACCTGCTGGTGGTCGGCGGTGAGGATGTCGGCGCTCTCGGCCATGAAGTGCACGCCGCAGAAGACGATGAACTCGGCCTCGGGATGCGCGGCCGCCTGCTGCGACAACTTGAACGAGTCGCCGGTGGTATCGGCGAACTGGATGACCTCGTCTCGCTGATAGTGGTGGCCGAGGATGTAGAGACGATCGCCCAGCGCGGCCTTGGCGGCCGCGGCGCGCGCCACCAGGTCGGGATCGCTGGCGGGGGGCAGGTCACCCGGGCACTCGACGCCGCGCTCGCTGCCCGGGTCGGCGCCGTGGCCCAGCAGGAGCAGGGCGAGCGGCGTGGGCGCGGGCTCGGTGAACGCCATGCCCCCAGTCTCCCACCGGGAGGCGACATCGGCTCTGGGCGAGGCCTGGAATACCCCGCGGGTGGGTCGTGTTGGCACAGGGGCTGCTCCCCGTGGATGATGGGGAGACACACCGGGCTAGGAGGAACCATGACCGCGGAGACCACGACCGGCGACGGCATCGTCCTGACGGATGCCGCGGCGTCCAAGGTGAAGGCGCTGCTCGAGGCCGAGGGCCGCGAGGACCTCACCCTGCGCATTGCGGTCCAGCCCGGTGGCTGCTCCGGCCTGCGCTATCAGCTCTTCTTCGACGACCGCTCCCTCGACGGCGATGTCACCAAGGACTTCGGCGGCGTGGGCGTCGTCACCGATCGCATGAGCGCTCCCTACCTGGGCGGCGCCACCATCGACTTCGTCGACACCATCGAGAAGCAGGGCTTCACGATCGACAACCCCAACGCCACGGGCTCGTGCGCCTGCGGCGACTC
>NBNH01000355.1 GCA_004379115.1 Actinomycetales bacterium mxb001
TGTTGACGTCGTGACTGCCGTGCAGGACGTCGTGCGCGAGGTGGGGAAGGAGGCGCTCCAAGAGACGAGCTCGTGGTTCGCCACAAGCTACGACCGGAGCGTCAGGCCCGTGTAGATCGCGTGTCCATCCCGATACCACCGTCAAGGTCACGAGACGAGTCTGAATGCGATCGCCCGCGAAGGCATCTACGCTAGGTCTCGAGCGTTTCGGCAGGGGATTCGGGGGATAGCTGTGGCTGACACACAACAAGCGTCCGCACGTGGGCGGGCTCCAGGTATCTACCCTGCTGATGTACCTCCATCGAACATCGCGTACTGGGACGGCGCTCAGTGGGATCCGCGCCCAGTGGCTTCGACAGCTATTCGAGTGGCCGGATACGTGATTGACGTCATCGTAATTGCGTTCATTTGGTTCTTGCTCATAATCCCGATCGCTATCGCGTTTCCTGGTAGCTCGGATCCGCAGGTCCAGTCGAATCCCCTCGGCGGTGTGCTCGGCCTGGTGGTCGCTCCTACGGTTGCCTTTCTAGGCTACTTCACGCTCTTCTATCGGTTCCGCGGTCGAAGCTTGGGAATGATGGCGTTCGGGCTGTGCCTGGTTCACATACCGACCGGCTCACAGCGTCTTCCTTGGGGGGCTGCGCTCTTGCGTTCCATCGTCCTCGCAGCCAGCTTCGCCTGCGGAGTGACTGTCTTCGTGTGGCTGATCATCACGGCTGCGAGTAAGACAAAGCAGGGCCCGCACGATCTCGCAGCGCGGACTGGAGTGCTCCGCTCACGTTCAGCAGTCGCGGCCCAACCCGTCACGGCATCCAGTCAGGCAACGACGGCACATGGCGTTGACAGTGGAGCGGTGCCCTCAGCAGCAGGTGTCGACCCAGCCTCTTCCCAGTCTCCGGCGGCCGCACCTCCTCCCTCTGAGTCTCCTTCCATCGTGGCCGCGGCCGCGGAAACGGTGGCCGCAAGTGATCCAGAGCCCACGACGCCCGACGTCATCTTCATCAGTCATGCGACCCAGGATGGTGAACTAGCGCTCCGGTTGAGCGAGGCACTCGAGGCTCAGGGTGTTGGCACGTGGCTGGCAAGTCGCGACGTCGCGGTGGGAGCGAACTATGCAGCGGAGATTGTGCGTGCGGTGACTTCCGCGCAGTACCTTCTGGTGCTCCTCTCGCCAGCGAGTATCGAGTCGCCGCACGTGAGACGCGAAGTGAGCATCGCTATCGACCGCAAGGTGCCCGTGCTCCCAGTGAGCACCGATGCGACCGGGCAATTCATGGCGGAGTTGCCGGTGGACTGGACCTACTGGCTCAGCCTCGCTCAGGTGTTGCGAATGTCGGATGAGGAGTCCACAGCGAAGGAGATAGCTCGGCGCATCAATGCGCCCGACCGCGGTTAGCCGTAGGACTCGCAACCGCGGCCATCGCCATCGGCGTCAAACCGATGGATGTCCTCGCCGATCACGATCACCATCTGGGCCACTTGCGGGCAATCCAGGTCTAGGGAAGAGATGGGCACGCAGGCACTTCCATAGTTGGGATCGCACTGCGACTGAGGAGCGACTGGCTCGGCCCCCTTCGCTTCCTTCTCCCTTAACTCTCCCTTCGAAGAGGACGTTGGGCCTGAAGGCGCCGTTGATTCGGGAGTCGGAGTCTTGGATGTAGGACCCGATTCACGGGGCGCGGCGGTAGGAGATGGCGTCGAAGTAGCCGAAGCACCCGGGGAAGAAGAAAACACCTCGGTGGCTTCCGGGCCAGGCAGGGCGTTGTCACCCGCGGAACACGCTGCCAAGATAAACACTAGACCGAACGAAGTGAGGAGGACTCGTGGCCTTGCGCTCATCATGCCCTCCAGTGGAAGTTCATTTCCGGCGGTCGGCTTGGTCGTTTACCAACAGTCTGGTGAAGCATAGGCAATCAACTTGTCGGCGATGATGCGCTGGCGGTCGGCGAACCTAGGCGCGTGCGCTGGACGACGTTCGCGGCGACTCTTGAGTTCGTGAACCAACTATTGGGCGATATCAATTGAAACTCAATTCTGATGAGCAATTTCTTCCGCTTCACCGATCGATCACGAACGGCTAACGGCCTTCCCAATTACTCCTCCGGCTGGTGCGTCCCATCCGTAACATTCAGCCCTCCGGAGGGGGACAGGTAGTGACGGGGGAATCTCTCCGCGATGTAGGTGATCGCGGCTCGACGCGTGTTGCCTTGAGCGCAGCTCTGGGTGAACACTCGCGGTGGCGCGCGCGGAAAGCGAGCACTCAGGGTGGCTTGATGAAGCGCGGCGCTCTGGCGTTGATGGTCTCGGCCTTCATCAGTTGCGCATTGTTGGCGGCCTGTACCGCCAGCCAATCGTCATTGGACCAGGAGACGCAGGCTTCACCCGCCGCCGCAGATGACGCGGTGAAGTGTGGACCGGATGTGACACCCATCCCGGCGCCCACGAGGCAAATCAATCTCGTGCTTGATGAGTCCGGCAGCATGTTCGCGGACATTGATGCCGATGGCAACGTAGTTCCATCGACCACTTGGTCGATCGCAAAGTACTCGCTGGAAGTCTTCAGTGCCCTGCTCGGACCGAATGACCAACTAGCCGTCTATCGGATGAGCGATTATGGGCCGGCTGATTCCCCGACGGTACCGACGCTAACCCTCAATGGTGCGGATGACCGTGACAGTCGTGTGGCTCAGATACATGACATGGACTTGAAGGGTGCCTCCACGCCTTGGCGATCCGTTACCACGGCGGCCGACAACTTGCTGGCCAGCGATGCCGAGCTGAAGTGGCTTGTGATTCTCACTGATGGTGAGTTCAAAATCG
>NBNH01000356.1 GCA_004379115.1 Actinomycetales bacterium mxb001
AGGTGGACGGCGTACTCCCCCACCACCGTCTTGCCCGCACCCGTCGGCGCAGCCACCAGCACGCTGCGGCCGTCCGCGAGAGCACGACACCCCGTCTCCTGGAAGGCGTCCAGCGGGAAGTCGTATCCGGACCGGAAGGTCGTGAGGGGGTCGCGAGCCCTGTCGCGAGCCGCGGCGTGACGCTCTGCGGGGCTACGCACCCGCCCAGACTACGGGGCGGGTGCGGGCACGACGACGCTCAGCGCGCCGGGGCATGCTCGGATGCTGATGGGGAGGGGACCGATCCGCTCACCGTCGGCATAGGCGAGTTGCCCCGGGGCATCGAGGGAGATCTCGCGAGCCTGATAGGTCGAGACAAAGGGTTTGTCCACATGGCTGCCCGAGAAGACCGAGGGAAACACGCGAATGAACGTGGGGGTGCTCACCGCATGCAGCCACGTGATGTCGAGGAGACCATCATCGGGCACCGCACCCGGACACACCTTCATGCCGCCACCGTAGGAGATGCCGTTGCCGACGGCCACGAGCATTGCGCCGTCGCGCACCTCTCGGCCGTCGAGCGCGGCGGTGTATTCCACCGGACGGAACGTGCGCAACTCGCCGGCGATGGCCACCACGTAGCGGGCCTTCCCCCTCGGCCACCGCATCCGGTTGGCACGCTCATTGACGAAGGAGTCGAATCCGGCCGACAGCACACCCAGGAAATACCGCTGCGTGCCATCAGCCGCCGTCACCTCGCCGAGGTCGATGGTGCGCACGTGAGCACCCAGGACAGCACCTGCGGCCCGCGCAGGATCCTTGAGGGGAATCCCCAGCGTTCGGGCGTTGTCGTCGCCCGTGCCGATGGGCAAGATGGCTAGGGCTGTGGGAGATCCGGCGAGTTCCTGAACCGCGTGGTGCAAGGTTCCATCGCCGCCCGCAACGACGACCATCCGTGCCCCGGCGTCCCGCGCCTCGGCCACCATCCGTCGAAGGTCGTCCGAGTCGCGGGAAGCTCGAACAACGGCTCGAGCGCCACCGGTTTGCAGGGCACCCACGAAGGCGGGAAGCGCCCTAGCAGCCCGACCGCCGCCGGAGGTCGGATTGACGACGATCGTGATGTCGCTCATGCGGTCAGTTGGTCTCTGTGGCGTCGAGGGGAGATGCCTCGTCGTCGTCCCAGGCGTCGAAGTCCGCTGTCGGGCCGAGGCGACGCGCACGGCGTCGGTCGTTGCCCAGGCACACCAGGATGGCCAGCGTCATGAGCATCAGGATCGGGGCCGCCAGCAGGATCATGTTGATGGGATCACCCGTGGGGGTTGCCACGGCAGCGAAGATGCACACGGCGAAGATGATCCACCGCCACCACGACAGCAGTTTCTTGCCGGTGAGGATCCCGGCGAAGTTGAGCAGCACCAGCATCAGCGGGGCTAGGAACCCCACCCCGAAGACGATGACCATGCGGATGAAAAACGACAGGTAGCGATCGACCGAGACGATGTTTTCGACGTTTTGGGGCGTGAATCCGAAGAGGATCTCCAGGCCATACGGCAGCACGACGTAGGCCAGCGCCACTCCGAGCGCGAAGAGGGGTACCGCCGCGGCGACGAATCCGATGGCCCATCGGCGCTCGTTCCTGCGAAGACCGGGCGTGACGAAGCGCCACAGTTGATAGAGCCACACCGGCGAAGAGAGCAAGAGTCCGGTCACGGCCGCAACCTGCAACTGCAGGACGAACGGATCGGCAACACCGGTGAGTGCGAGGGTGACTTCGCGTCCCTCGGCCTGCGCCTGGGCGACGACGGCCTCGAAGGGCGCCGACAGCCAGGCGAAGATGTCGGCGTAGTAGATCCAGCCGACCACCATCCCCGCGATGATCGCCAGACTGGCCTTGACCAAGCGCGAGCGAAGTTCACGCAGGTGTTCGACCAGTGGCATCGCGGACTCGGAGTCCGCGGCTCCCCCGCGACGGCGCTTCGGGGGGCTGGTATCAGGTGGCGCGGCCACCGGTCAGGACTCGGTGCGCTCCGGCTGCGGCGCGGGTGCCGGTGCGGCGCTGTGCGTCGCGGGCGGCGCCGCGTCGGCGGCCTGGGGTGCCGGGGGTAGCGGCGCAGCCGCCGGGGTTCCGGTGGCCTCCACCGCCGCGGGCGCATCGGGGGTCTCGCCCTGCATCTCGCGCGTCTCGGACTTCAAGATGCGCAGCGAGCGCCCGAGTCCGCGGGCCACGTCGGGCAGCCGCTTGGCCCCGAAGAGAAGCAGGATGATGAGGATGAGAATGAGGATCTCGGGCCCTCGAAGATTGAAGGGCATCCCGTCCGCCTTTCGCCTGGGCCGGAGTTAACGACGTGCCGGCACCGCCATGGTAACCCCCACCGCCGGGCCATGCGCCCCCCTAGTGCGGTTCGAGTGCCTCGCGCGCGGCCGCCGCCACCTGAGCGCGCAGATCCGGTGGGTCGAGGATGACCAGGTCGCCCCCTTGGCCGAGGACAAGCCTGACCAGCCACGAGGGGTCGGCTGCGTGCAGTGTCGCCTGGCCCCCGCGGCCCGGCTCGCGGTGAACGTCCTCGAGGGCCAACGAATCCGCGATCCACGCCCCCGCCTCGGTGAAGGCGATACGCACCGCTTGACCTGCCGCTGGGGCTGCCGTGGCCCGAGGGAGATCCTGGGGTGGGGCTGCCGCCTCGGCGAGCATCTGCGCCGAGAGGACTCGATCGAGTCGGAAGGTGCGCTGGGCTTCTGCGGTGCGGCACCACGCGTCGAGATAGTCGTAGCCGTCCTGATGGATGATCCCCAGCGGATCGACGACTCGATCCGTGATCGCATCTCGCGTTGCGCCGGCGTAGACGAGACGCAATGCACGTCCCTGAGCAAGTGCACCGTCGACGACGGACCGCACCTCGTCGGAGGTGCTGTCGATGACCATGACCGCATCGCCTGAGTCGAGTGCCGAACCGGCGGATCGTTCCAACTTCGACGTGGCCGATGCGATGGCCCCGCGGTCATGGCCACCAGGAACCTGGGCGAGCAGTCGCAGTCCGACGAGGAGGGCCGTCGCCTCGGCGACGGTCAGCCGGAGAGGACGTTCGAGGGTTTGCGGGTCGATGACCGTGATACGCCCATCGTCATCCCAGAACTGGATGTCGATCAACTGGTCAGGCCCATGGCCGGGAAGTCCGCAGCAGATCACCAGCCAGAGATCACGTTCAAGTACGTCGGGAGCAACACCGAAATGATCGGCGGCCTCGGTGATGGACACGCCTTGGTGGTGACTGAGCCAGGGAACGAGAGCGAGTAGGCGCGAGAGTCGTTCGGCCGCTGTCGCACTCATGACGGTGCCTCATGAGCGAGCCGGACGGCCTCGAGCGACTCGCGTACGGCGATACGCAGGTGATCCGGGGATCGAACCTGCGCAGCGGCTCCCAGCTCGGCGATGTCCGCGACCAACTGACGTGCATCCGAGTACGGCACGCGGAGCGGCGTGCCTTCGGGGTCGTCGGCCTTCATCCGAAGGCGCGCACCGCCCGAGGTCACCTCAACCTCGGCCACTCCCATCGGCTCGTCGTCGGCCAAGCGTTCGATGATCGCTCGCACATCATCGTGACCCGCGGGTTCGAAGTCGGCGGCATCCGAGGCGAAACGGACGGACCCCTCGATGCGGGAGAGACGAAACACGCGGACGTCGGCCCGGTCGCGATCGTGACCTGCGAGATACCAGGCACCGCGAACGCGCGCTGTCCCCCAGGGCTCGACGGTGCGCTGCGCCGATTCGGTGTCACGCAGGCCGCGGTAGGCGAAGCGCAGGACACGTCGAGAGCGGATGGCCTCCCACAGAATGGGCAGAAGTTGCTCCCCTACCCCGGGTCGAGCCGTCAGGGTGATCCCCAGGTCGACGGGCGTCGATCGGACACCGGCCACCGCCTCGATCTTGCGCAGGGCACCTTGTGCGGCACTGCCGAGGGCCGCGTCGCTCCATGCCTGCGCGGCTAGCCCGAGGACGGCGAGTTCGGGCCCCGTGAAGGACACCGCGGGCATCGAGTAGTCGTCGGCGGGGATGCGGTAGCCCTCGACGTCGCCATTGGGCGAGAAGACCGTCTCGATCGGAATGCCCATCGCCCGAAGTTCGTCCTTGTCGCGCTCAAACATCCGCTCGAAGGCGTCGTCGGATGCGGAGCCGTCATAGCCAGGGACGGCACGCCGGATGTCGGCACGTGAGATGGCACGACGCGCGCCTAGCAGACATAGGACGAGATTGAGCAGACGCTCCGTGCGATCGGTACGCACGCCCCCTCCGCTCGGATCAGCCGACGTCGAGCAGGTCGATCACGAAGACGAGCGTGCGCCCGGCCAATCGGTGCGCACCAGACTCCCCGTAGGCGAGGGCCGGAGGAATGACGAGTTGACGGCGACCGCCGACACGCATCCCGGGAATGCCCTCCTGCCAGCCGGCAATGAGCCCCGCCAGCGGGAAGCGGATGGGCTCGCCACGGTCCCACGAGGCGTCGAACTGCTCGCCGGTCTCGAAGTCGACGCCGACATAGTGGACGAGGACCTGGTCGCCGGGCTTCGCCTCAGTGCCCTCGCCGACTACGAGGTCGGTGATGACGAGTTCGACGGGCGCCGGACCCTCGATGAAGTCGATCTCAGGCTTGTCGGTCACGATTCCTCCGGGGTTAGGGGCTGGACAGCATGTCGACGACGAAGACGAGGGTCTCATTCGGGCCGATGCCACTGCCCGGCGGAGGATTGGGTCCATAGGCCAGATCGCCGGGGATGATGAGTAGGCGGCGACCGCCCGGCTTCATGCCCGGGATCCCCTCCTGCCATCCGGCAATCACGCCATCGAGGGGGAACGTGGCCGGTTGACCCCGTGACCAGGACGAATCGAAGATGGCGCCGGAGTCAAGGCCCACGCCGCAGTAGTCGACCGTGACGGTCGCACCGGCAGCCACGGCATCGCCGGATCCCTCGACGACGTCCAGCGTCACCAGGCTGGTAGCCGGTGTCGCCGACTCGCTGATGCCGACGGTGGGTGCCATGCCGACGGCTGTGGTGGTGGCCACGCCACCCTGCTCGACAGAGTCCAACGGCTGGGTCGGCGTGATTGTGGGCGGGGAGATCTGGATGCAGTCGCTGACCGCCCAGGCCCCGGCCGCCTCGGTGGGCGCCGCCGACGAGGAGGACTCGCTCGGCGTCGAGGATCCCCCGCACGCGGCGAGGAGCAGGACAGCCCCGATCAGGGCGATGGAGTTGCGCATCCCAACACCCTAGCCTGCGGCACGGCGCGGACCGCGGATCACATGCTGGCGATCAGCTTGTCGACCCGCTCGTCGACGCTGGCGAAAGGGTCCTTGCACAGAACGGTGCGCTGTGCTTGGTCATTGAGCTTCAGGTGGACCCAGTCGACGGTGAAGTCGCGACGCCGTTCCTGGGCTCGGCGGATGAATTCCCCACGAAGGCGTGCGCGAGTCGTCTGCGGAGGGACCGACTTGGCTTCGAGTACCTCCGGCTCATGAGTCAGCCGCGTGATGCGACCGTGCCGCTCGAGCAGGTAGTACAGCCCGCGAGACCGAGTGATGTCGTGGTAAGCCAAATCGAGTTGCGCAACACGCGGATCGGCCAACGCCATGCCGTGCTTGGCCATGTAGCGCTCGATGAGTCGGAGCTTGATGACCCAATCGATATCGTGCTCGACCTGGCTGAGATCACCGGTCTCCACGGCCTTCAGCGTGCGCTCCCAGAGTTCGAGCGTGCGGCTGACCACCGAACCGGGGTCGTCGGAGTAGCCCTGGCGGTCGGCGAAGTCGCGCGCCTTCTCGAAGTACTCCCCCTGGATCTGCAGGCTGGTGAGTTCGCGCCCGTTCGCCAGGCGCACGGTCCGGGTGCCGGTCGGATCGTGGCTGATCTCGCGAATAGCCCGGATCGGATTCTCGAGGGTGAGATCGCGCATGACAACGCCCGCCTCCAGCATGCGGAGCACGAGGTCGGCCGATCCCACCTTCAGCAAAGTGGTCGTCTCGCTCATGTTGGAATCGCCCACGATGACGTGCAGGCGCCGGTAGCGCTCGGCGTCGGCATGGGGCTCGTCACGCGTGTTGATGATCGGCCTCGACCTGGTGGTAGCGCTGGAGACCCCCTCCCAGATGTGGTCGGCTCGCTGGCTCACGCAGTAGACGGCACCGCGTGGGGTCTGCTGCACCTTGCCCGCACCGCAGACGATCTGACGAGACACCAGGAACGGGAGGACGGAGTCGGCCAATTTCTGGAACTCACCGTGACGAGAGACGAGGTAGTTCTCGTGACAGCCGTAGGAGTTGCCCGCACTGTCGGTGTTGTTCTTGAAGAGGTAGATCTCCCCCGCGATGCCTTCCTCGTGCAGCCGTCGCTCGGCGTCGACGAGCAGGCCTTCGAGGATCCTCTCGCCCGCCCTGTCGTGCGTGATCAACTGGATGATGTCATCACACTCGGCCGTGGCGTATTCGGGATGACTGCCTACATCGAGGTAGAGGCGCGAGCCATTGCGCAGGAAGACATTGCTGCTGCGTCCCCATGACACAACACGCCGAAAGAGGTAGCGCGCCACTTCATCGGGGCTGAGTCGCCGCTGGCCGCGAAACGTGCAGGTGACGCCGTACTCCGTCTCGATCCCGTAGATGCGGCGCTCCACGGCCTAGGCCCCGCTATCCGGTGATTCGGGCACCCCGGGCGGCTCAGGGCCAGGATCGGGCTGGCCGAGCAGTTCAGCCAGGCGGTCGGATCCGATGCGGCGAAACGTTCGGCGCGGGCGACTGCGGTCGAGGACAGCCACCTCAAGTTGACCCGCGCTCGGCGCCGTGCCCGATCCCGCCCCCAGGGCGCGCACAGCAAGCACGAGTCCGTCCTCGAGGCCGAGACCGGGACGCCAGCCGTCGGCAAGCACCGCCGCGATGTCATCGGCCTGGCCGCCCATCGCGACGAAGCCCCGCTCATCGGCTACCGAGCCGTCGAACGTGAGCCGGTAAAGCTGGTCGTCATCGACCGTCGAGCCCACCTCGGCGACCACGATCTCGACCTCGTAGGGCTTGGCGGTCTCGGTGAAGATGGCACCGAGTGTCTGGGCGTAGGCATTGGCCAGGCTGCGACCCGTGACATCGCGCCGGTCATAGGAGTAGCCACGCAGGTCCGCAAGTCGCACCCCTGCGACGCGCAGGTTTTCGAACTCGTTGTACTTGCCCACGGCAGCGAACGCGATGCGATCGTAGATCTCGGAGACCTTGTGCAGGGCCCGCGAGGGATTTTCGGCAACGAAGAGAATGCCCCCATCGAACTGCAGAACGACGACGCTACGGCCTCGGGCAATACCCTTGCGCGCGTAGTCGGCCTTGTCCTTGATGATCTGCTCGGGCGAGACGTAGAAGGGGACGGTCACGATGCCCCTCCTCCGGGTAGTGGCGCCACCGGGCCATCGGGCTGCGACATGCGCGCATTCACCACCGTCTGCACCACGCCCTCGACCGCGGACTCGGCGATGACGCGCACGCCATCGGAATCGACGACGGCGATCACCGGGAAGATTCGACGGGTGAGATCTGGGCCGCCCGTCGCCGAGTCGTCGTCGGCCGCGTCGTAGAGAACCTCGATTGCCGTCGACAGCGCATCGGCTTCGTTCATGCCGGCGCGGTAGAGCTTCTTCAAGGATCCTCGGGCGAACATCGATCCTGATCCGACGGCGTGGTGCTCGCGCTCCTCGTAGCGTCCACCGGTGACGTCGTAGGAGAACAGGCGTCCCTTGCCCTCCGCCAGGTCATAGCCTCCGAAGACCGGCACCACAGCAAGGCCCTGCATGGCGAAGCCGAGATTGCCGCGCAGTAGTGCCGCCAGACGATTGGCCTTGCCGTCGAGGGACAGCGGAACGCCCTCGATCTTCTCGTAGTGCTCGAGTTCGACTTGGAATAGGCGGACGAGTTCGACCGCGATGCCGGCGGCACCTGCGATCCCGACCACCGAATGCTCGTCGGCCGGGAAGACCTTCTCGATGTCGCGCTGGGCGATGATGTTGCCCATCGTGGCGCGCCGATCGCCCGCCATGACCATGCCCCCGGCGAAGGTGAAGGCCACGATGGTGGTGGCATGCGGAACATCGCTCAAGGCCTCCGCGGGCATGTGCGGCGACGCCGGCCGTGGGCCTTCGAGTAGCGCCAGGAAGTCAGCAAACGACGATCCACCGGGCGCCATGAAGGCGGACGGCAGCCGGCCGTGCCATGGCTCCGGGCTCACTCGCCACCCTTCTGCACGAACGACTTGACGAAGTCCTCGGCGTTCTCCTCGAGGACCTCATCGATCTCGTCGAGGATGGCATCGACGTCAGCGTCCAGGGCATCGCGCTGCGCCGAGCCCGCCGGGAGCGCGACCTCGACATCCTCCTGCTCGGGGCGCGTCGCCCTGCGCTGGCCTTCCGAACCCTGAGTGCTCATGGGGGCAGCCTAGTCCGAGGGTGCGACCGCGGCCTGCGAGACGGGCGACCCGGGCAGGCAGGCGCCTGACTACCGGGTAAGCGTGATTCGTCCGGCGCGGGCCTGGAGCCCCCCGTCGAACGTGACCACCACGCGGTAGGTGCCGCCGCGCAGACGCGAGGGCACCGTGACGGCCCAGCGATCGCCCGCACGCGCGGTCACCGAGCCCCCTAGGGTGCCCGTGGCACCACCCTCGCGCACGAAGCACACGGCGGATACCGCGCGAGAGGCGAGGTCGTAGTCAGCCTGCGGCGCGTCCACCGCGACGACCAACTTCGATCCCGGGCGTGACCTACTCGAGGTCAACGACGGACGCACGGATCCCAACACGGACACCGATATGTCATCGGAGTTCGCGACGTAGACCGTGCCGACGTTGGGGCCCGACTGGTCGACAGCGATGGCGATCGGGAATCTGCCCACGGCAAGGGAGGGGATTGCTTGCGCACCTGTGGTGGCATCGAGCACTGAGACGGTGTTAGTGGGCCCTCGAGCGACATAGACCAGGTCGGCCGCTTGAGATACTGCCACCCCCCACGGCCACGCCAGTGGCTCGTTGCTCATGACCTGCGACGTGCGACCCGACACGATGGCGAAGGACCCCTGCTCCTGGTAATTCGGGAAGTACGCGGTGTCGTCCTCCTCGTGGATGGCGACGTCCCAGTAGGAGCCGACGAGAGGAATCGTGTCGTCGATGGCCAGGGTGACCCCGTCGAGCGCGGCCGCGCCGACAGTGTTTTGACCGGTGACGTAGATCCGGTTGCTTCGATCGCTGACGGCCACGGCTAAGGGACTCAGACCAGCGAAAGCAACGACCGAGGACAGGCTCTGCCGCGTGCCGTCGATGACTGCCAGGCTGCCCGAGTCGCCTTGAGGCAACGCCGCGGTGGCATAGACCGTGTCGTCGTCCTGGTCCACGGCTACGTCCCAGCCGAGCCCCCCGATCGGCACCGTGGTCCTGGTCCCGCGCCCGCTCCCAGAGATACTCACCACGCTGGAGTCGTCGGCGTTCGCCACGTAGACGATGTCGTCTGCCTCGTTGACGGCAACCCCGACCGGCTCGCTGAAGCCGTCGACCGTTGCCGCCACGGTGGCCGTCGTTCCATCGATGATGGACATCGAGTCGGAGTCTGCATTGGTCACGTAGACCACGTCGTCCGCACTGTCGACGGCCACACCCTGTGGTCCGCTTCCCACACGAATCGTCTTCACGACGGCGATCGTGCTGTGGCCCACGGCCGCATCTGTGCACGCCCGTGACGCGCCATTGACGACCCGGGCCGGGCTCGCGACCGCTGAGGGCACCGCGATCGCCGTGATCGCCACCAACCCCGCCGCGCCCAATCCCTTGATCATCAAGGTCACCTTTCGCGCAGGGCGTCGAGCAGCTCGGCGGCCGACGCCGCTGCATCGAGTAGGTGCCCCACATGATCCCGCGTGCCCCGGACCGGCTCGAGCGTGGGTACGCGCTGCAGGGCGTCGTGGCCCGGGATGTCGAAGATGACGGAATCCCAGGAGGCTGCGGCCACGGCGTCGCCGTACCGGCGTAGGCACTCGCCGCGGAAGTAGGCGCGCGTGTCGTTCGGCGGGCGCTCCATGGCGTCAGCGACCTCTTCGGGCGAGGTAATCCGCTGAAGTCGGCCGGCTGCCTCGAGCCGAAGCGCGAGACCGCGATCGGGCCTGATGTCGGAGTACTGAAGGTCCACTAGCTGCAAGCGAGCCGCATCCCAGTCGAGGCCATCGCGTCGTCGGTACCCCTCGAGCAGCCCGAGCTTGGCCACCCAATCGACACGGTCGGACGCCAGACGTGGATCCGTCTCAAGGTCATCGAGCACCGCCTGCCAGCGCGTCAGTACATCGACCGTCTGCGGATCCACCTCAGCGACGGCGAGCTTCTCAGCGAGCGCCGAGGCGCGCTCGAGATAGATGCGCTGCATCTCGATCGCGGTCATGGTGCGCCCATCGCGCAGGCTCATCCGATGCCGAAGGGTCGGATCGTGCGAGACGAGGTGCATCTCGCGAACGGGATCAGCGAGGACAAGATCCTCGCCAAGCGCACTTTCCTCGATCAGCGCCAGCACGAGCGATGTGGACCCGAGCTTGAGGTAGGTGGCGGCCTCGCAGAGGTTGGCATCGCCCACGATGACGTGCAGACGCCGATACCGCTCGGGGTCCGCGTGCGGCTCGTCGCGCGTGTTGATGATCGGCCTCTTCAGCGTGGTCTCGAGCCCGACCTCCACCTCGAAGAAGTCAGCTCGCTGGGACAGCTGGAATCCTGTCCCGCGTCCGTCCTGCCCAATGCCCACACGGCCGGCACCCGTGAACACCTGTCGGGTCACAAAGAAGGGCGTCAGGTCGCGGACGATGTCGGAAAACGGCGTGGTGCGGCGCATCAGGTAGTTCTCGTGCGTTCCGTAAGACGCGCCCTTGTTGTCGGTGTTGTTCTTGTACAGCTGAATGGTGAAGGGGCCCTCGCGCGTCGCGGCGGCGGCCGCCTCAGCCATGATCTCCTGTCCGGCGCGATCCCACAGGACAGCATCGCGGGGGTTGGTGACCTCAGGCGTTGAGTACTCCGGGTGCGCATGGTCGACGTAAAGGCGAGCGCCGTTGGTCAGGATGAGGTTGGCCAGTCCGAGTTCCTCGTCGGTGAGCTGCGAGGGATCTGCCTCCGCCCGGCTCATGTCGAAACCGCGCGCATCGCGCAGCGGGCTTTCCTCCTCGAAGTCCCAGCGTGCACGACCCCGGCGGTCGCCGACGGCAATGCCGCTGTAGGACGTCACCACCGCCGACGACGTGGTCATGGCGTTGACGTGCGGATGCCCGGGCACCGAGATTCCGAACTCGGTCTCGATCCCCATCACGCGATGGACGCTCACGGACCGCCCGTCGTCAGAGGTACTGGCCGGTGTGGGAAACCGTGTCGATCACTCGACCGGCCTCGGTGCCCTGCTTGCCCTGGATCAGGGTCCGGATGAAGACGATTCGCTCACCCTTCTTGCCGGAGATGCGCGCCCAGTCATCGGGATTGGTGGTGTTGGGCAGATCCTCGTTTTCGCGGAACTCATCGACACAGGCGTTGAGCAGGTGCTGGACGCGGATGCCCTTCTGCCCGAGGTCGAGGTAGTCCTTGATCGCGGATTTCTTCGCGCGTGCCACGATGTTTTCGAGCATGGCACCGGAGTTGAAGTCCTTGAAGTACAAGATCTCCTTGTCGCCGTTGGCATACGTGACCTCGAGGAAGCGATTGTCGTCGTCCTCGCTGTACATCCGCTCGACAGCGCGCTGGATCATGTTGGCGCAGGTCGCCTCGAGCGAGCCGCCGTTCTCGGCGACGTCATCGGGGTGCAACGGCAGATCGGGCGTGAGGTATTTGCTGAGGATGTCGCGAGCGGATTCGGCGTCAGGCCGCTCGATCTTGATCTTCACATCAAGACGCCCCGGGCGCAGGATCGCCGGATCGATCATGTCCTCGCGATTGGATGCTCCGATCACGATGACGTTTTCGAGGCCCTCGACTCCGTCGATCTCACTCAGGAGCTGCGGGACGATGGTGTTTTCGACATCGCTCGACACGCCGGAACCGCGCGTGCGAAAGAGCGAGTCCATCTCGTCGAAGAAGACGATGACCGGCATGCCCTCGGAGGCCTTCTCACGCGCCCGCTGGAAGACGAGCCTGATGTGGCGCTCGGTCTCGCCCACGTACTTGTTGAGCAACTCGGGGCCCTTGATGTTGAGAAAGAACGACCGTCCCTGCTCCTGACCGGTGCGCTCTGCCACCTTCTTCGCCAGCGAGTTGGCCACGGCCTTGGCGATGAGCGTCTTGCCGCAGCCCGGCGGACCGTAAAGCAGGATGCCCTTCGGCGGCGCGAGACGATGCTCGAGGAAAAGCTCTGGGTGGAGGTAGGGAAGCTCAACGGCATCGCGAATCGCTTCGATCTGACGACCGAGGCCGCCGATCGCGCCGTAGTCGACGTCGGGTACCTCTTCGAGGACGAGCTCCTCGACCTCGGACTTGGGAATGACCTCGAAGACGTAGCCACTGCGTGGCTCGAGAAGAAGCGAATCGCCGGCACGCAGGACCCGATCGCGCAGTGGCTCGGCCAGGCTGACGACGCGCTCCTCATCGGCGCGGCCGATGACCAGGGCGCGCTCGCCATCGGCGAGAAGTTCCTTGAGCATCACGATCTCGCCGATCCGCTCGTATTCCCGGACGCCGACGACGTTGAGGGCCTCGTTGAGCATGACCTCTTGACCCGGGCGCAGCGCCTGGGCATCGACGTCGGGACTGGCCACGACGCGCATCTTGCGACCGGCGACAGCGACGTCGAGCGACCCGTCATCGAGCCGCGCTAAGAAGACGCCGTAGCTCCCGGGTGGCTCGGCCAGTCGATCGACCTCGGCCTTGAGAGCCACGATCTGCTCACGGGCATCGCGCAGCGTGGCGACGAGCCGGCCATTGTGCGCCTGGGCAGCCGACAACTCCGACTCGAGCACGCGCAGCCGCTCCTCGGTGCGGCCGGGCATGGCACCGCGGTCCTCCGACTGGCCGGTCATGACCACCTCCCGCTAGCGACCCTACCCACGGATGGTCGTTCATGCCCTCACGGAGACGCGGAGGACTCGCCGTAGGCCCCCTTCGCGGGCCGGGTTCGCCGGGGCGGCAGAACCGTCCCGGGGGCCAACCGGCGCGTGATGAGGAGGAACGCCGTGTGGCCGATCATGCGATGGTCCGGACGCACAGCCAGGCCCTCCAGATGCCACGTGCGGACGAGAGACTCTTCGGCGCGCGGCTCCGTCCAGGCCCCGGCCGCGCGGAGCGCCTCGGCCGTGCGCGACAACTGCGTCGTGGTGGCGACGTAGCAGATCAGCACGCCACCGGGACGCACCAGATGAGCGGCCGTGGTGAGGTGCTCCCAGGGATCGAGGAGATCCAGCACCATGGCGTCAAATGTGCCCTCGCCGCCCACCTCGGCAAGGTCTCCCACACGCAGTTCCCACCATGACGGGGTGCCTTGGAACCACCGTGCGACATTGGCACGTGCGACGTCGGCGAAGTCGGGGCGGCGCTCACAGGACACGACCTTCCCCGTCGGGCCCACGGCATTGAGCAGCGAGCACGTGAGCGCGCCTGACCCAGCGCCTGCCTCCATCACGCTCGACCCGGGTCGAAGACCGGCAGCCATGACGATCCGGGCGGCCTCCTTCGGGTAGATCACCGCCGCACCACGCGGCATGGCAAGCACGAAGTCCTCGAGGAGCGACCGCAGCACCACATAGGACGTGCCACCCGTGGAGGTGACGACGATCCCCTCGGATCGACCGATCATGTCGTCGTGCGCCAGTGCGCCCTTGTGCGTGTGGAAGACCCGACCCACCTCCAGCACGAGCGTGTGATGACGCCCCTTGGGGTCGGTCAGCTGCACGATGTCGCCTGGGCGCAGCGTCTCCGGGGCGTCGTTCACGCCGTGAGGCTATCGACTGGGCTCCCGCCCTCCGTGCGAGGCGGCTGCCGGTCGGTGGTTGGCTAGCGAGGTGACCATGCATGACGCTGCCCCGCCGGCCGCGCGCGCGCGGGCCCTGACCAAGATCTACGGAGAGGGCGACACTCGCGTCGTGGCGCTCGATGCCGTCGACCTCGACATCGAGCCCGGTACTTTCACGGCGATCATGGGACCGTCCGGATCGGGCAAGTCCACTCTCATGCACTGCCTGGCCGGCCTGGACTCCTCGACATCAGGTGACGTCTATATCGGTGACGTCCTCATCACCGGTCTGTCCGACCGTGCCCTCACCCGCGTGCGACGCGACTCCGTCGGGTTCGTCTTCCAGTCGTTCAATCTCGTCCCCACGCTCACGGCCCGGGAGAACATCACCCTCCCGCTCGATATCGCAGGCGCGCCAGTCGACGAGGAATGGTTGGCCACGGTCATCGACGCCGTGGGACTTGCCGACCGCCTCGATCACCGTCCGAGCGAACTCTCGGGCGGTCAGCAGCAGCGGGTCGCCTGCGCCCGCGCACTGGCCAGCAAGCCCGCGATCGTCTTCGCCGATGAGCCCACGGGCAATCTGGATTCCCAATCGGGTGCCGAAGTCCTGGGGCTCCTGCGGCGGAGCGTCGACGAGTTCGACCAGACGATCGTCATGGTGACGCATGACGCAGGGGCCGCTTCGCACGCCGATCGGGTGATCTTCCTTGCCGACGGACACGTCGTCGGACAACTGGAACGCCCCACTGCCGAGGAGATCCTGGCTCGCATCGGCGAACTCGCAGCCCCGAGAGGCGCCCGCTGACATGCTGCGCGTCGCCATCAGGAGCCTGCGCGCGCATCGATTGCGCTTCGCCCTCACCGTCCTGACGGTGGCACTCGGCGTAGCCTTCATCGCGGGAACCAATATCTTCACCGGCTCTCTCCGGGGGGCCTTCGACGCCCTGGTGTCGCAGCCGCGTGCCGACGTCACCGTCCGCGCGGGAGCCACCGATGGCGGCTCCATTCAGGCCACGCTCCCGGAATCGCTCGTGGCGGAGGTGGCGGCTCTTCCCGGGGCTGCGGGCGCGGTCGGCGTCGTGAGCGCCGAAGGCGCCTACGTACTAGGAGCGGACGGGACGCCGGTCGGAGTGGAGGGCCCTCCTGCCCGGGGACGCTCCTGGGTCGGGGATGCCTCTATCTCCGCGGTTTCACTCGTGACGGGCCGTGCGCCATCGGGACCGGGTGAGGTAGCCCTGCTCGAGTCGACCGCGCAGGACAGTGGCGCGTCACCGGGATCCACCGTGCGCATCGATACCCCGGTCGCAGGTGTCCGCGAGTACACCGTCACCGGCCTCGTCACCCGAGGGCTGTCCGGAGGACTCGGAGGCACGCTCGCGGTCTTCGACCTGCCGACCGCGCAGGAGGTGCTCACCGAACCCGGCACCGTCACCGCCATCCTCGTGACGGCGCTTCCCGGAGTGAGCCAGGACGAACTCGCGGCTCAGGTATCCGCACTCGTTCCCGAGGCGACTCGCGTCGAGACAGCGGCACAGGCACGAGATGACGTCGTCCAGCGCATCCAGGAGGGGTTTGCGTTCTTCAACACGTTTCTCCTTGCCTTCGGCGTGATTGCGCTCTTCGTGTCGACGTTCCTCATCTTCAACACCTTCTCGATGCTCGTTGCGCAGCGTTCGCGTGAGCTGGCGCTCCTGCGCGCCGTGGGTGCCTCACGCGCGCAGATCTCACTCACCGTCCTGCTGGAAGCGGCCATCATCGGCGTCCTCGCCGCCGCAATCGGACTCCTCGGTGGACTCGGTGTCTCGCTCCTGCTCCGATGGGTCATCGGCGCCCTCGGTGCGGACCTGCCAGGTGCGCCGCTGACGCTGACCGGCGGCACCATCGCTCTCGCCCTGGGCGCCAGCCTCCTGGTGACGATCGCCTCGGCACTGCTGCCCGCCCGACGGGCCTCGGCGATTCCCCCGGTGGCCGCCATGCGCGAGGGGGCTGCGACCTCACCCCGATCCCTGCGTCGGATCACGTTCATGGGACTTGCCCTCGTGGTTGCCGCCGTCGTCCCGGCGACGGCGGGACTCCTGCTGGCCGACTCCGACGGGGAACGCGCCGCGCAACTGACGGGCCTGGCCGCGGCCCTGGGCTTGGTCGGCGTCTTGGCCCTGACCCCGGCACTTGCTCGCCCAGTCCTCGGCCTTTTCGGTGCCCTGTTTCGCAGCCGAGTGGTGGGCCGCATGGCATCGGCTAACGCCATTCGCAATCCCCGCAGGACCGCAGCGACCGCCAGCGCCCTCACCGTCGGCCTAGCGCTGATGACCGCCGTATCCGTACTCGGGTCATCGGCGCGCGCGTCGGTAGAAGACGTCGTCGACAGCACCATCGGCGCCGACTTCGTCCTGATCGGTCCGGGCTTTCGACCATTCACACCTGAGGTCTACGACGCCGTGCGCGACCTGCCCGGCGCGTCCGTCGTGACCTACGTACGCACGATTCCGGTCAGCATCGACGACGCCCAATCCCCCGTCACCGGAGTCGACCCCGCGGTCATCACCGAGGTCCTCGACATCCCCGTCGTCACCGGCTCGGTGCAGGACCTCGGGCTGGGATCGGCTCTCATCGACACCGAACTCGCCCAGAGCCTCGATGTCGCTGCCGGCGACACGGTGACCGGCACCTTCGTCAACGGCGAGGGCAAGCTTCGCATCGTGGGCACCTTCGAGCCTGCGGGGCCGGTCCGTGGCTTCATCACCACGTTGCCGACCCTCAACTCCATCGGCACGTTGACCAGGGACACCGCCGTCTACATCGCTCTCCAGCCGGGAGCGTCGCCCGACGCGGTGCGGCAGGAACTCGTCACACGACTTGCCGCGTTCCCGTCGATCGATGTGCAGGATCAGGCCGACATCAAGCGCGACATCAACGGCCAGTTCGACGCCCTGTTCGGACTCGTGTACGCGCTCCTGGGTCTCTCCGTCATCGTTGCCTTCCTCGGAATCGTCAACACGCTGTCACTCAGCGTCGTCGAGCGCACGCGAGAACTGGGGCTCGTGCGAGCCGTCGGGATGTCGCGCCGGCAAGTCAGGCGCCTGGTGACCCTCGAAGCACTTCTGCTCGCAGCACTGGGCACTCTCCTGGGCCTGTCTCTCGGACTCGTTTTCGGCGTGCTGCTCCAGCGCGTCCTGGCGCCTCAGGGGATCAGCGTCCTGGCGGTGCCGTTCGCGCAGTTGGCCGTTTTCGCCGTGCTCGCGCTCATCGGGGGCCTGGCCGCCGCGCTGTGGCCCGCCTGGCGCGCGGGGCGCATGCCGGTGCTCACCGCCATCGCGCAGACGTGATCAGCGCGCGTTCTTCCAGGCGCGTAGGTCGTCGGGGGTGACCCCCTCGAGAGTGGTCAAGACGCGCCGTCGCGCAGCGGGCGGAATGTCGACGATATGCGGCACCGCCACCACGAAGGCCCCACTCTGCTGTCCAGAAGCCACACCGGTCGGGGAATCCTCGAGCACGACGCACTGGTCGATGGCGACGCCGAGCATCGCGGCAGCCGCCACATAGGGCTCTGGATGCGGCTTGCCGTTGTCCACCTCGTCACCGGCCACCGTGACATCGAAGGCCCGTCCATCGTCTGCACCCACCTCGCGCGCAATCGCGTCGGCCACCGCATCGAGAAGTCGCCGGTGCGACGCGGAAACGAGCCCGGTGGGCACACCCTCGGCTCGGCAGGTGGCGAGAAGGTCGCGCGCACCCGGTCGCCACGCCAACGGCTCCTGCCGCAGCAGAGCTTCCATGCGATCGAGCAGCTCCTGGCCGATGACCGCAGGTGACCGAGATGATCCCGTGCGGTCCGCCATGTAGGCCGCCACGCGTTCCAGCGGTCCGCCGAGGCAGTGGGCTTGGTCATCCGGGGTCCACTCACCACCGAGGTCGGCCACCACCGCACACTCCGCTCGCCACCACAGGCCTTCCGAATCGATGAGGGTGCCATCGAGATCGAAGAGGACAGCGAGGTCAGGCATGGCCCGACCAGACTACGCGGTGCCCTGGCGTAGAGTTCCCGTCGTCGACGCAAGGGAGCGCACATGATCGAGTTCGAGGCACTGCCCGAACTCGAGGACCCCGTCCTCGTCGCTGCCTTCGAGGGCTGGAACGACGCGGGTGATGCGGCTAGCGACGCCATCGATCACCTGCGCGATGTATGGGGAGCTCAGCCCCTAGCCGAGATGGATCCCGAGGACTACTACGACTATCAGGTCAATCGACCCACGATCGCGTTCGATGACTCAGGCGTGCGGCGGCTCACCTGGCCGACCACTCGGCTGTACGTCGCCCGTCTCCCGCTCGCCACGCGCGACGTCGTCCTGGTGCACGGCATCGAGCCCAATATGCGCTGGCGCCAGTTCACCGACGAACTGCTCGGTCTGTGCGGGGAGCTCGGTGTCAGCATGGCGGTGACGCTCGGAGCCCTCCTGTCCGACAGTCCGCACACGCGCCCGGTTCCGGTCACCGGCACCGCCACCGATAGCGGCACAGCCCGTCAGCTGGGCGTGGAGCCCTCGCACTACGAGGGACCCACCGGGATCGTCGGCGTGCTCCAGGACGCCTGCGCCCGTCGCGGCCTGCCCTCCGTCTCGCTGTGGGCGGCCGTTCCCCACTATGTCGCCCAATCCCCCTCGCCGAAGGCCACGCTCGCCCTTGTGCGCAGGGTTGAGGACCTCCTCGACGTACCGGTACCCCTCGGCGATCTCGTCGAGGACGCCCGCGCGTGGGAGATCGGTGTCGATGAACTCGCCGCCGAAGACGAAGAGGTGGCCGACTACGTGCGTCAGCTCGAGGAGGCCCGCGATACGACGGACCTGCCCGAGGCCAGCGGCGAGGCGATCGCGAGGGAGTTCGAGAGATACCTGCGTCGACGGGGCGCTGACGAGAGTTAGATCACCCGGTTGCGTGCATCGACTGGTACGCACGGATCAGCGCGTCGGTTGAACTGTCGTGGGTGAGCGGGCGGTCGGCATCCTGCAGGTCCGGAAGGATGGAATTCGCCATCGCCTTGCCCAACTCGACGCCCCACTGGTCGAACGAATCGATCCCCCAGACTGCTCCCTGCACGAAGACGCTGTGCTCGTAGAGGGCAATCAAGGCTCCCAGGGCGTGGGGTTCGAGACGCGGGGCCAGGATGAACGTGGACGGCCGGTTGCCCGGCATCACCTTGTGGGGCACCAGTTCCTCGGGTACACCCTCGGCACGAACCTCCTCCGCGGTTCGGCCGAAGGCGAGGACCGCTGCCTGGGCCAACGCGTTGGCGGCGAGCATGTCCTGCATGTCGAAGACCGGCTCCAGCGCCTGCGCGAAGAGGATGAAGTCGCACGCCACGATCTCCGTGCCCTGGTGGAGCAACTGGTAGAACGAGTGCTGCCCGTTGGTGCCAGGTTCTCCCCAGAAGATGGCACCCGTGTTGTAGTCCACCTGCGCGCCGTCCAATCGGACGGACTTGCCGTTGCTCTCCATGGTGAGTTGCTGGAGGTAGGCGGGAAACCGGGCGAGGAACTCCGCATAGGGCAGTACCGCGTTGGTGTGGATGTCGAGGAAATCCCGATTCCAGACTGCGATGAGACCCATGCGCAATGGAACATTCACCGTCGGATCGGCATGCAGGAAGTGTTGATCCATGGCGTGGAATCCAGCGAGCATTTCGTGGAAACGATCGGGTCCGACCGCGATCATCGTGCTCAATCCGATGGCCGAGTCCATCGAGTATCGACCGCCGACCCAGTCCCAGAATCCGAACATGTTGGCGGTGTCGATGCCGAAGGCCGCGACCCGCTCGGCGTTCGTGGAGACGGCAACAAAGTGCTTCTCGACGGCTGACTCACCGAGTGCGTTCACGACCCACTCGCGCGCGGCCTTGGCGTTGGTCAGGGTCTCCTGGGTCCCGAACGTCTTCGAAGCCACGATGAACAGCGTCTCCGCCGGATCCAGGTCGCGGATGGCCTCACTGATGTCGGTCGGGTCGACATTCGACACGAACCGGAACGTCATCGCGCGATCGGAGTAGAAGCGCAGGGCGAGGTAGGCCATCGCAGGTCCGAGGTCCGAGCCACCGATGCCGATGTTGATGACGTTGCGAATCCTCTTGCCCGATGCACCGGTCCACTGACCATCTCGCACACGTCGCGAGAAGTCCGCCATGCGATCGAGGACGTCATTCACTTCGGCCACGACATCCGAGCCGTCGACTGATAGCGACGCACCCGGCGGCAGACGCAGGGCCGTGTGCAAGACAGACCGATCCTCGGTCGTGTTGATGTGGGTTCCGGCAAACATGGCATCGCGACGCTCGAGCACCCCGCATTCGCTGGCCAGCGCGAGAAGCGCATCCATGGCGTCGTCGGTGACGCGCTGCTTGCTGAAATCGACCATCAACCCCGCAGCGTCAAGGGTCCAAGCAGGTCCGCGCCCGGGATCATCGCCGAAGAGACTCCGCAGGCTCTTCTCGCGAAGGGCTGGCGCGAGGGCGGCGAGGCGCTGCCAGGCGGCGGTGCGCGAGGGATCGATGGATTCCCGGATACTCATGCGACGAGCCTTGCACTACCGTGGGCGACTCGTACAGCGTATGCCCCATCGGTCACCAGACGACCAGCTCGCGCCTCCTGGGAGGGATCGGCACATGGCGACATCAGCACCCATGCAACTCGGCATGATCGGCCTGGGGCGCATGGGCGCCAACATCGTCCGTCGCACCATGCGAGATGGACACAGCGCCGTCGTCTACGACCGCGACCCGCAGGCCGTCGCCGCCCTGGTAGCCGAGGGCGCCGTGGGCTCCTCGTCACTCGAGGAGTTCGTTGCGTTGCTCACGCCCCCCCGGGCCGCCTGGATCATGGTGCCGGCCGGCGCGATCACCCAGAGCGTGGTCGACGAACTCGGTGGGCTCCTCTCCCCCGGCGACGCCATGATCGACGGCGGCAACTCCTATTACCGAGATGACATCCGTCGATCGGCGGCCCTCAAACCCAAGGGCATTCACTACATCGACTGCGGCACGTCGGGCGGTGTGTGGGGGTTGGAGCGGGGTTACTCGCTGATGATCGGCGGGGATGACGAGGCCGTCGATCGCCTTGATCCCATCTGGTCCTCCATCGCACCGGGTGTGGCGTCAGCAGCCCGCACCGGTGACCGCACGGGCGATCTCGCACCCGGCGAGGAAGGCTGGCTGCACTGCGGTCCCAGCGGCGCGGGCCACTTCGTCAAGATGGTTCACAACGGCATCGAATACGGCATCATGGCGGCCTTCGCCGAGGGCTTGAACATCCTCAAGCACGCCGATACCGGTCTGCGTCAGCGCAGCGCCGATGCCGAGACGGCCCCGCTGGAGCATCCCGAGTACTACCAGTACCAGTTCGATCTTCCCGCCATCGCCGAGGTGTGGCGCCGGGGCAGCGTCATCGGTTCGTGGCTGCTCGACCTGACCGCGCTGGCCCTCAGCGAAAGCGGTGACCTCGCGGAATTCGCCGGTCGTGTTTCCGACTCGGGCGAGGGCCGATGGACGTCCATTGCGGCGATCGAGGAGGGCGTTCCCGCACCCGTGCTCACCGAAGCCCTGTACTCACGCTTCGATTCCCAGGGAATGGCGGAGTTCGCTTACAAGGTGCAGTCAGCCCAGCGCAAGGCCTTCGGTGGCCACGACGAGAAGCACGCCTAGCGGAGCGTGACGCCCAGCAGCGCTTCGCTGGTCTGCGCCATGAGGCCGGGGGCATCCGCGTTCCGGCCACCGCGGCTCAGCGCCTCATCGGACCACCGGTCGATGGCGGCCAACGCCTTGGGCGCATCGAGGTCGTGGGCAAGCACCTCGCGCACGCGCTCGAGGGTCGGCAAGAACTCCGGGCCGGCCGCGAGGGCGGCGGCGGCACGCCACCGCTCCAACCGGGCCTGTGCCTCGGTCAGCCCGGCGTCCGTCCACTCCCAGTCATCGCGGTAATGGTGTGCGACCAGCGCAAGGCGGATGGCCATGGGATCCACTCCGGATTCACGCAGGCGAGAGACGAACACGAGGTTTCCTCGCGACTTGCTCATCTTGTGCCCGTCGAGACCCACCATCCCCGTGTGCACGTAGTGACGGGCGAACGGCCACTCGCCGGTCATGACCTCGGCATGCGAGGCACCCATCTCGTGGTGGGGAAACAGGAGGTCGCTCCCCCCGCCCTGTACGTCGAATGCCATGCCGATGGTGTCGAGCGCAATGGCCACGCACTCGATGTGCCAACCGGGTCGACCATGCCCGAGCTCGGTGTCCCACGCCGGCTCGTCGTGTCGCTCCGCGCGCCACAGCAGCGGGTCGAGGGCGTGGCGCTTGCCCGGTCGGTCGGGGTCACCGCCGCGCTCACCGAAAACCGTCAGCATGGCGGTGAGGTCTAGGTGCGAGACCTCACCGAAGAGGGAGTCTGACGTGATGTCGAAATACAGGTCATTGTCGACCGCGTAGACGGCCCCCCGCTCCCGCAGGAGTTGGATGCATCGGACGACGGACGGTATCGACTCGACGGCGCCGACGTAGTCGCGCGGCGCGAGCACGCCGAGGGCCATCATGTCCGTGCGGAACAGCTCGGTCTCGCGCTGGGCAATCTCCCGCCAGTCTTGCCCCGTCGCCACTGCTCGCTCCAACAGGGGGTCATCGATGTCCGTCACGTTCTGCACGTAGTGCACCGAATGACCCGCGTCGAGCCATGCGCGCTGGACCAGGTCGAAGGCGACGTAGGTGGCGGCATGACCCATGTGCGTCGCGTCATAGGGCGTGATGCCACAGACATACATACGTGCCTCGGGGCCCGGGGTCGTGGGCCTGACCTGCTGGGTGGAGGAATCAAACAGCGCGAGGGGCCGGCCTGACCCCGGCAGTCGGGGCACGCTCGGCGATGTCCACGACTCCACACCGCGAGCCTAGTGGCGTCACATGGCGGGCCACGGCAGTGCCGGCCATACGCCGACGGGTTCAGGATGGATCGCCGAGAGGACCAGTGCATCCATTCGCTCTCGCGTGGCTCGCACCTCGCGCATGGCGAGGAGCCCCTGCAGTTCTTCAGCGAGGGGCTCCCAGCGACTGACAACTGCCTCGAGATCGGCAAGATCCGCCTCGGCGAGCGGCTCACCCGCCCAGCCCCACAGCACCGTGCGCAACTTGTCTTCCTCGTGAAATGTCAGCCCGTGATCGATACCAAAGAGGCGTCCCGACGTATCCCTGAGCGCATGGCCGCCTTTGCGATCGGCGTTGTTCACGACGACATCGAGCACGCTGAGTCGACGCAGGTCGGGCGCGTCCTCGTGTACCAGCCGCACGAGTGACCCGCCGTAGCCTTCGCCCTCCGCCACCGTGAGCCCTGGGCTGGGGTCATCGACCTCCACGACCTGGACCGGTGCCCTCGCATCGTCGGCATCGATCCATCGCTGACACATGCCTGGTCCGTAGGGTCCTTCGTCCCTCCATACCGTCAAGGGAATGAGGTCCCACGCCAAGGCCTCGGACACTCGATAGGCGGCAACCTCACGCTCTCCCAGCGAGCCGGAGGGAAAGTCCCACAGCGGTCGCTCACCGCGCCGTGGCTTGTAGACGCAGACGACGTCGACACCGTCCAGCGTCGCCACGGCTCTCATAGTGGCGTTGGACGCCCCACTCAGGCGTCCTTCGATCTCAAGCTCTCCGTGCACCAAGACATCCTCGGCACCCTCGGGCGTCATCACGCGCGGCGCCGGTAGCCATTCGCCCGTGGGCAGATGTGGCCCGTCGGGTCGAGTGGTTGCAGGCAGAATGGGCAGGGTGGACGTCCCGCGGCCACGAGAGCTCGGGCGCGCCGGATGAACGAGCGGCACATGGCCGGCTCCACGATGACGCGCAAGGTGTCAGCGGCATCGGGATCGTCATCCCCCACGTCAGCCGCCTCGCGCTCATCCGACAGCGCGTGCGCCTCCACCACCACGCGCGATTGCGCTGGATCCCACGCGAGTGCCAGCGTGCTGGCCCGGAACTCCTCCTCGAAGGGGACCTCCAGCGGATCGTTGTCATCTGGATCGATGGCGCTCGAGGCGCCAGCCTCATCGAGGAGTTCATCGAGGCGCTCGGCCAGCATCGCCACCTGAGACTTTTCCAGCGAAACGGTCGCTAGGTTGGCCCCCTGAGCCGCCTGAAGAAAGAATGTGCGTTCGCCGGGCATGCCCACGGTGCCGGCAACGAATCGGCGGGGCGCATCGAACGTGAGAATGCGACGCGACACGGCAGCAGCCTACCTAGGCCTCTCCACTGCCGCCTCCGACGGCAGCATCACGTGAGCGCCCACGCTTACTTCGACGGTTGAGGCTCGACAAGTCGCTGGCCATGTCATTCACACGAAGGACGAATGGTCGTGTGGGCGTGTAGTGCACGACCGAAATGGAGGCGGGGTCGATGACGATCCGTTGGAAGTGATCGAGGTGCATGCCCAACGCATCGGCTAGGACGGCCTTGATGACATCTCCATGCGAGACAACTGCATAGACAGCCTTCTCACCCAGCAGGCCATTCCATTCGCGAATGGCGTTGATCGACCGGGCCTGCATCGCGGTGAGCGACTCCCCGCCCGGGAAGGAGGCGGCGCTCGCGTGGCCTTGAACGACTTTCCAGAGAGGCTCCTTGGCCAGGTCCTTCAGGGATCGCCCCGTCCACTCGCCGTAGCGGCACTCGCCCACGCGCTCATCGACATGCAGTGGGACATGTGCGGATTGCCCGGCCATGACCGCATCGGCAGTCTCGCGCGTGCGCTCGAGGGGACTCGTCACGACAGCAGCGAGCCGTACGGCCTCTAGTCGGGCGGCGGCGGCACGCACCTGATCGCGACCCGTGTCGTCCAGGGTGACGCCGGGCGTCCATCCCGCGAGGACCCCCTGAACATTGGCCGCTGTGCGCCCGTGGCGAACGAGAATGACGGTGGCCATGCCTGCAGGGTAGCGATGCGCTGTCACAATGCAGGTGTGGCATCGGATCGCGGTGCCGGTGGCGAATCGAGGGGCCATGATCACGTGCCTGGGCGTCTACAAGGACGGCATCTGCACCCCTGAGACGAATGCCCAGATCGATGCGACGAATCCGCAGGATGCCCGCGTTCAACTGGACGGCCTCATCAAGGCTGCCAAGGAGTCGAATGGCTACATATGGCTAAGCCTTCCCGATCCCTCGCACGCCGAGGTCGCGATCGTCGCTGACACCTTCGGCCTCGATCCCCTGCTCGTTGACGACAGCACGTCGCCTCAGCAGCGCGCCAAGGTCGAATACACCCCCGATCATCTCTTCGTCCTTCTCAAGATCCTCGAATGGGTCGACGAGACATCCGACGTCGAGACCGGACAGATCGCCTGCTTCATCGGAGACAACTACGCCATCAGCGTGCGACACGGCCACGGCCTCGAACCCAGCGATGCGCAGCAGCGACTCGTGGAGAACCCGAGCATCGCGTCGCTCGGACCCATTGCGGTCTTCTGGGCGGTAGCCGACGTGGCGGTCGATCAGTACCTCGAGGTCGGCGACGCGATCCAATCGGATATCGAGGAGATCGAGCAGGAAGTCTTCTCAGTGCGACCTGCCAACGCGGCCACGCGCATCTACCGACTTAACCGCGAGAATATCGAGATGCGCCGAGCGGTCCGACCGCTTGCACTAGAAGCCATGCGGCTCGCCCGAGGCGAGGACGTGGGCCTCCCCGCAGCGATGATTCCCTACTTCCGCGACATCGGCGATCACCTTCTGCGGGCCAATGACATGGTCGACGGCTTCGACTCCACGCT
>NBNH01000357.1 GCA_004379115.1 Actinomycetales bacterium mxb001
CCCGCTGGACGCCTTCCAGGAGACGGGGTGTCGTGCTCTCGCGGACGGCCGCAGCGTGCTGGTGGCTGCGCCGACGGGTGCGGGCAAGACGGTGGTGGGGGAGTACGCCGTCCACCTAGCCCTTGAGACCGGGCGCAAGTGCTTCTACACCACGCCGATCAAGGCACTGTCCAACCAGAAGTACCACGACCTCGTTCGTCGCTACGGTGCGGACCGAGTAGGGCTCCTCACGGGCGACAACAGCATCAACGGCGAGGCACCTGTCGTCGTCATGACGACCGAGGTTCTTCGCAACATGCTGTACGCGTCGTCAGAGACGCTCATCGGTCTCGGGTATGTCGTCATGGACGAAGTTCACTACCTTGCCGATCGATTCCGAGGCCCCGTGTGGGAGGAGGTGATCATCCACCTTCCCGAGGGGATCCTGCTGGCGGCTCTGTCGGCAACGGTCAGCAATGCCGAGGAGTTCGGCGAGTGGTTGACGACCGTGCGCGGCGACACGGAGATCGTCGTCGACGAGCATCGCCCGGTGCCGCTGTGGCAGGAAGTGATGATCGGCGACCGACTGCTCGACCTGTTCGTCGACGATGAGCACCATCAGGTCAACCCCGACCTGGTGCGCATGGCTAGGGAGGCCGCGAAGTGGTCGCCCGAGAGGTCGCGGGGCAGGCGTCGCGGCCGGGATCGCTTCACGCCGTGGCGCACCGATGTCGTGTCCGCGCTCCATGACCAGCACATGCTCCCGGGCATCACCTTCATCTTCAGTCGTGCCGGTTGCGACGCGGCTGTCAACCAATGCCTCGCCGCTGGAATCCGGCTGACCACGGCTCACGAACGTCAGGAGATCGAGGAGGCCATCGACATTCGGACCGGTGACCTGCCCCATGACGACCTCGTGGCCCTCGACTACGACACCTGGGCCGAAGGGCTGCGGCGCGGTGTGGCCGCCCACCATGCGGGCCTGCTTCCGATCTTCAAGGAGGTGGTGGAGGACCTCTTCCAGCGCGGCCTTCTCAAGATGGTGTTCGCCACCGAGACCTTGGCGCTCGGCATCAACATGCCCGCGCGAACCGTCGTCCTTGAGCGCCTGGTGAAGTGGAACGGGGAGGCCCACGTCAGCATCACCCCGGGGGAGTACACACAGCTCACGGGCCGGGCGGGACGACGCGGCATCGACGTGGAGGGCAACGCTGTCGTCGTCTGGCACCCCGATCTTGACCCGGAGAGCCTGGCGGGCCTGGCCTCCACCCGAACGTATCCCCTCCGCTCGAGCTTTCGCCCCTCCTACAACATGGCCGTGAGCCTGATCAGGCAGATGGGCCAGGTGCTCGCTCGCGACATCCTCGAAACATCCTTCGCGCAGTTCCAAGCTGACCGCGCGGTCGTCGGCATGGCTGCCCAGATCCGTCGCAATGAAGAGGCCATGGCCGGCTACCTGACCGCGATGTCCTGCCACCTGGGCGAC
>NBNH01000358.1 GCA_004379115.1 Actinomycetales bacterium mxb001
GAACAATAAATATAAGACTTAAAACACTGTACTGAAAGCTAGATATCATCTTCCAGCCAGGAAGCTTCACTAAGAGATTTAGAGTCCCATTTAGAATAAGACCTTTTTACTTGAGTTACTAACTCCCTGGCTGAGGGAAATCCTAAATCATTTAAATCTTCTTTAAAAGATGCTGGTTTAACTGGTTTTATAGATTTAGTAGAAGGCGTTGCTACCACACTAAAATCTGACATTAAATGCCATACTACTGCTACACAAGCGTCTGCTATATCTTTAGACCCGTCTCTCCTATGATCAATTTTTTTACCCTTTATTAATTGTATACCAAAAAGCTCATCTTTTAGCTTAGAAGACCATGGAGAGTTATTAGGGAGAATAACACGCTCCTCATGAAGCATCTTCCTAAAAAAGTCATATAACTCTAGCTGCTTACCTTGAGAAAAGGTCATAACAGAAGCGTTTAAACCATTATTCCTTAAATGTTGTACTGTCTCCGGGTTGTAATGGTCTGATGTTATTTTTGATAGAGGCCTGCGATTATTTATCTCATAGATACATTTATAGATATTTGTAATACCAACTTGCTGATTAACATCAGGCTCCCAGACTAAAAGTCCATCAATAACAGCAAACTTTTCTCCTTTAATACATTCTCTATGTCCAAAAGCTATAGCATAACTATCCCTCACAAAAGCAGGGTCTAAATGCATAACGCTGCCTTGTATAGTAGGAGTAATATCGTCAATTTGAAGTCTTACAATAGAATCTGAAGATTTAACTTTAGATATAGAGATACTAGTAGACCCTCTAAAAGCTTTTTGGACATCGTTATCAGTAAAGAAAGAGTAGGCTTTATTAAAGCGTATACCTTCAAATTCAAGAGCTGCTTTTCTGGGGTCTAGTAAGTATTCAGATTGAACTACAGGGTTGTCTCTAGAAGCATGTAAGGGATTTAAATCCCAAGATCGTAATCTAAAGCCTAAAGTACCAGGAGACTCTTTAGTAAGGCTATAAAGTCTCTGTATAGCATCACCGTCACACCAAGCAGAACTTATAGCTATACGTTTAGCATCTTTACCAAAAGTTACACCTGAGATACCAATGTTTGACCATAATTGAAGGGCATTACTTTCATCGTTATTTTTACCCTCATCATCAAACCTAGCTACCTCATCCATAACTAAACAGATAACAGACGAACCCACCTGAGAGGCTGAATTTGAATTACCGCTGTATATATATAACAACTTGTCAGGATACTTTATTTCTTCTTCCCCTATTATTATCTTTTTTCGATCAACTAATCTTTTTATAGCAGGTACATGT
>NBNH01000359.1 GCA_004379115.1 Actinomycetales bacterium mxb001
TCATCAAAGATGGGCGGTGTGAGTCAGGTGGTTGTCTTTTTTTTTTTTCAAAGAAGAAGACGGAATAGGAAATAGGAGCCCGCCCGGGGGGCCCGAAGTTGTTTATAAGAGACAGAAGATGTACAACCCACCTCCACCGGTGGCGGCGTAGACCGTAGACCCCGATGCGAACACCCCCAGCACATCCCCGCCATAACCGATGCCGGGAATGCGATTGGTGAAGGTGGCACCGCTATCGGTCGAGATGGACAGGCCCCCTGCGGTAGCGGCGTAGACCGTGGACCCAACCGCGTACACCCCTTGCACGAGGTTACTTCCCAAGCCGTCGGCCGTCGTCCGATTCGTGAAGGTGGTTCCGCCATTGGCTGAGACGGACAGGCCCCCGCCTCCAACGAGGTCGCCGGTCGCGGCATAGACCATGGAGCCCACCGCGTACACCCCGTTGACGATGTTGCTTCCGAGGCCTTCGACGGTGGTCCTATTGGAAAAGGTTGAGCCCCCATTGAACGAGATCGATAGCCCATTCCGCGTTGCGGCATAGACCACGGATCCCTCCGCATACACATCGGTCACTTGGTCACTGCCTAGTCGGCTGTTCGCCACAGTCCGACTGGTGAACGCGACGCCTGAGTTGGAGGAGATCGACAGGCCTCCACCGTTCGTAGCGGCATAGACCGTGTCGTCCGTCGCGTACACCCCGACAACGGCATCACTGCCTAGTCCGCTGTTCGCCACAGTCCGGTTGGTGAACGGCATGGCGCCGCGCGGTGTCACATGGCCAGCCACTGACACCTGAGCTTTCGCGGGCACGCCTACCGCTCCAGTGGCAAGCACGACACCTACGAGGAGGGTGGACAGGACACCGCTGAGAGCATGCGCCACGGGGGACTCACGTCCGATCCTCACTCGGGGGACGGAGAGTCTGCGCTGTCCACGGGGCGCCTGGAGCGGCGAAACAAAGCAAGATCAGTGTATCCCGGATGGGCGGGACCGTCTATGCAGAAAGCCTGACCGAACCGGGTCACTCCGCCGGGATGACCGCGGTGAGCGTCATGCCGACCTCCGCAGGCTGGAGCGACCAGTGCCCGCGCAGGGTCTCGGTCCACGCCGAGATCACCGTGCTCCCCATCCCCGGCTGCGCGAGATGTCGGTCGGGCGCTCCAAGAACGACGGTGTCGTAGGTGCGATCTACAACGACACGCCAGGGCCGGTCTGGGTGGTCAGGCCTGATTCGGGCAACAACCCCTGCCAGCTCGAGCCCGGCAAGGGTGCCGCGTTCGCGGGGATGGAGTTCATCACGCTTCGCGTTTCCAGCGGCAGCCACCCGGCTGATGCCTACTCCGACATCCGACTGGTCGATCCCTTCGTCGGTTGGCCGACGGTGACCCTGAGCGGACCCTCCCGGATCGGCACGTCGTGCCCGACCAAGTCCTACGATGCCTCCCGACTGCGCGAGGGGTCGACCGCAGACCTCGGCGACCCCGCTACGTCGGGCCAACTCCAGGTGGTGCGACTCGATGACAACGCCGATGTGGCTCGTCAGTGGAGCGGATCAGATTCAGCCGGGGACTGGCCCCGCATCGACGTCCGCATCACGTCGACGCCCGCCTGCTAGGACGCCGTCCTGCCAGCGCGTTGCTGAGGGGTCTGCTCAGCAGGTGCCGATCGCCTTGACGTAGAGGTCCATGCGCGAGAAGTTATCGGCGTTGCCCGACGGCAGCCACTCCCGAGTGACCTCCTTGCTGTCGGGCAGGCGCTTGACCAGCACGCTGCCCTGGGCGGGGCCCTCGAGGAGTTGCTCGGAATCCTCCTTCAGATAAGTCGTCCTCACCTCGGCCTTATTGGACGCGCAGCGAGAGAGGTTCGGCCGCTGGAACCACGTCGTCACCGCAGGACTCAGCTCCGGGGTGTCTTCGATGCGGATACCGATGCCCGGGGAATTCACGTAGTCCTGCACCGATGACACCGTGATGACTGCGCGAGACCCCACGGCGAAGCCCGCCGCTCGGCCGGCGTCAAGCTGACAGATGCCGGGCCACTTCCGGCTCCACAGCCACAGCGTTGCTCCCGACTCGTTGTAGATCTGCCCGACGACCCCGTGCTGGTCGTCGAATGCGTTGATGACCATGACGCCGCGAGCCGGGGGGCCGCTCGGACAGGCGATGCCGTCATCCGCGGCCACGCCGCCCGACGCATCGGCTGACTCCACCGACACGGTGGGGTCAGCCGTCTGCCCGGACGACCCGCACCCCGCCAGAACCGCTCCGAGAGCGAGGGCCGCGATCACGAGTGACTTCATGCCCCGATGCTAGGGGGCCGGCCGCGACCAGTCTCTCTACGCGTCAGATAGCCGTATCGAGCGGCCACTTAGGCCGGACCCGTCTCGTTTCCCCTAGCCGCGTCCCCTCGCTGGGGGACAATGACCGCGTGTCTGCGCACTCGCCCCGGCTCGTCCTCCTCGTCGAGGACCATCCCATGGTGCGCACCCTGGTGGAGCGGTCCCTGGAGGCAGACGGCTTCGAGGTCGCGTCGTACGCCACTTCTAAGCAGGCCATCAAGGAGTTCCACGGCCTCGACCCCGATGTGCTGGTCGCCGATATCGACCTCGGTGAGCGACCCAACGGCCTCGAGCTCGCCACCCTCCTGCGCGCTCAGGCGCCCTATCTGGGAGTCGTCTTCCTCAGCAACTATCCCTCTCTCGACAACGTCGAGGGTCCGACGCCGGCACCCCCCGGATCGAGCTTCATCCACAAGTCCATGGTCGATGGCCCCGATGTCCTTCGCTCGGCGATCGAGACCGCGCTCGACGACACCCGCGATCCACTCATCGTCGGCCTCCCGGATGACCGCCCGCTGGCCCATCTGTCGGCGCCCCAACTCAACATGCTGCGATACCTGGCCGAAGGCTGGAGCAATGCCGAGATCTCCGAACGCCGGGGCATCACGCAGCGTGCGACCGAACGCCTTGTCTCCCGCACCTTCCACGCCCTCGGAATCGCTGACGACCCCACCGTCAACCCACGCGTGGTGGCCACGCGCCTCTACATCCAGAACTTCGGCGTGCCGGAGCCGGGGGGCGCGTCGTCGTCATGATGCGCCAATGGGGCAATGCCATCGGGGGGCCGAGCGCGATCACCATTTGGTCCTGGATCATCACGCTGCCCCTGGCGGTGGTCCTCGGGGTGAGCGGTGGCCTCATCCTCGCTCTACCCCTCGGCCCCTGGCTGCTCGCCGTCGTCGCCACCCAGGTGGCGCTGATCCTCCCGCTCGCCCTGGCGCGAGTGACGTACCTGTCGGATCGCGTCCGGCGTCCGCGACCCGTCGCTGCCCTCGTGACCTTCGCCGCCCTAGGTGCCCTGCGCTCGCTTCTCCTGCTCGGCTTCGCCCAGGTCATGGGAGTCACTCCGACCGGCAATCTCGCCTCGAGCTGGTTGATCGCCGGCTCGGTCTACGGCGTGGTCGTTCTCTCGGCTATCGCCATCGTCGTCGATGGCGTACGCCAGCACCGTGCTGCACTCCAGCGCCTCGACGAGTTGCGTGCCTCGCTCGCCCAGACGCGATCACTCGACGAGACCCGGCGCGCCGAACTCGCCGATGTCTTCTACGCCGAGGTGCAAACCTCGGTGTCCGCCGCGCTCGATGGTCTTCGGGTCACCGGACAGGCCACGCGCGCCGATGTGTCCGCAGCGCTGCGCGCCGTGGCCGAGACGGTCGTGCGGCCACTCAGTCACCGACTGGCCAGCGACGACACCTGGGAGGTTCCGCTCGCCCTCGAGCCACCACCGCCACCGCGCCTGGCCGCACGCGTCCGCGAACTGATCGGGGCCATGCGGCCAGCGCAGCCGATCCTCCTGGTCGCCCTGATCGAGCTGCTCGCCCTGCCCTACCT
>NBNH01000360.1 GCA_004379115.1 Actinomycetales bacterium mxb001
ACATTCTAAGAATCCAGAATGCACTTTAGCATTACCTGGTAGTGGGAATGCTGTTAAGTCAGAATCAATATTTTGCTTCCAGTCTGTTAAAGATTCACTTCCACAAAACGCTATAATAATCTTGTCTGGTTGCTTGTCTATCAAAACTTCGGTATCTGTTGGAGTCCCAATAATACTTTGAGTTGTATAAACTTTAGCGCAATACCGACTTAATTCTAGAATATCGTAGTATTTCAGCATAATTTATGTTTTGTAACATTAAAATAGTTGCCTCTTTGTTTCGTTCAATTGCATTAAATGACAATTGGACTCCTAATTTAGATGGGATTTTTTCATATCAAATATTGTTTGATAGCGGCTTACTTAAATCAAAACCAACTATAGAGCAGATAAAAGCTGGATCTGTTGTAATAAAGGAAAACATGCCAATAGAAATTGGATATTTCACTGATGACAAAACTAGTTGGTACTGTAAGACTAGTAGTCCTTATTATACTCTGCAAAAAGCACACAATCTTGGTGTTGGAGCTATAAAACCATGGCGAGTGACATCAGAAATTACGTGGTATTGCCGCGCTGATTTAGAGAAAATAGAAGAATTACTTGAACGTATTCAGTATCTTGGCAAATATAAAACCATGTCTCATTCTGGTATTAAGAGCTGGTTAGTTCAAGAAATTAAAGAAGATTATCATTTGTGGAAGAATGATAAGCTTAGTCGTCCTGTTCCTTGTATTTATCTGCAAAATGATAAACGCACACTTTTATGCGATTACAGAATAAAAGACTGGGGTTGGAGATACCCAACATATTTATTAGATAACCAAACTCAATGTTACATGCCTATACACAATATTTCTCATGAATAAACACATTGCAATAGCAACGGGATGGACAGTTGCTTCTAACGTTTCTAAGCACCTTCATCCCAATAGTTATTTTGTATTAAAAGAGTTGTATTCTTGTACTCCTGGGATTAACTTGTTAGTACGTAATCTACTAGCTAACACAACTGTACGACATTTACTATTGTTGAAAGCTAGTAAATATGACGAGAATTCTGGTTCTATAGATTGTGTGCTAGATTTTTTTGCTAATGGCGTTAAACTTGGCAAAACAAATGGTGGGAGAACAGCGTGGATCGTAAATTCTCTTTATACTGCTTATATTGATGCTGAAATACCAAGTGCTGCAATTGAATACTTGAGAATTTCTGTACAAACGCATGAATTCCAAGATATTCCTTCGTTGGTAAATTCAGTTAAATCGTTTGCAGATAAAACTTTTGAGCCATGGGCATCTCCAATGATTTTTCCAGAACACAAGCCAGATAACTTGATTACTCCTGGGGAATTGAATGGACACCGAATAGAATCTAAATGCATTCATGAAGCATGGGTAAAAATATTACACAGAGTTAGAACTAATGGCAAAATTAGTGTTAGTTCTAGCGATATCTTGTGGCAGGAGTTATTAAATCTGACTACTGTTATTACAGATGAACCGGAAGACTTAATATTTCCAGAGCCAAACTATTTGCCAATAGATAGAAATTTTATAGAGAAATACACTTCTCAAATTCTTACCAGTGGGGATAATTCCAATAGCTATGGCAATAGAATGGGTTCTTATTTTGGCATTAATCAGATTGAATCTGTCATTAATAGTTTAAAATCAAATCGCATTTCAAATAGACTTGTGATTAATTTGTGGGATGCACAGGTAGATGTCACTTCTCCTTCTCCACCGTGTTTAAATCATATTTGGGTAAAAATATATGACAATAAGTTGTATTTAACCGCAACTTTAAGAAGTAATGACATGTTTTCTGCATGGAGTTCCAATGCTATGGGATTACGCAGATTGCAGTTTTATATTTTTAATCAAATTAAAGAGCAGTATTTGGATGTTGAAATAGGCTCTTTAACAATAATTAGTGAAAGTGCGCACATTTATGAAGACTCCTGGATTGCTGCTGATGACATTATTCAATCTTATTACCAGCGCATTGCTAATCGTAAAGTTTTTGAAGATCCTGTTGGGAATTTTATTATTAAAATTGATGACAATGCTATCTTAGTCACTCATGTTACTAAAGACGGAGAGCAGGTGGCTAAATACAGTGGAAAATCTGCTAATTTAATTTGTAACAAGATTGTATCTAATAACCCATCTATTTTGGTAGGACATGCTGCTTATCTTGGGATAGAATTAAGTAGGGCTGAGAATAGCCTACTCTTCAGCAAAACCTATTCTCAGTTCTAAATCTCTGTATTGTTGTCTCCTATTTCTGAGCTGTCTTTAACCAGACAGCTTTTATTTGGCAATAATTTATATATATAAACTGGTATTTTGAATATGACTAAACTAGGGGATTTAATTGTTGAACTGTCATTAGATAAAACATCTTTTGACAGATCTTTATTAATTGCTAAGCAAGATGCCGAAAGAGCTGTTAATCAATTAGAAAATATTTTTTCAGGAAAAACTAAAATTTTAGTTGACACTCAAGATGTTGAGAAAAGTATTAAAACAACTTCTAATCAAGTAAAAAATATTTTTTCAGGAAAAAATAAAATTTCGGTTGCTGTTGATGATGAAAATTTAACTAAATTAAATAAACACTTAGAAAGAAAGCAAAAGCATTTAAAAGAAGTTGTAAGTTATTATAAACAAAATCAAATTGTTGTTCATACAAAAGATAATAAATCAAATGATTTATTGAAACAAAAAAAACAAGAATTAAATGATCTTAAAAATTATTACAAAAATAATCCTATAAATGTATACT
>NBNH01000361.1 GCA_004379115.1 Actinomycetales bacterium mxb001
AGACTCATCAGACTCATCAAACTCATCAAACTCGTTATCAAACCACATAAACGACACTTTTTCATCAAATTCATGATCAAAACGCTGATCGAGGTAAAAATCGATCAAATCACCCTCAGAAATAAAATCGCTAACCATTTTTTGACTCCCCCAACAATTTTTCAATTTGTGTTTTAGAAACAAGTTTAGCTGATTTAAACGCGCGCGAGACTTCAAAAAATTCACCTTTAGGCGTTTTAATGAATCCAAAATTCGAATTGTCCCTGATCCTAAAACAACCAAATTGGAATTGAATTTTTTTGTCCAAATAATCCATTGACACAATTTTTTGGTTGTAAAAAACAACATGATCGTCGGATATTATTTCAAGAAATTCTTTTAATTTAGTGTGCATTTTTCACCAAAAATAAGGGGGGTTGATAGTTTTCAAGAGTATCGATACAACTTTGTGGGATTGAAAAATCAAAAACAATCGATTTTACGTTTTTGACTAATGCGATTTCAAAACCCTGACGTTTGATTTTTTTTAAAACCCGGTAAATCGCGATTTCCTGATCTTCAAAAACAATATTGTTCAAATCGATCAAAACGATTGAATAAAAATCGTCTAATTCTAAAATTTCAAATGGTGCGGTAAAATTAGTCATCGGAATAAAATCTCCAAAGTAGTGTTCAACAAATCGACTAAATAAAAAAATCGAATTTTGGTTTTTGGACAGGAGTCAAATTAGTTTTTTCAACCTTTACGCTATCCAAATCCAAAAACGCATTTTCTAACGCTTCAAAACGTGCTATACGTATCTCTCGAATTTTTTCTACTAGTTCTAAGTTGCGAGAATTGTAATTTTCCAACAATCGATCGTTTGTTTTTTTTATCAGGTAATCGGCCACTTTTAGAGTTTCGATCGAATTTTGGGCTAATTCGTTTTCAAGACTAATTGTGGGATTTGTGGGGGTAACGTCAATTCCATTATCTCCAGTCAAAACTAACCCATTTTTGAAAGTTTCCAAAACTTCTAAAGCTAACTGTTTTTCAACTGTTTTAGAAGTATCGCATTTGCTATCGCGTTCTACTAGTTTCAAACGAAAATCAGTTTCGTTTAAAAGGTTTTCAACACAAAATTTTGAAATATCAATTCTCATTTTTAACCTCCAAAGATTTTATATTTTTTTTAAAAGTTGAAATTGAAAAAACGTGTTGGTTGGTTTGGAGATAAACTTTAGCCCGTTCTATTGTTTTTGAAGTTGAAATCAAATTTCCAAAACGCGCTAAAACCCAACACTGGTAGGCATTATAAGGTGCTGTGCGATCGTATGTACCATCCGATTTTTTCAGACTACTTTGACGATAACTTTCTAAATGGAAAAAAAGACAATTCTCCCAAATCAACAAAGTCGACTTTGAAATACCCAAAGTTTTTGCTAATTCGGTTTTTGTAACACTCTCACCATCCAAATAAAAGTCTAAAGCACTCCATTTTTTTCTTAATCGTACCATAATCTCACCATAATCACATCATAAAAGACTTTAAACGTCTTAAAACAAACAACAATCAAATTTATTAATCGGATATTGATTACTGTTTGATTTCAATAATATCACATGATTTGACTATTATGGGATAATGTTACAAAACTTTACAATTATCGGTAAAAAACAATCTTAATGATAAAATATGATTAGTTGTTTTATAACGAATTTAAATATGAAAAGACTGCACTGTAATTTAAAAAAAATTTTAAGAACACGTCGGATAAAACAAATTGAGTTATCTTTAAATACATCTATTTGTGAAAACACAATTTCTAAGCTATGTAACGATCGATTAACGGGTGGGATAAGTTCATCAGTAATTGAGAAACTTTGCGATTTTTTAGAAATCGATTTGGGAGACTTGTTTGAGTTGAGATAAGTTTTTCTTATATCAAAGTTTTGTTCATATAAAAAAGATTAATACACTATTTTTTCATATACTATTGACACTCGAATATAACTCGAGTAAGATTGTGGTAACCAAATGAAAAAAAGGAAAAAACAAATGGCACGCGCGTTATCAAAAAACTTCCAAAACAAAGTAGACTTTATTCTATGTGAACTAGAAATTTTAAATTCTCATTTAGAAATTGAAAAATTTTTAAACGCTACACTGTTAGAATTAGTATCAGAATATGTAAACGATAATACGTTTAAGCAAAAAATGACACAATTGATACGAGAGATAAGTATCTTTGCTGATACTTATGAACCATGTAAAAACTTACAATCCGTTTATGCGGGACATAACCAATATCATGGTGTTTCCTATTTAAGAAAGTTCAAAACACGTGCAGATGTTTTTCAGTTGAATTTAAAAAACGAAACTGAAACTGAAAAAAATGAAACTGAAACTGAAACTGAAACCGTAAAAACTATAGATTGTGATACTTATTTTCAACTGATTGAAAAACTTTTAAATAGTAAAAATTGGTACGAAATTGGGTTAGGTATTGCGGCCGTCACCGGTCGTCGAATAACAGAGGTTTTTTTGCTTGGAGAATTTAAACCTGATCAAAAAAACACGTTATTTTTCCGTGGTGTTTTAAAACACAGAGACGATCATACAAGTTGGTATCGTATCGCTAGTTTAATAAACTCCAAAAAAGTTGTTGAAGCCTATAAAAAAATGATAGAAATTCGTAATTTGTCACTAAACAAATTATCAAAAGATAGTGGTTATTCAAGACTAGAAAAACTTTTTGACGTTGAAGAAAATGGTGACTTTTTTTCTCAGGTAGCGGAAAATTTCAACAAGAATTATGCCAAATCATACGGGTTAGCTTTTAAAAACTCAGGATTAAGAGATTTCATATCGGTAGAAAAAAACAATAACAATTCTAAAAATGTGGTTCATTCATTACGAGCTGTTTATGCGACTATAATTGAACAATACTTTTTGGAAAATGGTTCAACAATCCAGCAAACTTTGAAAAAAACTCAATCAATTATGATACATCAAAACGTATCTAATACTTTGATTTATAGCCGGTTTAAAAGTCAAAACACTCCTAATTTAAATTTGGACGGGGTAGAATTTGGGGAAGTAACAGGTATTGAGCTAAAATCTATTTTAGAGTTTGAAAATGAAAAACAATTAGATTTGTTTGGACTAAACGGGGAAGTAACCGGGGAAGTAACCGGGGAAGTAATCGGGGAAGTAAACAGGGAAGTAAACGGGGAAGTAACCGGGGAAGTTACCGGGGAAAATTTGGAAAGTTTAGAAATTCAAGTTTTGAAAAAACTCCCAATCGATTTTTACCCTCTATTTGGAGAATTGATAAACGAATATAAGGATTTAAACGGGGTATTTACTTTTTTGATGAGTCAGTACCAAAGTAAAGTTCAAATTGAAAAAACTCTAATCCCCAACAATCGATTAATTATATCACGTTTAATCGAGGCTATATTCGAGTACAACAATAACATTGTTGATAAAAATATGGGTGTAGCGGTTACCGGGGCGTTTATAAACAAGTTGGCTTTAATGTGTGGGTTACATCAATTTGAAAACAAACTTTTACAAGACTGTCTGACTAGTTTAGATTATGAAATTAAAAATAACCTTGAAAAAAACAGATTAGTCGTAGCAAGTAGACTCCTAAACGGAAAAAAACAACCTAGCAACACTCATCTAAGAGGTGATACAATGTTAATAGTGTTGAAACAAATTTCAAAAATCTATGAAAAAATGCAATTTTTATTGTAAAATTTGCGAGTCAAAAATTCAAATTGGGGGGGAGTTTTCTAATCTCACCCCCAGACAAATTCAAGTGCGATTAAAAACTAAATACCAAATAAGTATTAGTTTAAGCGAGATAGAATCACACTTAAACTTTTTTAAATTAGAATTTAAAAAAGAACAAAACCCCCAAAAAAATTCGGCCGTTCAAAAAAAGGTTTTGGAAAGCGTTTTAGGCGAGAAAAATCACTCCCTAATCGATTTGGACGATTTGGATTTTTCAACTTACAAAAAATTGGACATCAACTCTCCAAATTCGATTGTGAATTATATTCAAAAAATCCAACTTTATTTATATTTACAACAATGCGAGATTGTGGTGTCAAAAATACATGCTTACAAATGTGGTGAGTTAAACAGGTATCCTACTTTAGCTATTACAAATTTGGTTAGACTGTACGGATTGTTGAACGCTGTAACGGGGATTAGTGTTTATTCAAATCAACAATCAGCACTACAAACCGTCGAAGCTATGGGATTTCAACTAGAATCTAAACGGGAAAATGATTTATGATTTTTTTAAAACCCTCACCAAAACAACTTCAAAAA
>NBNH01000362.1 GCA_004379115.1 Actinomycetales bacterium mxb001
GGTGTCCGGTAGACCGAAGCCGCGCTGGGCGTGCCGATGTATGGATCGAGGACGCCCAACGCCACGCCCGGCGAGTTCACATCGGGTGACGAGGACACCAGGATGTAGAACATCCCCGGCGACGACCCCTGCGGAACCCAAGCAGCTCTGCTAGTCGGGTAGACGTCGCCGACCGTTCGTGATGCATAACTCGCGCCCTTGCCCATATCCAGGCGGCAGGGTGTCGTGACATCACGCTTGACACTCCACAGCCACACGGTGCTGCCCGTGTTGTTGCGGATGGTGCCGAACGCTCCATCGCCGGAGTTGAGGTCGCCCTTGAGCAAGCCGCGGGCCGGGGATCCCTCGGGGCACGCCTCTATGGACGCGACCGCTCCGGAGGCACTCGCGGATTCCACGGAGGCGGTCGGTGTCGCCGACTGGCCGGACGATCCGCATCCTGCGACAACCGTCGCGAGTAGCGCGGCGCCCGCCGCCATGGCACTTCTCGTCATAGGCACGACGGTACGACGCCCCGAAATGTGCGACCGGTTCCGTGAGAGATAACCGAACACCGATGGCCTGGGGCCGAGGTGCGACTACGAAGCCTGCGCCGTAATCCCGCGGAAGGCTCGAAGGAGTGCCAGGGCCGCCAGGCCGAGGGCGGCGATGAAGACTGCCGCTGCCGTCGCTGACAACGGCACCACCACCGCCGTCAGCAGGGCAGCCGAGCCCGCGATGAGGAGGCTGCGCGCCGCGGCCATCCCGCCGGTGACACGGCCGCGCACCTCATCCGGAACCTGCTGCTGCACGAGGGCCGCGAGCAACCCCTGGGCGTAGGCCGTGGTGCTGCTGCCGACGAAGAGGATCGCGGCTGGCAGCCATGGCGAGTCGTACACGATCCCCGTCGCGATGAGTGGAATGCCCGCCAGCGCCATCACCACGAACGTGCCGTAACTCCTCAGCAGTTCGCGCCGGACTCGGCCGCGCGAGCCGCTGAGCGACAACACCAGTCGGCCGACCAAGACTCCAAGCACGCCACTGGCCAGCACGGGCGTGACCAGCGACTCATCCCAGTCGCTCGCGAGAACGACATTGGCGAATTGCGTGGGGATCGCCACGCACAGGACGAGGTCGGCCACGACAACGCGCCGGAGGACGGGGAGGCTGCGCACCACTTCCAGGGGGCGACGCGAGCGGTCATCGCCATCATGGCGCCGCGTGAGCCGAACAGGTCGGATGATGACCGCCAGGGGCACGGCCACTGCGCAGAAGAGAACGCCGAGGCCGAACTGGGTGGTCACCGCGTTGGGACTGAAGCCCGCGAGGATGAGCCCCAGCGTCGCTCCCACCCCCAGTCGCAGGATGCTGATGATCTCCGACGCCGCGGGCATTCGTGGGCACCATGGCTGCCTGCGTCGTGGCGAGCGGTGGAATGCAGGCCCCAGCGAAAGCCCCATCGGCAAACGCGATCAGGAGGTAGGGCTCACCTGCGGTGACACCCTGCAGAAGTAGGACTCCCGTGACGATGGCGGTCAGCCCCTGCAGCGGAATGCCGATCACGAGGATCCAGCGCGGGTCGATTCGATCAGAGAGCGGGCCACTTG
>NBNH01000363.1 GCA_004379115.1 Actinomycetales bacterium mxb001
ACACGACACCCCTCGAACTGCTGCCCTTCAGTTCGCCAGCGTCGCATGCGCTGTTCGAGTACGGCGAGCAACTCGGTCGCGAGCGCCGGGCCCACCCGCAGGACGACCTGGTGACCACGCTCGTCGAAGCGCAGGTCGATGGCGACCGGCTGAGCGAGGCTGAATACCGCAACATGTTCCACGTGCTGGTCTTCGCCGGCAACGAGACGACGCGCACGGCTATCAGCAACGGCATCGCAGCCTTCATCGACCATCCCGATCAGTTGGAGTTGCTGCACGCGCAGCCCGAGCTCATCGACCAGGCGGTCGAGGAGATCATCCGCTACGCCACGCCCGTGCTGCACATGCGCCGCACGGCCACGCGCGACACCGAACTCGCCGGCACGCAGATCCGCGAGAACGACAAGGTCGTCATCTGGTACGCGTCCGCGAACTTCGACGAGACCGAGTTCCCCGATCCGCTGCGCTTCGACATCACCCGGCCGGTCCGGCCACCGCAGGTGTCCTTCGGGGCCAAGGGCCCCCATCACTGCCTGGGTGCACCGCTCGCGAGGCTGGAGATCAACATCCTGCTGCAGGAGATCCTGGCCCAGGGCTTGCGATTCGAGGGCAACGGTCCCATCGAGCGCACGCGCTCGAACTTCGTCAACGGCATCTCCGCGCTGCCCGCTCGCATCACCCGCCGCTAATCGCGGCACTGCCCGGCGGGACGGCAAGCCGCCCCTGTCCGGCTACCTCGCCACGCAGCAGTGAGGGGGCGCTTCCACCTGGAAGCGCCCCCTCACTGACCTCCTGATTAGGAGACGAAGTTGCGAACGGCGTCGTAGTTCTCCGAACGCCGCCGCGTGGCACCGACGATCATGCCGATGACCAGCAGAACGAACGGTGAGAGCACGAGCAGCCATCCGGTGCCGTTCATCTCGAACGGACCGCAACCGGAGCCGGCCTCGCCCGGGCACATGGCCGGGTCGACGGCAACGCCGGCGAGCAGGTTGTAGCGGCTGATGAGCATGACGAGACCCAGGACCAGGCCGACGATCGCCAGCAGGGGCGCGATCATCGTGTGCCAGACGCGGGTGTCCTCCTTGGTTCGCCGGAAGTAGGCGATGACCGCGATGCTCACCAGGATCTCGGTCACGACGATGGCGATCACGGCCACCGACGAGAACCAGTAGAAGATGTTGAGGATCGGATCCCAGCTCAGCACGATGCCGACGACCACCAGGATGATGGCGAGGATCGTGACCAGGCTGGTGGCCACGAAGGGCGCCTGGAACTTATTGGTGCGATCCAGGGCCTTGGGCAGCACGCCTGCGCGACCCATGGAGAAGAAGTAGCGCGCAGCGCTGTTCTGGAAGGCCAGCGTCGCTGCGAACAGCGAGGTCAGCACGATCCAGCCGAAGAGCTCGGTCAGCCACGAGCCCACGAACTGGGTGCTCAGGCCGAAGAGCATGCCCGACGGATCGGCCAGCGGCACTCCGTCGATAGCGGTGGCCTCGAAGACCTTGTTGGCGATATCGGTCGAGCCCAGGCCCGTCACCAAGCCGAAGCCGACGAACGCGAAGATCACCGTGATGAGGATGACCGAGATGTAGGTCGCCCGCGGCACGGTCTTCTTGGGGTCCTTGGACTCCTCGCCGTAGATGGCAGTGGCCTCGAAGCCGATGAACGACGCGAGGGCGAAGGCGAAGGCGATACCCGCACCGCCGACCAGGCCGCCGGCGAAGATCTCACCCGGGCTGAAGGAGGCCGCGAAGTTGGGGCCCTCGGGACCGCCGTTGGCAATCGCCGCAATGCCCACGATGACCAGGGCGAGGAGCTCGACGACAAGCAGGACGCCGAGCACCTTGGCGCCGATGTCCACGGAGACCGCCGAGAGGCCCCAGACGATGACGACGATGACGAGGGCGTAGACGTACCACGGCAGGTCGAGGCCGAACTTGGAGTTGAACTGGAACGACATCTGCGCCGCGATGAAGCCGATGACCGCCCACTGCACGGTGAGGTAGGCAAGCACGGAGACGAACGCCGACCCGACACCCGGCACGATGCCGAGGCCGCGTCCGACGTACGCGAAGAACGCACCGGTGTTGGTGACGTAGTGGCTCATCGTGGCGTAACCGACGCTGAAGATGAGGAGCACGATGCCGACGACGAGGTACATGCCGGCGGCGCCTGCGCCATCGCCGAGGGCCACGGCCACGGGGAAGGCACCGGTCATGCCCGCCAATGGCGCGGAGGCCGCGACAACGAAGAAGATGATGCCGAAGAGGCCGAGCGTGCCCTTCCGGAGCGACGTCTCCTTGGTCTCCTTGTCCCCCGGACCCAACTCCTGGTCGGACTTGGGAAGGTTTTCGCGTTGCGACATAAGTCCCTCCACGGGATGGCGGGGGCCGGTCGTGCGGCCCCGAATGATCGAAGTGTGAGGATCCGCGGCCCCCACGGCAAGCACTTTTTGGATATTTGATGAAAGTGTCGGCCGCACGAGGCGGGGAATCGTACGGATCCGAACGATCCTGAGCGTGGACCGCTACCCTCGTCGCGTGTCCGGATTCCTGCCGCCCTTCACCCCCGACGGGGGCTCGGCCCTGGTGCCCGAGATGCCCTGGCACTACTCCGGCACCCTGCTGACCGTCGAGTACCGCACCGACGTCGACCGAGTGCGGGCCCTGCTCCCGCCCGACGTCGACCTGGCACCGGAGGACCCCGGCGCGGTCGCGTTCATCTGGGCTGACTGGCAGTCCTGCAGCGACGGCGGCCGCGAGCTGCTTGATCCTTCGCGCTCGCAATAC
>NBNH01000048.1 GCA_004379115.1 Actinomycetales bacterium mxb001
CCTGCGGCTGACCCTCCGGATCGTCGTACACGAGGGCAATGGATCCGGGCGTGTGCCCGACCAGATGAACCGCAGTCAACGTGACGGCACCGAAGGCGATCTCGTCGCCGTCGTCAACGAGAACGTCGGTGGCGACGGGAATGCCTTCGGCGTCGAGACGCCCGGCGAAGGTCGTGGCCCCGGTCGCAGCCACGACCTCACCGAGGGCCTGCCAATGGTCAGCGTGCTGGTGGGTCGTGATCACGGCCGACAGGCCGTCCGGCCCGATCAGGTCCAGGAGGCGATCGGGTTCGGCCGCCGCGTCGATGAGGACCTGCTCACCCGTCTCACGGCACCTCAGGAGATAACTGTTGTTGTCGTAGGGACCGACAGCGATCTTGCTCACGATGAGGCGGGGGAGCTCGTGGACGTCAGCGGGTCCACCTACCTGCACGTTGCCCGTGTATGCCATGTCCCCAGCCTACGGTTAGCCTGTCCGGGTGTCGGACAGGTTGATCGTGCGCGGGGCGCGGGAGCACAACCTCAAGGACGTCTCGCTGGACCTGCCCCGAGATGCGCTCATCGTCTTCACGGGACTGTCGGGATCCGGCAAGTCGAGCCTGGCGTTCGACACCATCTTCGCCGAGGGTCAGCGTCGCTACGTCGAGAGCCTGTCCGCCTACGCGCGGCAATTCCTCGGGCAGATGGACAAGCCCGATGTTGACTTCATCGAGGGCCTCTCGCCAGCGGTCTCGATCGACCAGAAGTCGACCTCGCGCAATCCCCGGTCGACGGTGGGCACGATCACCGAGGTCTACGACTATCTGCGACTGCTCTTCGCGCGCATTGGCAAGCCGCATTGCCCGGAGTGCGGCCAGCCCATCGCCCGGCAAACGCCGGGGCAGATCGTCGATCGCCTCCTTGAGATGTCGGAGGGCACTCGCTTCCAGATCCTCAGCCCGGTGGTGCGTGAGCGCAAGGGCGAATACGGCGAGCTGTTCCGTCAATTGCAGTCGCAGGGCTACGCACGGGTGCGTGTGGATGGTGTCGTGTACCCCCTGGAAGAGCCGCCGACCCTCAAGAAGCAGGAGAAGCACACCATCGAGGTGGTGGTGGATCGCCTCGTTGCCAAGCCGTCATCACGCCGGCGTCTCACCGACTCCGTCGAGACTGCCCTTCGTCTGTCGGGCGGTCTGGTCATCGCCGAACTGGTCGACGTTGCCGAGGGCAAGCCTGACCGCGAGCGTGTCTACAGCGAGCACCTCGCGTGCTTGACCGACGACCTGTCGTTCGAAGAACTCGAGCCGCGCTCCTTCTCCTTCAACTCTCCCTTCGGTGCATGCCCGGAGTGCACCGGCCTCGGCACGCGCATGGAGGTTGACCCCGAACTCGTCGTTCCTGATCCGTCTCTCACCCTCGACGAGGGAGCGATCGCCCCGTGGGCTGGCGGTCACGTGACCGACTACTTCACGCGGCTGGTCGAAGCGCTCGCCGATGAGATGGGCTTCGACACCGAGACGCCCTGGTGCAAGTTGCCCGCCAAGGCGCGCAAATCGCTTCTCTACGGCCATCCGGACGAGATCCATGTGCGCTACCGCAATCGCTACGGGCGTCAGCGCAGCTACTACACGACCTACGAGGGCGTGGTTCCCTACATCGAACGACGCCACGCCGAGGCGGAGACAGACACGAGCCGCGAGAGATTCGCCGGCTACATGCGCGAAGTCCCCTGCGATGCCTGCCAGGGCGCGCGGCTGAAGCCGGTGAGCCTGGCCGTCACCGTCGCCGACCGATCGATCGCGGAGATCGCGGCACTACCGATCGGTGACGCGGCTGAGTTCCTCGCGGGGCTCACCCTGTCGGACCGCGATGCCCAGATCGCGGCGCGTGTCCTCAAGGAGGTCAACGAGAGACTTCGGTTCCTCACCGACGTCGGACTCGACTACCTGTCGCTCGATCGTGCGTCCGCGACGCTGGCTGGCGGAGAAGCGCAGCGCATTCGCCTCGCCACGCAGATCGGGTCGGGCCTTGTCGGCGTCCTCTACGTCCTCGACGAGCCCAGCATCGGCCTGCACCAGCGTGACAATCAACGACTGATCGACACACTCGTGCGGCTGCGCGACCTGGGCAACACGCTCATCGTGGTCGAGCATGACGAGGAGACCATCCGCACTGCCGACTGGATCGTGGACATCGGCCCGGGAGCGGGAGAGCACGGTGGACGCATCGTCGTATCGGGCCCCTACGAGGAGCTCATCAGCGCACCCGAGTCCGTTACGGGCGCCTATCTGTCAGGCCGCCTGGCCATCGAGGCGCCGCTCGTGCGGCGACCGATCGATCCCGGGCGCACCCTGGTGGTTCACGGCGCTCGCGAGCACAACCTCCGCGATGTCACCGCGGAGTTCCCCCTCGGGTGCTTCGTTGCGGTCACGGGCGTCAGTGGTTCTGGCAAGTCGACATTGGTGAACGACGTCCTCTTCAATGTCCTCGCACGCGAATTGAACGGTGCGCGCGCGGTGCCTGGCAAGCACCGCAAGGTGGCCGGGCTCGACCACGTCGACAAGGTCGTGCATGTCGACCAGAGCCCGATCGGCCGCACCCCGCGCAGCAACCCCGCCACCTACACGGGCGTGTTCGACCACATTCGCAAGCTCTTCGCCGAGACAGCGGAGGCCAAGGTTCGTGGCTACCTGCAGGGGCGTTTCTCCTTCAACGTCAAGGGCGGTCGGTGCGAGGCCTGCTCGGGAGACGGGACCTTGCGCATCGAGATGAACTTCCTGCCCGATGTCTATGTGCCCTGCGAGGAGTGCCACGGCGCCCGCTACAACCGAGAGACCCTTGAGGTGCACTACAAGGGCAAGAGCATCGCGGAAGTCCTCGACATGCCGATCGAGGAGGCGCGTGAGTTCTTCGCGGCGATTCCCGCGATCTCGCGTCATCTGCAGACGCTCGTCGACGTGGGGCTCGGTTACGTCCGCATGGGTCAGTCAGCGCCGACACTCTCCGGCGGAGAGGCCCAACGCGTGAAGCTTGCCGCCGAACTCCAGAAGCGATCCACCGGACGCACGGTCTATGTGCTGGACGAACCCACGACCGGGCTGCATTTCGAGGACATCCGCAAGCTCCTCGGCGTGCTGCAGTCCCTTGTCGACAAGGGCAACACCGTCATTGTCATCGAGCACAATCTCGACGTCATCAAGTCTGCCGACTGGGTCATCGACATGGGCCCGGAGGGTGGTTCGCGGGGCGGCACGATCGTCGCCCAGGGGACGCCGGAGGAAGTGGCCGGAGTCGAGGGCAGCCACACGGGCCGCTTCCTCGCGAGCCTGCTCCCGGCAGTGGCCCCTGTGCGGCCCAAGGCACGCAAGGGCGGCGGGTCCCAGCGCGCGGTACGCCGTCCCGCGTCCTAGCCTGTCCATATGAGTGATGCCACGGACCTGACCCGTCGAGGGGTCCTCGTGACCGGCTGCGCCATCGGTGGAGCCGCCGTTCTGGCTGCCTGCGGTTCCTCGGGCGGTCCGGCGGCTGATGGGGCCACCTCACCCTCGTCCGCCGCGGCGGGGTCGGGTGGAGCCGCCACGGTTCTCGGCACGGTGTCGGCCATCCCGGTCGGCGGGGGCGCCGTCTTCGAGGAACCCAAGGTCGTCGTCACGCAGCCTCAGGCAGGCTCGATCAAGGGGTTTTCTGCCGTCTGCCCGCACCAGGGCTGCCTGGTGAGCGAGGTGGTCGACAACGAGATCCTCTGCCCCTGCCACGGGTCCCTGTTCTCTGCTGAGGACGGCGCTGTCATTCAGGGTCCGGCGACGAGCGGACTGGCGCCCGCGAATGTCAGCGTGGCTGGGGACGAGATCATTCTGGGCTAGTCCCGCCTACGCTGGCGTCGTGGCGAACCTACGGCCGGAGCCGGCCAGCATCCCGGATGAGCCGGGTGTGTACAGGTTCCGCGACGAACACGAGCGCGTCATCTACGTGGGCAAGGCGAAGTCCCTGCGCAGTCGGCTGGGTTCCTACTTCGCCGATCCCGTGACCCTGCACTCACGGACGCGCTCCATGGTCGAGGCAGCCGACTCCGTCGATTGGATCGTGGTCGCGAGCGAGGTCGAGGCCCTTCAGCTGGAGTACTCGTGGATCAAGGAGTTCGATCCGCGATTCAATGTGCGCTTTCGCGACGACAAGTCCTATCCCTATCTTGCCGTCGCCCTGGGGGAGCGGTTCCCGCGGGCGCTTGTCACTCGCGGGGCGAAGCGGGTGGGCACTCGCTACTTCGGGCCCTACGCCCATGCCTGGGCTATCCGCGCGACCCTCGACCTGCTCCTGCGCGTCTTCCCGGTGCGCACCTGTAGCGCCGGCGTATTCGACCGCGCCCGACGATCAGGGCGTCCGTGCCTGTTGGCCGATATCGGCAAGTGCAGCGCGCCTTGCGTTGGTCGGGTGAGCGAGGAGGAGCATCGCGATATCGCTCTCGAGCTGTGCGCTTTTCTCAGTGGGCAGGCCAAGCCCGTGCAGCGCCGACTACGTGACGCCATGCTCGCCGCTTCCGCGTCCGAGGACTACGAGCGTGCCGCCCGCCTGCGTGACGACCTCGGGGCCCTGGATCGCGCCCTCGAGCGCAATACCGTCGTCTTCGACGAGAGCGTCGACGCCGACATCATCGGCATTGCCGACGACGAGCTCGAGGCGGCCTTCGAGGTCTTTCACGTGCGCGGGGGTCGGATCCGCGGCGAGCGAGGCTACGTGGTGGAGAAGGTCGAAGACGCCAGGCTCGAAGATCTGGTGGGCGGCTTGCTCCTGACGCTGGCCGAGGACGCGACAGAGATTCCGGCCGAGATCCTCGTCCCTGCCGTTCCGGAGCCCACGGTGATCGCACTCTTGGAGCAGCAACGTGGTGGATCCATCGACATACGGGTTCCTCGCCGCGGGCCGAAGCGCGCCTTGGCGGAGACCGTCACACGCAACGCTCAGCAGAGGCTCGATCTGCACAAGGCTCGGCGGACCGGCGACTTGACTGCGCGCTCGCGCGCGTTGGCCGAGTTGCAAGAAGCACTAGGGCTCGAAAGTGCGCCGTTGCGCATCGAGACGATCGACGTGTCACATCTGGCCGGTCAGGACGTGGTGGGGTCGCTGGTCGTCTTCGAGGACGGCCTGGTGCGTCCGGGGGAGAAGCGGACCTTCGCCCTGACGGCCACCGATGACACCGCGGCAATCGACGAAATCGTCCGTCGTCGCTTCCGGCCGCCCACCGATGCCGATGAAGAGGTTCAGCGCCGCCGCGCCTTCGCCTACCCGCCGCAACTGCTGGTGGTCGATGGCGGCCGCCCTCAGGTCGATGCCGCCGCCCGCGCGCTGCGCGACCGGGGCATGGCTGACCTTCCTGTCGTGGGCCTAGCGAAGAGGCTGGAGGAGGTGTGGCGTCCGGGTAATGATCAGCCCGTCATCCTGCCTCGCAGCAGCGAGGGGCTCTATCTGCTGCAGAGGATGCGCGATGAGGCCCACCGCGCCGCGATTCAGTACCAGCGACGCAAGACCCGGCGCCGGGCTCGCGGCAGTGCGCTAGATGGCATTCCCGGACTCGGGCCGGCTCGCGTGAAGGCACTGCTCGCGCACTTCGGCTCGGTAGCGCGCCTGCGCGAAGCCAGCGCAGAGGAGATCGCCCTCGTGCCCGGCATCGGGCCCAAGACCGCGGAGGCGATCATGACGGCGCTGGGTTCCACTGAGGATGAGATGCTGGGGGCATCGTCGACGGAGGGAGAAGGGTGAGCCGCCTGCCCGAGGTCGTCCTGGTCACGGGAATGTCCGGTGCCGGGCGTTCGACCGCGGCTCGAGCCCTGGAGGACCTCGGTTGGTTCGTCATCGACAACCTCCTGCCCGGTCTCATTCCCGCGACGGTCGACGAACTCGCAGACGATGGAGCCATACCCCGAGTGGCGGTGGTCGTCGACGTCCGCGGTGGACGATTCTTCGACGACACAGCGCGCGCCGTGCAAGCACTCCGCGAAGCGGGAACGAGCATCCGGATCCTCTTCCTGGAAGCATCCGACGGGGCGCTCGTCCGACGCTTCGAGAGCAACCGTCGTCCCCATCCCCTTCAGAACGGCGAGCGCCTGGTCGATGGGCTGCGTCGTGAGCGGGCTGTGCTGGCTGACCTGCGCGCCCAGGCCGATCTCGTGATCGACACGAGCCAGTTGAACGTTCACGACCTTCGTCGCAAGATCGAGGCGGCCTTCGAGGGGCCTGAGGCTCGATTGCGGGCGACGGTGCTGTCGTTCGGTTTCAAGTACGGCATCCCCGTTGATGCTGATGTCGTTCTTGACGCGCGCTTCCTACCCAATCCCCACTGGGTCGATGAGTTGAGGCCGCAGACCGGGCTCGACGCGGATGTCAACGACTACGTCCTGGAATTCCCCCAAGCTCGGGACTTCCTTGATCGGGCGGCCGGGCTGCTCGACCTCATGTCGACGGGCTACCTGCAGGAAGGCAAGCGCTACGTCACCATCGCGATCGGGTGCACGGGGGGCAAGCACCGCAGCGTCGCCATGGCCGAGAACCTTGCTGCCAGGCTCGTGCGCCAGGGCGTCGAGACGCTGGTCGTCCATCGCGACCTCGGGCGTGAGTGACGGCCCGCCCGTGAACACCGTGGTCGCGCTCGGTGGAGGGCACGGCCTGTCCGTCAGCCTGCGGGCCCTGCGGCTTCTCGACATCGAGCCCGTGGCCGTCGTCGGCACCGGCGACGACGGAGGCTCGAGCGGACGCCTGCGTGAGCACCTGGGAGTGCCACCCCCGGGTGATCTGCGGATGGCCCTGGTCGCCCTCGTGGGAGATGGATCCGGCAGCGCCCTGTGGCCGCGCGTGCTGCAGCATCGATTTGGTGGCAGCGGGGATGTGGAGGGGCATGCCCTCGGCAATCTGCTCCTCGTGGCCCTGTGGGAGGAGACGGGCGATGTGGTCGCGGGCCTCGATCGACTCGGCCGTGTTCTCGAGGCACGCGGTCGCGTCCTGCCCAATAGCCTCGAACCGGTCGTCGTGGCGGCACGTGTACGAACGATCGATGGCGCACGCGACATCGTCGGCCAGGCACGTCTGACCCTGACGGTTGGTCACGTCGAGGGGTTACGTCTGCTGCCCGAGCATCCGCGTGCGTGTCCCGAGGCGGTGGCGGCGATCCGATCGGCATCGACTCTCGTCTTCGGTCCTGGGTCCTGGTACACGAGCGTGCTGCCGCACCTACTGGTTCCCGGTATCTCGGAGGCGATAGCCGCGAGTTCAGCGCGTCGTGTGCTTGTCCTGAACGCCACCCCCCAGGCGGGCGAGACCCAGGGTTTCGAGGCGCACACCTATCTCGAGACGTGGTGGGGACTCTTCCCCGACATGGGTCTCGATGTGGTCGTGGCTGACCCTCGAGCGGTCAGCGACGCGGGTCGCCTCGCGGGGGCCGCGTCGCGCCTGGGGGCCGAGGTGCACCTGGGGGACCTGCTGGTCTCGTCCGGGGGCGGCCACGACCCGGCCCGGCTGGCGGCGGCTCTGGAGGGGGCGCTGCCGACGGCTGCCCGGTAACCGACGGGCCGCATGGCAGGATGGCGCGGTGGCCATGACTGCGGAGGTTAAGGACGAGCTCAGTCGTCTGGACGTCACCAAGAGTTGCTGCCGCAAGTCCGAGGTATCCGCACTCTTGCGATTCTCGGGCGGCTTGCACATCGTCGCGGGCCACATCGTCGTCGAAGCCGATCTCGACGCTGGAGCGACCGC
>NBNH01000364.1 GCA_004379115.1 Actinomycetales bacterium mxb001
CACACGTGCCTGAGCAACTCGTGCGCTACGCCAATGAGTTGGCACGCGTGCTCATGACGGATCATCCCGAGCTTCTGGAGGCCGGGGAGCGGGCCGCTGAGCAGGTGCGCGTGTCCGCGACGACCCTCGGCCGTCCCCGGCCGGAGTTACTCATGGCCGCCGCCCGATTGCACGGTGTTGGGCATCTGCCGGGCGTCGCCAAGACGGGATTCGTCCCCGTCGATGGGGCTGTGTATCTGATGGGCCAGGGCTGGCCGGATCCAGTGGTTTCGCTGGTCGGCCACCAACTGCAGTCGCGCATGGTGGCCCGCTACCTCGGTGCCGGCCCCCAACTCTCGCTCATCACGCGCATTCAGGGGTGGCCCGCCGACATCCTCGACTTCGCGATCTTGACCACCGGGCCCCACGGGGTGCGCACTGTTGGCCAAGGGCTCGATGCCCTGCGGCGCCAGCAGGATTCGGATGACCGAATCCCCCTGCGGATCCGCGATCAGCGCCTCGCGAGGTTGTCCCGCGCCGGACGGCGCGTCGATGAGGCCCTGACCGCCGCCTAGGACATCGCCGGGCCTACCGTTCCCCCGTGGCGAAGCGGCTCGAGACGCAGATCTCCGACTCCCTGTGGCAGGCCCTGCAGGAGCGGGCCGCCACCAGTGGGCAGAGCGTCAGCCACATCGTGCAGGCGGCTCTCGCCGAGGCACTCGACGTTCAACACCACTCGATCTTCCAGGTCTCGACGTCTGGCGCCATCGTCGAAGGCCTCTACCAGGGCTGCGTCTCCGTCGGCGACCTGCGCCGCCACGGCGACCTCGGCCTGGGCACGTTCGAGGACCTCGACGGCGAGATGATCCTCATCGACGGGCACTGCTACCAGGCGCGCTCCGACGGATCGGTCACCGAGGCCGGCGATGACGAGCTCACGCCCTTCGCCTCGGTCGTGAGCTTCGTCGCCGACCACACGCACGTGCTCGCGGATGTCACGTCGTGGAACAACCTGCAGGCACAGATCGACGGCCTGCGCACGTCGCCTAACGCCATGATCGCCCTGCGCGCGACCGGTCACTTCGACTCGATCAAGGTGCGTACGGCGTGCAAGCACGAGTCCGGCACCGATCTGGTCTCAGCGGTCGCTGACCAGGCCATCTTCGACTTCACCGACATCGACGGCTCGCTCGTGGGGTTCTGGAGCCCGGCCTACACCCAGGCCATCGCCATCGCCGGCTACCACCTGCACTTCATCAGCGCCGACCGACAGCATGGCGGTCACGTCCTGGAGCTCACCGCCCGCGATCTGCCGGTGGAGATCCACGTCATCAGCGACCTGCACCTGGCCATCCCCGAGACCCAGGAGTTCCTCGCGGCCGATCTCGGCGGCGACACCACCGCGGCGCTCGACAAGGCCGAGCGCAACCCGGGCGGCTCATGACGACGTCGCGGTCACCCCGCTGGGTGGTGCTGACGGCACTGGCCCTGGTCGCGGTGAACCTGCGCACGCTGCTGACGAGCATCCCCGCGGTCACGGTCGATATCCAGTCAGCCACGGGATGGAGCGACGTCTCGATCGGCCTGCTCACGACGGTGCCGGTCATCTTCATGGGCCTGGTCGCCCTGATCGTTCCGACGATCGCGGCACGCTTCGGTCGCACGCAGACGGTGTGGCTGGCGCTGGCCGTGCTCGCGATCGCCGCCGGCATTCGGTGGTGGGCAACGGTGCCGGGCGTGCTCCCCGTGTCGGTGGTCCTCGCGGGCACCGGCATCGCTCTCGCCTCCGGCCTGGTGCCCAGCATCGTGCGCGAGCAGGTGCCCGATGCCATCGGTGCATCGACGGGCCTGTGGACCTCGGTCATGTTCACCGGCGCCACGCTGGGCGCTGCCCTCACCGTGCCGCTCGCGCAGCTCACCGGCTCCTGGCAGGCGGCCCTCGCCCTCTGGGCGGTGCCCGCGGTCATCGCGTTCATGGCCTGGGCCCTGGTCGAGAAGCCCTGGCGCCGTGCCCTCGACGCTGGCCTGCCGCGCGTGCGGCTCTCGTCACTGCCGTGGCGCAGCCCGATCGCGTGGGCACTGACGGCCTACATGGCCATCAACTCCGTCGTCTTCTATGGCGCGGTCGCGTGGATCGCGCCCTCCCTCAACGAGCGCGGCTGGGACGCCGAGGAGAGCGGCTGGCTCTTCGGCCTCTTCGCCTTCTCCCAGATCATCGGCGGTCTCGCGCTGCCGTGGCTGACGCAGAAGTTGCCCGGTCGACGCGTGGTCTGGGTGCTCACCGTCATCGTGACCGTGGCGTGCCTCGTGATCTTCGCCATCGAGCCCACGCTGGCCACGCCACTGACGCTCTTCCTCTTCGGCGCGGCCAACAGCGGCGGCTTCGCCATGAGCCTGGGCATGCTCAGTGAGTTCGCTCCCGATGCAGCGTCGTCCGCACGCCTGACCGCGATGGCTTTCACGGTGACCTACCTGGTGGCGGCGCTCGGGCCCACGCTCGCCGGCGCGATCCTGCAGGTGTTCAACTCGTGGGTCGCCGTCTTCCTCGTGCTCGCGGTCATCGCCCTCGCGCAGCTGGCCACCATCGTGCCCCTGCGCAAGGGCTCGATCATTCGCTAGCCAAGCAGGCGCTGCGCGGCTCGCCCCACGGCATCGGCCGTGGCGCGGGGTGAGCCGGTCGGCTGCACCACGTGACCGAGCACCGTACGCACGATCATGTCGACGGCACCGTTGAGTTCGGCTGGGCTGAGATCCAGGTCATACGTCGTCAGGCGGTCGTGGACGACCGACGTGGCGATCGCCAGCAGCGACTGCGAGCGCGTCGTGAGAAGTGGAAGCAGGTCGGTGTCGGCACCCTGGGTGCCGGACACCACCGCTCGCAGCAGCTCGTTCTCGCTCGCGATCTCGAGCACTCCGCGCGTGGCCGCGCGTACAGCCTGCGCTGGGTCATCGGGATGGCGGTCGAACCCCTTCTCCACCGCCGCAAGGAAGACCAGCAGCTCGCGCATGATCATGGCCTCGGCGAGCGCGTCCTTGGAGTGCACCTCGTTGTAGACCGTCTGGCGGCTGACGCCAACCTCCTCAGCCAGGGCGCCCATCGTTACCCGTGACCAGCCCAGTTCGGCGGTCATGCGAGCGGCGGTCTCGATGATGCGTTGGCGTGTGGGCCGCGCAGCCTCGAGCGCGACGGTCAAGTCGGCCTGCGTCATGGCGTCGTGACGACGAAGTCGACCTTGTCGCGCACGCCGCAGTCGGGGCAGCACCACGTGTCGGGAATAGCCGACCACGACGTGCCCGCCGGGAAGCCCTCGCGCGCATCCCCCACCCGCTGGTCGTAGCGGTAGCCGCAGCCAGGACACGTCGCGACGATCGGCCCGTCGGCGACGAGCAGCGCCCCGGGGAGTTCCTCGGCCGTGCGCGCCAGCGACGTGGCCGCCTGCGGTGCGGGGTAGCGACGCAGGATGCGCTCGCGCTTGCTGGGCACGATATTGGCGCGCGACATGTCGCCATCGAAGTGATCGAGAACGCGCGGATCCATGATGCGATTCCACATCGGCGGCACGAGGGCGAGCAGGATCATGCTGGCATAGCCGGTGGGCAGCGCCGGAGCACCCTTCTCGTCACGCAGCGCTTGGTAGCGGCGCGTGGGATGTGCGTGATGATCGCTGTGGCGCTGCAGGTGGTAGAGCAGCACGTTGGTCGCGATGTTGTTGGAGTTCCAGCTGTGCCGCGGTTCGACGCGCTCGTAGCGCTCCTTGCCGGGCACCCCGACGATCTCGCGGAGCATGCCGTAGTGCTCGAGGTAGTTGACCGCCTCCAGCAGGGTGATCGCGATGAACGCCTGGATGAGCAGGAAGGGGATGATGCCCGGGCCCAGCCACACGACCATGACGGCCCACAGCGCCAGGGTCATGAGCAGGGCATTGATGACGTCGTTGCCGATCCGGAAGGGGTGCTGGCCCCGGCGGGAGTAGCGGCGCGACTCGAGTTCCCACGCACTGGCCAGGGAGCCGAAGACCGTTCGCGGCCAGAAGCGGTAGAAGCTCTCCCCGACGCGTGAGCTCGCAGGATCAGCAGGCGTGGCGACTCGAACGTGATGGCCGCGATTGTGCTCGATGTAGAAGTGGCCGTAGCACGACTGCGCCAGCGCAATCTTCGACAGCCAGCGCTCGTGTGCCTCCTTCTTGTGGCCGAGCTCGTGCGCGGTATTGATGCCCAGGCCGCCGATGAACCCGACCGTGACCGCGAGGCCGATCTTGTTGACGAGTGTGAGGTCACCGGTGGCGATGTACCAGAACGCGAGAGCGAAGCCGGCGTACTGCAGCGGGAGGAAGAGGTAGGTCAGCCAGCGGTAGTAGCGGTCCTGCTCGAGCGCCTTGATGACGGAGTCGGGCGGATTGGAGGGATCGAG
>NBNH01000365.1 GCA_004379115.1 Actinomycetales bacterium mxb001
CGGACACGCGCACCTGCTCAGCGGCCCGCTCCCCGGCCTCCAGAAGCTCGGGATGATCCGTCATGAGCACGCGTGCCAACTCATTGGCGTAGCGCACGAGTTGCTCAGGCACGTGTGCATGACACACCGCGGGAGTGTCCAGTGGGCGCCCCGAGCGCGAACTTCACGTGAACGATCCGTGACCCTTGCCACGGGAGAAGCAACGACTGGGGACGCAAGCGTTCACTTGTCATTCACCTTGTGCCTCAACCATTCGTTCATCCAGTCACCCTCGTACGTTCACTCAAGGGTCGGCTACCGGACGATTGGCTTGGAAAGAGTCCCCCCGTGACCGCCACGTTCCTGCCACCCCGGCCGGACTCCGAGCACCCTGCGGAGGAGCAGGAGCCACGTCAGGTGACGACGGTGCGAAGCGTCACCGATCGCATCTTCCGCAAGGGCATCGGCGCCAGCGGCGTTCTCGTTCTCGTCATCATGTGCCTGGTCGGTCTCTTCCTGACCATTCGTGCACTCCAGGCACTGTCTCAAGCGGGCTTCTCCTTCATCACCACCCAGGCCTGGGAACCCGATGGCGGTAACTTCGGAATTGCCGCCGTCCTCTCCGGCACTGTTCTGATCGCACTGACCGCGATCTTCTTTGCCGTCCCGCTGTCGACTGGCGTGGCGCTCTACATTTCGGAATACGCGCCGCGTCGCATCAAGCACACGTTGGTGAGCCTGGTCGATCTGATGGCAGCCGTGCCCAGCGTGGTCTTCGGACTGTGGGGATTCTTCTTCCTGCAGGGCCAGATCATCGGCATCGCGCGTTGGATCTCCACGTACTTCGGCTGGATTCCAATCTTCTCGGTGGACGGCAGCGACCCCAACGACCCGCTGTCATCGGCCACCGTCTTCACCTCATCGACGTTCATCGCCGGCATCGTGGTCTGCCTCATGGTGGCGCCCATCACGACGTCCGTCATGCGCGAGTGCTTCTCGCAGGCGCCGGTCGGCGAGCGCGAGGGTGCCTACGCACTGGGCGCGACCAAGTGGGGCATGGTGCGATCGGTTGTGCTGCCCTTCGGCAAGGGCGGCATGATCGGCGGCACGATGCTCGGCCTCGGCCGAGCGCTGGGCGAGACCATCGCGGTCTTCATGATCATCTCGCCGGTGTTCATCTTCCAGCCGCACATCCTGCAGAACGGCACCAACTCGGTCTCAGCTCTCATCGCCCTGCGCTACGGCGAGGCGACCCCCTTTGGCACATCGGCGCTGATGGCTGCCGGGCTGGCTCTGTTCATCATCACGCTCATCGTCAACTTCATCGCCTCGTCCATCGTGGCCCGATCGCGCTCCGGCGCAGCATCGGACGCCTGACATGACCGCATCCCTCGACGAACTTGACGCCCTCGCCTCGCAGACCGCGGCCGGGAAGACCACGCTCCCTCAGCGCACCCCGGTGCCCAAGGACCTCAAGCCGCGAAAGGTCGGTGGCTTCCGGCGCACCGATGCGCTGTCACTGATGGGTGCGGCCCTTGCTGGCATCGGTACGTCGGCCCTGCTGTTCACCCTGCTGCCGTTCAGCGGCTGGCTCGGCTTCCTGATCGTCGCCTACCTGGCCTTCGTCGCGTTCTACGCCGTCCTGGTCTCGCTCGATGAGGACTTCGCGGCCGTCAAGGACCGTCTGGCCGCTGTGCTCATCCACAGCCTTGCCTTCACGTTGCTCATGGCCCTTGTCTTCGTCGTCACGTTCACTGTGATTAGAGGCTGGGAAGCCCTCACAAACTGGAACTTCTTCACCCAGGACATGCAGAACGCGGGCCCGTTGGATCCGCTGACGGCGGGCGGGATCCTCCACGCCATTGCAGGCACGCTCATCATGATCGCGATCGCCCTGGCCATCGTCATTCCGCTGGGCGTCGCATGTGCTGTCTACATGAACGAGATGCCCG
>NBNH01000366.1 GCA_004379115.1 Actinomycetales bacterium mxb001
GATGCCGAATGTGTCGTCGAGAACCTTCGCCATGGGCGCGAGGCAGTTGGTCGTGCATGAGGCGTTCGAGATCACGTTCTGAGTCGCCGGGTCGTAGGTGCCCTCGTTGACGCCCATCACGATGGTGATGTCTTCGTTCTTGGCCGGCGCCGAGATGATGACCTTGCGCGCACCGGCTTCCAGGTGAGCGCGGGCCTTAGTGGCATCGGTGAAATGACCGGTGGACTCGATCACGATCGAGACGCCAAGCTCGCCCCAGGGCAGCGCAGCCGGATCCTTTTCGGCGAAGACCCGGATTCGACGGCCTCCGACGATGAGCTCGCCATCGGCGTGCTCGACCGTGAGCGGGAAGCGCCCGAGGACGCTGTCGTACTTGAGCAGGTGCGCCAGGGTTGCCGTGTCGGTGAGGTCGTTGATCCCCACGACCTCGATGTCTTCCACACCGGACGCCACCAGGGCGCGGTAGAAGTTCCGGCCGATGCGGCCAAATCCATTGATGCCGACGGTGATGGTCACGTGAGCTCCTGCGAGTTCGGAATGGTGAGCGAACTCTACCGAACGCGTTTACAGTCCCCCATGATGGTCAATTCGTGCACGAATGAGTGACACGTTCCGGAGATAACCACACACCGTTTCTGAAACGGAAGGGTCCATACCGGCGACTAGTCGAGCGCCAGGTCTGCGTCGAGCGCCGACTCCGTGCTCGGTATCCCGAGATCGGATGCTCGCTTGTCCGCCATCGCGAGTAGCCGGCGGATCCGCCCAGCGACCGCATCCTTCGTCATCGGCGGATCGGCAAGCGCACCCAGCTCTTCCAGGCTGGCTTGGTGGTGATCGAGGCGCAGACGTCCTGCCTCGGCCAGATGCGGGGGTACGTCGTCCCCGAGGATCTCGAGTGCGCGTCGCACTCGTGCTCCGGCTGCCACGGCCGCGCGGGCAGAGCGGCGCAGGTTGGCATCGTCGAAGTTGGCTAGTCGATTGGCGGTGGCACGCACCTCCCGCCGCATGCGCCGTTCCTCCCACACCAGGACGGAGGAGTGCGCGCCCATCCTCGTCAGCATGGCGCTGATGGCGTCGCCGTCGCGGATGACGACCCGATCGACACCGCGCACCTCGCGAGACTTGGCACTGATGCTGAGACGGCGGGCGGCCCCCACGAGGGCAAGGGCGGCCTCAGGCCCGGGGCACGTGATCTCCAACGCGGCCGAGCGACCCGGCTCGGTCAATGAGCCGTGAGCCAGGAAGGCGCCGCGCCAAGCACTCTCCGCATCGCACACTCCACCGCTGACAACCGCGGGAGGAAGTCCTCGGACGGGGCGGCCGCTGGCATCGACCAACCCGGTCTGCCGCGCCAGGTTCTCTCCCCCGGCGACGACACGCACGATGTAGCGGTTGGACTTGCGCAACCCACTCGGCTGGATGACGGCGATCTCACTGTCCTGGTTGAAGACCTCGGTGAGATCCTTGCGCAGTCGCCTTGCGGTCGCTCCAGCGTCGAGATCGGCTTCGACGACGATGTGGCCCGCGACGATGTGCAAGCCGCCCGAGAATCGCAAGAGTGCGGATACCTCGGACTTGCGGCAGCAACTCTTGGTG
>NBNH01000367.1 GCA_004379115.1 Actinomycetales bacterium mxb001
TTCACTCCGACGTGGTACCTGGCCCATCCCCCGGCAGCCGAGCTCGCCGAGATGCTGACGACGCGTGCGTCGTCACTGGGTATGCAGCGGGTGTTCTTCACTAACAGCGGTGGCGAAGCGGTGGAGGCGGCCTGGAAACTCGTCCGCCAGTGGCACGCGATCAACGGAGAGCCGCAGCGCACCAAGGCCATCGCACGACGCATCGCCTACCACGGCACCACGCTAGGCGCGCTCAGCTTCACAGGGATGGCCGATTGCCGTCACGGGTTCGAGCCACTTCCGGTGCCCACCACCCACGTGTCTCCCACCTACGCCTACCGCCACCCCGCCGGCGACGACCCGCAGGCCTTCACCCGCGCGCTCCTCGCCGAGATGGAGGACGCCATTCTCTTTGCCGGCCCCGACCAGGTGGCGATGCTCATCGCTGAGCCGGTGCAAAACGGCGGTGGCGCCTTCGTGCCACCGCCGGGCTACTGGCCCGGCCTGCGCGCCCTGTGCGATCGCTACGGCATCGTGCTCGTTGCCGACGAGACCATCACCGCCTACGGGCGCCTCGGCGAATGGTTTGCCTCGTCTCTCTTCGACGGCCGCCCGGACCTCATCACCTTCGCCAAGGGCGTGACCGCCGGCCACGCACCGCTCGGCGGAGTGCTCATGTCCGAGCGCATGGCCGCGCCCTTTGTCACCGGCGGACACACCTACATGCACGGCAGTACCTACTCTGGCCACCCCCTCACGACGGCCATCGCCGCTGCCGTCCTGCGCATCTACGAGCGCGAGCAGGTCTTCGAGAACGTGCGCGAGCTGACACCCCGCTTCGAGGCTGGCCTGCAGGAACTGAGGCGCATCCCCCTCGTTGGTGACGTGCGCGGCATGGGCTACTTCTGGGCCCTCGAGCTCGTCAAGGACCGCACCACCAAAGAGCGCTTCTCCTCCGATGAGGCCGACTGGCTGCTGCGCTCCGAACTCTCGGCCCACATGGACCGTCTCGGACTGCTGTGCCGCCTCGACGACCGGGGTGAACCGGTCATCCAACTCTCCCCGCCACTGGTGTCCGATGCCGCCCTGCTCGATCGGATCGTCGACATCGTGGGCACCGCTGGCGAACGCGCCTGGAAGGCATGGAGCGGTGAGGCGGCGCCGAGTTCGGTCGGCGTGCTACCCCCGCCCACAACACGCAATCCAAAGGCCGGTGCGGCCTAGGCCAGCAGCGGGCCCGGGTCGTTGAGCACGACGAGGCGCAGGGGGCCGGAGCCAACGTTGTCGATGCCGCGGGGCGTGGCGGGGTCGGCGGCGAAAGCGTCGCCCGGCCCGAATGAGTGGACCTGCTCGCCCAGGGTGACGCGCGCGTTGCCCTCGACGATGAGGTAGACCTCCCGCGCACCGGAGTATCCGTCGGGATCGTCGGCGCCATGCGCGTGAACTCCCTCGTGACCGCCCTCGGGGATGGTCCACATCTCGAACTCGATCGGCCACGGCAGGGCTCGCTCGAAGTAGCGGTTGACGACGATGTCGCCCGCACCGCCGTGCAGGTCTGCCCAGATCGCAGCGTTGTCTCCTGAGCGTTGGATACGAGCGTCGCCGGACTCCATGCCGTGACGGTAGCGCCAATGCCGACGGGGGCGGCTCCCTTGTGAGGAGCCGCCCCCGTCTCGCGTGGGAGGAAAGCGTGAACTAGAAGTCCATGCCTCCCATGTCGCCGCCGCCCGGCATCGCCGGTGCTGCCTTCTCGGGCTTGTCGGCCACGACCGCCTCGGTCGTGAGGAACAGGCCCGCGATGGACGCGGCGTTCTGCAGGGCAGAGCGGGTGACCTTGGCCGGATCGATGATGCCGGCCTTGATCATGTCGACGTACTCGCCATTGGAGGCGTCAAGGCCGTGCCCTGCGGGCAGTTCCTTGACCTTCTCCACGACGACGCCACCCTCGAGACCGGCGTTGAACGCGATCTGCTTGAGCGGAGCCGTGATGGCCTGCTTGACGATGTCGGCGCCGACCGCCTGCTCGTCGGTGAGACCGAGAGCGTCGATCTTGGGGCCGGAGGCCACCATCGCCTGGATGAGGGCCACGCCACCGCCGGGCACGATGCCCTCCTCGACGGCCGCCTTCGCATTGCGAACGGCGTCCTCGATGCGGTGCTTGCGCTCCTTGAGCTCGACCTCGGTGGCCGCGCCGACCTTGATGACGGCAACGCCGCCGGCCAGCTTGGCGAGGCGCTCCTGGAGCTTCTCGCGGTCGTAGTCCGAGTCAGACTTCTCGATCTCGGCGCGGATCTGGTTGACGCGGCCAGCGATCTGCTCGGAGTCGCCAGCACCCTCAACGATGGTCGTCTCGTCCTTGCTGACGACAACCTTGCGGGCGCGGCCGAGCAGCTCGATGCCGGTGCTCTCCAGCTTCAGGCCGACCTCCTCGGAGATGACCTGTCCGCCGGTGAGGATCGCGATGTCCTGCAGCATTGCCTTGCGACGATCGCCGAACCCGGGAGCCTTGACGGCCACCGAGCGGAAGGTGCCGCGGATCTTGTTGACGACGAGCGTGGCCAGGGCCTCGCCCTCGACATCTTCGGCGATGATCGCCAGCGGCTTGCCCGACTGCATGACCTTCTCAAGGATCGGCAGCAGGTCCTTCACTGACGAGATCTTGGAGTTGACGATGAGGATGTAGGGGTCCTCCAGGACCGCCTCCATGCGCTCGGGGTCGGTGACGAAGTAGGGCGAGATGTAGCCCTTGTCGAAGCGCATGCCCTCGGTGAGCTCGAGCTCGAGGCCGAAGGTGTTGCTCTCCTCGACGGTGATGACGCCTTCCTTGCCGACCTTGTCCATGGCCTCGGCGATGAGCTCGCCGACCTCGATGTCGCCACCGGCGGAGATGGCCGCGGTCGACGCGATCTGCTCCTTGGTCTCGACGTCCTTGGCCATGTCCAGCAGCTGCTGGCTGACGATGTCGACGGCCTTCTCGATGCCCTTCTTCAGGGCCATCGGGTTGGCGCCGGCGGCAACGTTGCGCAGGCCCTCCTTGACGAGCGCCTGGGCAAGCACGGTGGCCGTGGTGGTGCCGTCGCCAGCGACGTCGTCAGTCTTCTTGGCGACCTCCTTGACGAGCTCGGCACCGATCTTCTCGTAGGGATCCTCGAGGTCGATCTCCTTGGCGATGGACACGCCATCGTTGGTGATCGTGGGGGCGCCCCACTTCTTCTCGAGGACGACATTGCGGCCCTTGGGGCCGAGGGTGACCTTGACGGCATCGGCGAGGACATTCATGCCACGCTCGAGGGACCGACGGGCCTCCTCATCGAAAGCGATGATCTTTGCCATGGGGTGAGGTTCCTCCCGGAACGACGTGAGGGGAATCCCCTCCGGACAGCCGATGCCCGCGACGGACGGCCCCGCATCTGACGGAGCCTCACCGGCCAGGTGTTGTCACTCGAGGTCGTCGAGTGCTAACCCAATATTGGCACTCTCGGCCTGAGAGTGCAAATCCGCCCACCCCAACCCGGGGCACCCGCCGGGAGGCCGGCCCGGGCGTGCAGACTGGTCGGGTGCATCCAGACGCCGTGGCGTGGTTCGCCCGTCGTACCAGCACCGCCGCCCACTGGCCTCGTGAGGAGGTCGCCCGGGCCAAGGGCACCCGGCGCGTGTCGGTGGTGATCCCCGCCCGCGACGAGGAGGCCACGGTCGCCACGATCGTGACCTCGATCCGCCAGCACCTGGTGGGCGGGGTCGCACCGCTCGTCGACGAGCTCGTGGTCATGGACTCCGACAGCGCCGACGGCACCGCCCAGGTAGCCCGCGCCGCTGGGGCGACGGTCTTCGCCACCCACGAGGTGCTCCCCGATGTGCCTACCGTCCCCGGCAAGGGCGAGGCCATGTGGCGTGGCGTGGCCGCGACCTCCGGCGACATCGTGGTGTTCCTCGACGCCGACCTGCGCTCGTTCACCCCTGATTACGTCGTCGGCCTCCTCGGCCCGCTCCTGCTCGACCCGTCCGTCCACCTGGTCAAGGCGGCGTACGAGCGACCCCTGGTCGACGGATCCGGCGCGCGCCTGGCGGGAGGAGGTCGTGTCACCGAGTTGGTTGCGCGCCCGCTGCTCAACCTGCACTGGCCCGAACTCGCCGGCGTGGCTCAGCCGCTCTCGGGCGAATACGCCATCCGCCGCGCTCTCATCGAGTCACTGCCGATTCCCTGCGGATACGGAGTGGAATTCGCCCTGCTGGTGGACACGGCCGAGCGCCTGGGCATCGATGCGATCGCGCAGGTGGACCTCGGCGAGCGCGTCCATCGACACCAGGACGAGCAGCAACTCGGCCGGATGGCAGCGCAGATCTGGCAGGTCGCCCTCGATCGGCTCGACCCCCACTACCTGATCGCCCGGCCGTCGACGGAGGCCGAGATCGCGCAGTTCGTCTATGGGCCCGAGGGGCTGCGAATCGAGCGACACTCGGTGGACGCACTGGTGCGCCCGCCACTGCGACAGGTTCCGGAGTATGCGCTCGAGGGCTAGGACTAGCGGACGTCGAGGTCGATGCCCAGCCGGCGCGCTGAGCGCACCCGCTGCCTCGAGGCCCTCATGCGGCGCAGCCGCTTGACCAGCATGGGGTCGACGGCGAGCGCCTCGGGCGTATCGATGAGGGCGTTGAGGATCTGGTAGTAGCGCGTGCTGCTCATGTCGAACAGGTCGCGGATGGCCTGCTCCTTAGCTCCGGCGTACTTCCACCACTGGCGCTCGAACTCCAGGATGCGCCGGTCACGCTCCGACATAGCGGCGGCCGCCACATCGGGGTCGAGGCGTGCGGCGCCCGAGTCCATTCCAGCAACTCCTTTGGGGAAGGGTGACGTCGGCGACGTCCGGAGCAGTGCCGACATCCTAGGACGCGCCCAGAGGGAAGTCATTCACCGTCACGTGCGCGCGTCGCGGCCTGACTGCCCGCTGGCAACGTGATGGTGTCGAGCTTCGCCTGCAGGGCGGATATCTGCTGAGACAGCGACTCGAGGGTCGCTTCCTCCTGCTCCAGTGTCACCTGCGGGATGGCAGGTGACGGATGTTGCGTCTGTGACTGTTGGGAATTCTCGTCGTCAGGGGCTGGCGCGGCCGAGGAGGACGACGACCCGGTGATGAACCGAGAGGCCACGGCGGCGGTCACGGCACCGACGGCGGCCGCACCCGTGAACATGATGAGCACGGCCACGATGCGCCCTGCGACGGTGACGGGCGTGAAGTCGCCGTAGCCCACGGTGGTGACGGTCACGAAGCCCCACCACACCGCGTCGCCGTAGGACACGATGTTGGCGCCAGGGGCATCGATCTCGAAGATCAACGTGAATACGGACCCGAAGAGCACGACGAAGAGGACGCCGTAGACCGCGTAGATCCCCACGATCTTGGTGAGAGCGTTGCGATCGCGTGCCACGCGCAGGACCGCCGTGATGACGAGCACAATGCGCAGCGGCGGGAAGGCCAAAGCGATGAGGAGCGGCCAGTACCGCTTAACGAACTGGCTCTTCTTGGGGTCGAGGATGAACCGGATCAGCATGTCGATAGCGAAGATGAGCCACGTGATGAGGCTCAGCTGCCAACCTTCCTGCCGGTAGTCGGGCTGCAGCGCGGGCACCCAGGTGAAAAAAGTGGACAACAGCCAGAACATCGCCGCGACGAACATGGGGAATGACGAGAACGAGTCGTAGCGACGCTGGGCGGGGGTCATCTCGGAGGCGGGAAGCGGCGGGGCGATGAAGCGCTGCCACCAGCGCCGCTTGGGAGTGGTGTCCGTGCTCACGCCCCTACCTTCTCAGGACTCCCGGCGCCGGTGTCGATCCCGCGCCCGGATGATGGTCCAGGAAAAGAAGTAGCCCATGCCGTTGGTGGCCCAGTGCAGGCCCATCGGAGCGAGCACGCTGCCGGACAGGATCCGCAGGATCGCGAAGATCACCCCGGCGAGCGTGGTGGTGACCACCGACAGTCCGACGGCCAGGATGTTGCCCCGGCGCCCCTCGCCCACGACGGAGCCCAAGGCGGCGCTCTGCTCGTGCGAGCCGATCGAGGGCAGGATGTGCCACAGCCCGAAGAGCACGGCCGAGATCACGATCGCCCACACCACGCCAAAACGCCGCGCCAGCATCGAGAACAGCACCGCGCGGAAGGCGATCTCTTCGAAGAGCACCACGGCGAAGGGCACCTGCACGAGCGCCTGGAACATCAGGCGCGGCCCGCTGAGCTCTGCGACGCGCTGATCATGCATGGCATCGCGGCCACGCCGGAACGATGCGGCAACGAGGTAGCCAGCCGTCACGACGCCGACACAGGCCGCGCCCCAGAGCAGCCCGGGGATGAGGTGGGCCCAGCCCAGACCCATGTCCGTCCAGCTGTTGCCATCGAGGATGCCGATCGCGAGGAGTCCGAAGGATCCGCCGAGGGCCCAGAGCAGGTGGTGGCCTTCCGGGGCGAGCCGATTGGTGACCACATTGAATGCGACGAGCGCCAGGACCACCACGATGACCGGCCACAGTGGCAAGCCCTCGACCTGCTGGGGGTACGAGATCGAGAGCACGTTACGAGCCTATGCCCGTCCGGCTAGCGTGGTCAGGTGACGCAATCACCGGCACCGTCGAGCGTCTGGGGTGCCCTCCAGTCCCGGGTGCGTCGCTCGCCAGCCGCTCCACTCCTGACCTACTACGACCTGGCTACCGGCGAGCGGATGGAACTGTCCGCCGCGAGCCTCGACAACGCCATCGCCAAGACGGCGGGGCTGCTGCGTGACGAGCTCGACGTCATGCCCGGCGATGTCGTTGCCATCCGGCTGCCCCTGCATTGGCAACGGGCGGTGTGGTGGGGTGCCTGCGCGGCGGTCGGGGCGGTGTTCGATCCCATGATCGACCCGGCCCAGGCAGTCGTGCTGGCCACCGACCGAGATCACCTGGCCCCGGCTGGCCGTGCCCGCGACACCGTGTGCGTCTCGCTGGAGCCGTTCGGCCTACCCTCACGCGAGCCACTACCCGCCGGTGTCATCGATCACGCGCTGGCCGCACGGGCTCATCCCGACGTCTTCGTGCCCTTCATGGAGCCAGCTGATGACGGCGCACTGGTCCGCGCGCAGCGCCTGGTTGCCGACCGAGGGGTACTTCCAGGCGACCGCGTGCTCGTCGTGCCTGATGATCCCGAGGCTGACCTGCTCATGCTGGCCGTGCCGCTGATCGTTCAGGGTTCAGCTGTGCTTGTCCGACATCCAGAGCAGGGCGATCTCGACGCCGTACGCCGCACCGAGCGGGTCGAGCCTAGGTGACCCGGGCGGTGCGCGACGGGCTGCTCGCCACGACCGTGCCGCCGTCGTAGACCAGGACTCGCCAGGTGAACGTCGTGCCGCGCCCGGAGACGGGCACCGTGAAGGTGAAGGTGCCATCGGCATTCGGCACGACGGTGTTGCGGTCCTGCCACGCACTCCCGTTGACCTGGACTTGGCGTTGGACGACGAGTCCGGGCTTCATCTTGGCGATCTGCCCCGACATAGTCACGACAGTGCCGTCGGGGACATCACCGCTGGGACGAACGTTGAGGGTCACTCCGCCACTGGGCACTGGTCCGGTCGCCACTCGTTCCTTGTCCATGATGCTGGCCAGGTAGGTGGAACGCAGGCCGAACGCCGAGCGGAACTCCGAACCGGATGCGGTGCTCGTGTGACCATCGAGGCTGCGCGCGGTGATCTCGCGCGCTGAACCGGACTTCAGCGTGCGCGTGACGGAAACGCTCATGATGTCGTCCATCCCGAAGAGCTCCGCAAGCGCGTCCTGCGTCACGGTCACGTCCCAGCGCAGATACGGATTGCCCGGAGCCTCGAGGCTCCAGTGGTCGTCGACACTCTGCGACCACGGATAGTCGTTGCCACCCCATACATCGGCGGCCGAGTTGGTCATGCCGCCCGTCGATGCCGTGTAGAAGGCATTGATGGGCTGGTCCTTGAATACGGCCGCCATGCCCTGGTCACCGGAGGTGTGCGTGGCGATGACCGCCTCGCGCCACTTGTTCGGGTCGCCGTAGCGCGACTCAGCGATCCACCCCTGGAAGGTCTGGTCGTAGTAGGGCCCGTCGCCGTCATCCATATGGCAGTTGCAGCGCGGGTCGATCCCCTTCGCCAATTGCGAGAGTGCGTAGGACCGTGAAGCGATTACCTGGGCCTGGAGCGCCGGCAGGTCCCAGGTGGGATTCACCTCGGCGATTCCGAAGAGGTATTCATCGTGAATGCGCAGGGTATTGACGACGGCCAGGCGACTCCCCGCGCTCGTGGGAACGATGCTGACGTCGACGGTGCCGTAGCGATAGCGGTGTCCCTCGGAGGAAAAGCTTTCGCCAGGTCCGGCCACGTTGAGCAGCGCGGAGGCGGTCCCTGACGTGCCGGGATCGCGCGTGCCCGACCACTTGATGGTCACGGTGCGCGCGCGACCGATCCGGGTGGAGGTGCCGCCCTCGGTCTTGCGAATGGCGACGAACCGACCGGTGGGTGTCAGCGTGAAGTTGGCTGCGGGACCCGCCACATGCACGTTCTTTCCGTAGGTCAACTCGATCTGGGCACCAGTGCCACCCAGGTCCTCGACGCGCATGTGCGCGTTCTCCTTTTGGTAGAGCAGGCTGATGCGCACGTCCTGCGAGTCGGTGATGGGCTTCACCTCGACGCCGGGGTAGTAGTACTCGACGATGCGCTTCGCGGTCCAGCCCTTGCGCGCCATGGCAAAGGCACCCCACTGCGACAGGCCGACGCCGTGCCCGTAGCCGGTGCCTTGCACGACGAATTCCTCGGGAGGGGTGCATGGATCGGGAGGTGAGTCAGGCGTGGCGGCGATCCTCGCCGTGCCCGTCCACGGGAACAGGCGCTTGGCGTCACTGGTCGCGGTGATGTGGAAGGTGTAGGTGCCTGGTGGGACCTGCTTACCCTTCTCGTCGCGTAGATCCCAAGTCAGCGGGAAGGCCGAGGCGGTAGCCGCGGATGCCGTGAGCGTGCGGACCGGATCGCCGCAGGCATTCGACACGGTCATGGAGGCCTCGATGGGGCCGTTGGATCGCGGCGTCAGCGTGATCGATCCGCCGGATCCCCACGGCACCTCGTCACCGGCGATCGTCGGCGGATAGAAGTTCTTGCCCTGCATCGCGGAGACGGCCAGGCGCAGGTGGTCCATGGTGGGGCGCAGGAAGTCGCCGGGGCACGAGGTGCTGCCTATATCGCCGTGGCCGACGATCGTCTTGGTCGTGACCTTTTCACCCGCGTAGTACATGGAGGTCGTGCCGCCGCCGGGCCCCGGCCCCGCGGACGTCAGGACGGCGGTGCCGAGCGGGTTGACGTCGAAGAGATCGAACTTCCACGCGATCAGGTGGCTGATCGCGTCGAGGATCTTCTCCTTCTCCGGCTGCGTGGGATCGAGGGTGTCGGCGTTGCCAAGGAAGGACACCGCAAACGTCTCCGCGTTGAATCCCGAGGTGTGGGCGCCGATCACGGCCCTGTCGATGCCGCCCGCGCGACCCTCGTAGAGACGCCCGTAGCGATCGACCATGAAGTTGTAGCCGAAGTCATTGACCTTGATGCCCTCGGTGAACCAGGAGTACACGTTGCGCATCTGCTGAGCTGCCTGCGCGGGCGTGTAGTCGTTGGAGGACACGACGTGGTGGACGAAGGCCACCTTGATGGTGTCGGAGTAGGCCGTTTGACCACGACGGAGCGTCTCGTCAGCGCCCCACATCTTGCGGGTGATGATCTGCGGTTGCGTGACGCCAGCCTCGGCGGTGGACGCCGGTCCGACGCGAGGCGTGAGGTCGTTGTCTTCGGGACGCACGGGATTGTCGATGAGCGTCAACTGGGTGTCGCTCGGCACGGAGCCGGTCGGGGTATCGATGCGCACCTGGACGCCGTCGCTGCCGGTGGTGGCCACGGGTTCGGTCGCGTAGCGGGCGCGCTGGCCTTCGTCCGTCGTGGGGTCGGGCATGTGCTCGCTGATGGGCAATTCCATCCAGGGCTGCCACTCACCACCCTCGCGCACGCGGATGACCACGCGCGTGCGCGGGTCGAAGGGCTGCGCAGCAGTGATGCCGACGAGTCCGAAGGGTTCGGTGGTGGTGGGGGCTGTCGCAGCAGCCGGGCGCAGGCGCGGTCCGCCATCACGCACCTGGGGGCCGACGTGGGCGTGATCCTCCCCCGCCCGCGGGACGGGGGTGGTGGCGGCCGGGGTGGTGGAGAGGGAACCGGGAGCCACGCCCGAGAGCGGGATCGTGGCCACCGAGGCTCGGACCGGCTCAGGATCAGCGGCCGAGATACCCGACGCCACGGGGAGTGCGAGGGTCGCGGGGACGATCAGGGCAGCCGTCAGCACCGCGAGGACTCTCACCGAATGAGGGTGCCTCAGCCCCGCCGACCGAGGCAAGGCGACTCACCCGTCACACAGATCCCCTTGATCACATTCCCAGGGACCCTCAAGGAACCGGCCCTGACCGGCCGGACGTCCCATCAGGCGGACCGGGCCCCTACCCTGGGGAGGTCCCGACGAGAGGAGCCCCGTGAGCGAGGCACCCGAGGCGCGCCCCGGCGCCCCGGCCGACCCGCCCTCCGCGGGCACGATGGCCTCACCCCCTCCTCGCGGACCCCGCCGCTGGCCGCGCGCCCTGCTGGCCGTGGCCGCGGGGATCGTCCTGCTCCTGAGCTTGGCTGGCCTCGGTGTCGATGTCGTCTCCGCCAAGCTGGAGGGCAACATCACCTCCATCGACATCAGCGATACCACCGGTCGTCCGCACGTCACGGTCCCCGTGGTCGACGACCAGGGCAACTACTCCGCCGTCAACATCCTGCTCATGGGCAGCGATAGCCGGGCAGGCGAGACCTCGAAGCGCTACGGCGACCCGGATGTCTACACCGGCGAGCGCTCAGACACCACGATTCTGCTCCACCTGTCGAAGGATCGGTCCTTCGCGACGGCCGTCAGCATCCCTCGCGATACCTGGGTGATGATCCCCGAGTGCAAGAGCAACGGTGAGACAGTCGGAGGATTCGAGGCCAAGTTCAACACCGCCTTCGAGATCGCGGGCCCAGGATGCACGGTCAAGCTTGTCGAGCAGATGACCGGCCTCACCATCGACAACTTCGCGGTCGTCGACTTCACCGGGTTTAAGAACGTCGTCGACGCACTCGGTGGCGTCGAAGTCTGTCTTACCGAGGCGGTCAGCGATCCCGCCAGCGACCTTGAACTGCCCGCTGGCACGAGCATTGTCAACGGAGAGCAGGCCCTGAGTTTCGTTCGCGCCCGCAAGACCTTGAGCGACGGCTCCGACCTCAGCCGTATCAAGCGCCAGCAGGCCTTTCTGTCGTCGATGATCCGGGAAGCATCCTCCACGGGCCTCCTGCTCAATCCGGTGCGCCTGTTCTCCGTGCTGGATTCCGCCACGAAGGGACTCACGACCGATCCTGGCCTCGCCGATATCGACGTCCTGCGCGACATGGCGCTCAGCGTTCAGGGCATGGCACCCGGCGACATCGCCTTCCTCACCATGCCGTGGCTGGAACGCGGCGATGGGGAGAACGTCATCATCGACGAACAAGGCGCCGCGCCGCTCTGGCAGTCCATGAAGGACGACGTTCCGTGGATCAAGCCGAAGAAGCCCAGCGGGTCCGGCGCGAACTCAACGAAGATCACCGTGGCTCCGTCCGAAATCACGGTCCGCGTTCTCAACGGCAGTGGCGTCGCCGGACGAGCCGCCGAGGTAGCGGCCGCACTCGAGGCCCAGGGCTTCACGGTCGTGGAGATCGGCGATGCGGATCGCCCGGACTACGCCACGACCGAGATCCGCCATGACGCACCGTCGGCAGAGGCAGCACGGACCGTGCTCGAAGCGCTACCGGGCGCGACCACCCTGGCCGACGACGCATCGGCCACCATCACCATCGTGCTGGGCGCTTCCTTCACCGGGGTGTCCACGGTCGAGACTGGTTCCACCGCAGGGGCTACCGATGCCGGACGTGAAACCGACACGATTACCGATCCGACGACGGCCGACAAGGTGCGCTGCGGCTGATCGCTAGGGAAGCGTGAGGACCAGCGCGCCCTTCTCGAAGTCGTGACTCTGGGACTGCATGCCCGGGAATCGTGCCAGCCAGTCCTGAGCGATCTGCTGCTCATCGACGCGAATCATGTCGTCGAGCACGATCCGACCACCCGGGGCCATGCGATCCCGGAAGAACGGAAGTGCGGGCCATCGAGCCTGCTCGACTCCCTGAGCCGGCGGCCCGTCGACACAGAGCAGGTCGATGCCCGTGAGCGAGCCCAGCACGCTCTGGTCGTACCAGGTCACGGCCCGACCGCCGACGGTCTCTTCCACGAGCGGCGCGTGGACCACCGTCAACCAGTCGGTGACGCCCTGTCGGCGCGCGAGGTCTTCGGTCGCGCGTGCGTACTGCTCCTCGTGGTCGACACCGACGACACGACCGTCGTAGCCGGCCTGACGCATGGCACCAGCCATCCAGACACTCGACTGGCCACTACCGAGATCGACGACGAGGCGGGGGCGATGCTCCAGGACGTAGCCGGCGAGCCACAGCAGGAGGTCTTCGGATGCGGCCCACGTGCCGGGTCGCGGCATGGGGAGCGGCATCGACACGAGGCGCTGCAACTGCAGGAACGACTCGAGAAGCGCTACCTGGTCATCGAGCTTCTGCTGGAGGTGGATGCGGGCCTCGCGACGCTCCGTGGACTGCCGCCTCATGTCGCCCTTGAGGTCATTGACCTTGCCGCGGATCTCCACGATGTTCTTGCCCATCGCATCGTCGCGTCGTGACGTGTCGTTCTTCAGGGCCTCGAGGCGATGATTGACGTAGTGCTCGAGTCGCGCCAGGCGCCCGGTCGTGACGCGCACCCACGACAGCATCTGCCCCAGGACCGCGCCGAGTGCCAGGGCCAGCAGAGCCGCCACCGCCACGACCGGAATCGACCAGCCGGCAACAACTCCGAGAACGGCGACGCCGACACCAAGGCCCAGGGCGATGACGACAAGGGGAATCCGGGCGCGCACGGCTCCGAGGCTACCCTTCCCACGTGAGCGCCGAGCCCCGCCAGGTCACCGCACCTGGCGTGTCCGTGGTGATGCCCGTTCTCAACGAGGAACGCCATCTGGAGGCGGCGGTTCGACGCATTCTGTCGTCCTCCTACGACGGGCCGATCGAGATCGTCCTCGCGCTGGGCCCGTCGCAGGACCGCACGGACGAGGTCGCCGCTGCGCTGTCAGCCGAAGATCCCCGGGTGCGCACCGTGAGAAACCCGACCGGGCGCACCGCCGCAGCACTCAACGCGGCGATCGCTGCTTCTCGTTTCGACATCATCATCCGCGTCGACGGGCACGCCCTGATCCCCGACGACTACGTCGCAGTGGCTGTCGCCACGCTCGAGGCCACGGGGGCCGACAACGTCGGCGGAATCATGGGCGCGGAGGGTGTCAGCGATTTCGAGCAGTCCGTAGCCGCCGCGATGACATCGTGGTTCGGGGTGGGCGGCGCGGCCTTTCACATCGGCGGCGAGCCGGGCCCGGCCCTGACCGTCTACCTCGGGTGCTTCCGACGGTCGGCACTTGAACGCGTGGGCGGGTTCGACGAGTCGATGGTGCGCGCGCAGGACTGGGAGCTCAATCACCGCATTCGACAGACGGGCGGGGTCGTCTGGTTCACTCCCGACCTGCATGTGACCTATCGCCCGCGGCCGCATCTGCGGGCACTCGCCAAGCAGTACTTCGAATACGGGCGCTGGCGCCGCGAAGTGGCACGCCGCCATCCCGAAACCGTATCTGCCCGCTACCTCGCGCCTCCTGCCACGCTGATCGCCGTCGTCGGCGGTACCGCGCTCGGGATCGCTGGAGTCGCCACCCAGTCGCGGGCCGCCGCGCTCATTGGCTTTGCCATGCCCGTCGGATACGTCGTCGCCAACCTCATCGCATCAGTGCGGGCGGCCCGGTCTCTGCCTCCCGCGGCCGCGGTGCGACTCCCCGCCGTCTTCGCCACCATGCACGGGGCGTGGGGCGCCGGATTCCTCCGCGGCGCTCGCTAGGGCTCGATGCCGCGCTCGCGCAATTCCTTGATCGCTCGACGACGCTCCAACCGCGATGCGCGACGAATCTCTGCTGCTCGAAAGCGCAGGGTCTCCTCGTCGGTATCCGGTGCGATCGGCGGCACAGCGCGGGGATTGCCGTCGGAATCGATGGCCACGAACACGAGGTAGGCCGTGCTGACATGGATGTCGTGCTGGAACCCCTGGCGTTGCACGGTGACCCGCACCCCGACCTCCATGCTCGTGCGACCGGTCCAGTTGACCTGAGCGCGCGTGGTCAGCAGGTCGCCGAGTTTGACCGGCTCGAGGAAGGCCATCTCATCCATGAAGGCGGTCACCACCGAGCCCTGCGAATGACGAACGGCTGCCACGGCGCCCGCCTCATCGACGGCTCGCATGATGACCCCGCCATGGACGTTGCCGTAGTTGTTGGCATCCATGACGCCCATGACGCGGGCCAAGGTGGTCCGCGAGCGCTCGGTGGACAACGGCTGGTCGAGCGGCTGCTCGATGATGGGGTCGAACGGCATGTCAGCCCTTCAAGAGTTGGCGCGCCATCACGATGCGCTGGATCTGATTGGTGCCCTCGTAGATCTGGGTGATCTTGGCATCTCGCATGAAGCGCTCGACGGGGTAGTCCTTGGTGTAGCCGTAGCCTCCGAAGACCTGCACCGCATCGGTCGTGACTTCCATCGCAACATCAGAGGCGAAGCACTTGGCCGCGGCCCCGAAGAAGGTCAAATCGGCGTCTCCCCGCTCGCTCTTGGCGGCCGCGGTGTAGACGAGGGTGCGGGCTGCCTCGAGTTTCATCGCCATGTCGGCGAGCATGAACTGGATGCCCTGGAAGTCTGAGATGGGCCTTCCGAACTGCTCACGCTCTTTCGCATATGCGACGGCCGCATCAAGCGCGCCCTGGGCCACCCCGATGGCCTGCGCCCCGATGGTGATGCGCGTGTGATCGAGCGTTGTCATGGCCGTCCGAAAGCCGGTGCCCGGCGCTCCCACAATTCGATCGCCTGGAATGCGCGCGTGATCGAAGAGGATCTCTCTCGTCGGGGAGCCGTGGATGCCGAGCTTGCGCTCCGGCGCGCCGAAGGAAACGCCCGGGTCATCGGCGTGAACCACGAAGGCTGAAATGCCCTGAACCCCAGCGTCCGGGTCCGTGACGGCGAGAACCGTGTAATACGCGGAGACGCCCGCATTGGTGATCCAACTCTTCTGGCCGTTGAGCACCCACTCGTCACCGTCCATGACAGCGCGCGTCTTCATGGCTGCAGCATCACTACCGGACTCGCGTTCGGAGAGGCAGTAGGAGAACATCGCCTCCCCCGAGGCCACCTGCGGCAGGTAGCGCGACAGCAGGTCACTGTCTGCGGCGATCCGCAGGGGCAAAGTCCCCAACTTGTTGACGGACGGGATGAGTGCACTGGACATGCAGACCCTGGCGATTTCCTCGATGACGAGCACGACCGCGAGGGCGTCACCTCCCTGGCCGCCGTACTCCTCGGGGATGTCGATCGCATGAAGTCCCGCTGCCACCAGGACGTCGTAGACATCACGGGGGAACTCGGCCGACTGATCGATCTCGGCCGCTCTCGGGGCGATCTTGTCCTGTGCGAGGGCACGAACGCTCGCTCGCAGCTCGCGATGCTCCTCGGGCAGCGAGAACGCTGTGAAGTCGCGGTTGGGGTCGAGCGGCACCTCACACCTCCTGCCTAGTGGCTCCCGAGCCTACGCCCGGCCCGGTCTAGGCTCACGACGTGCGTCTGAGCGTGGTGGGCACGGGCTATCTGGGGGCGACCCATGCCGCGTGCATGGCCGAGCTCGGTCACGACGTCATCGGTCTCGACACCGACCCCGCCAAGGTCGCCGCCCTGTCGCAGGGTCGGGTGCCGTTCTGGGAACCGGGCCTCGACGCCGTGCTGCAACGCGGACTGGCATCCGGGCGACTGCGCTTCACCACGAACGCGGCGGACGCCTCCGGAGCCGAGGTGCACTTCCTCTGCGTAGGTACCCCGCAGCGTCCAGACTCCCCCGCCGCCGATCTCGCGCAGGTCAACGGAGCCGTGGATGCCCTCCTCCCCATTCTCGATTCCGCGTCACTGCTCGTCGGCAAGTCAACGGTGCCGGTCGGCACCGCCGCCGATATCGAGGAGCGCGTCTTGGCAACGGGCGCTCGCGTCGCGTGGAACCCCGAGTTCTTGCGCGAGGGTCACGCTGTCGAGGACACCCTTCGCCCGGACCGCCTGGTCTTCGGTGTACGCCGCGCATCGGACGAGGCGATTCTGCGCGAGGTCTACGCCCAGCTCCTCGACGCGGGAACCCCCGTGCTGGTCACGGACTTCGCGACAGCAGAACTCGTCAAGGTGTCTGCCAACGCGTTCCTCGCCACGAAGATCTCCTTCATCAACGCCATGGCCGAGGTCTGCGAGGCGACGGGTGGCGACATCGTCACCCTCTCGAAGGCTCTCGGCATGGACCCGCGCATCGGATCCCAGTTCCTCCGTGCCGGCCTGGGCTTCGGGGGCGGGTGCCTGCCCAAGGACATACGAGCGTTCATGGCGCGTGCGGGCGAACTCGGTGTCGACGAAGCACTGATGTTCCTGCGCGATATCGATGACATCAACATTCGCCGTCGCCAGCACACGGTCGACCTCGCCATCGCGTCCATCGGCGGCAGTGCCGAGGGTCGTACCGTGGCCGTCTGGGGTGCGGCCTTCAAGCCCGACAGCGACGACGTTCGCGACTCCCCCGCTCTCCACGTCGCCCAGTTGCTGCGCGATGCCGGCGCCCGTGTCGTCGTGCACGATCCGCGCGCGATGGACAACGCTCGGTCACTCTTTCCCGGCCTGGAGTACGCGAACACTCCGGAGGAAGCGGCAGAGGGCGCCGACGTTTTGCTGCTGCTGACCGAATGGCGCGACTACATCGACTTCGATCCGGCGGTGGTTCAGCAGCGCATGCGCCAGGCAACCGTCATCGATGCGCGCAATGCACTCGATGTCGATCGTTGGCGTGCGGCCGGATGGACGTATCGCGCGCTCGGTCGACCGACCGCCTAGCGGCGCCCCCACACGATCGCCGGGCAGTTATCCATCACCACGTCGAGACCCGCGTCCACGGCTCGCCGTGCTGCGGCCTCGTCGATGACGCCGAGCTGAAGCCACACGGCACCCGCCCCAGCGGCGATTGCCTCATCCACGAATGAGCCCACGCGGTCGCTGCGCACGAACATGTCGACGACATCGGGGACGCCGACGGCGGCAACCGCCTCGGCGATCGTCGCGAAGCCCTGCTCGCCGTGCACGGTCTCGGCCCGGGGGTAGATGGGAACAATGCGCTTGCCCCGTGACTGCAGCAGACGGGCAATGCCGAAGGCGTCACGATCGGGATTGTTGCCAAGTCCGACCACGAACCACGTGGTCGAGTCATCGAGAACTCGGTCGATCACTCCTGGCGAGCCGTACAGGCTTGGATCGCGTTCAGCCATGGTCGCGAACCCGAGCGCCCTTGTCCATGGCTGCTTCGCGGAGTGAAGCCTGAAACTGTGTCATCGACTCACGCAACTGAGGGTCGGCCGAGCCCAGAATGCGAACGGCAAGCAACCCGGCGTTGCGGGCACTGCCGACCGCCACCGTCGCGACCGGGACCCCGGCGGGCATCTGGGCGATGGAGAGCAAGGAGTCAAGGCCGTCCAGGTGCGTTAGTGGAATGGGGACACCAATCACCGGCAACGGGGTCAGCGAGGCGACCATGCCCGGTAGGTGTGCAGCTCCACCGGCGCCGGCGATGACCACGCGCAGTCCGCGATCAGCAGCGGACTCGGCGTAGGCCACCATCTCCTTGGGCATGCGGTGGGCCGAGACGACATCGGCCTCGTAGGGAACACCGAATTCGCGAAGGGCCTCGGCGGCGGCTTCCATGACCGGCCAGTCCGAATCGCTGCCCATGATGATGCCGACGAGCGGGGACGTGTCACTCATTGATCACTCCGGTCAGGTAGTCCGCAGCGTGGTGGGCCCGCGCGAGGAGCGTGTCGAGGTCATCGCCGGTCACGGTCACGTGCCCCAGTTTGCGCCCCGGACGCGGCTCCTTGCCATAGAGGTGGACCTTGAGTCCGGGATCGCGGGCGAGGACGTGGCGGTAGGCGTCCTGAAGAGGCGGGAGCGTCGCGGCATCACGGGGGCCGACGACATTGACCATGACGGTCCAGGTCGCGATGGGATGTGGGTCGCCTAGCGGTAGATCGAGGACAGCGCGCAGGTGGTTCTCGAATTGGCTCGTGACCGCTCCGTCGATAGACCAGTGGCCTGAGTTGTGCGGACGCATGGCCAGCTCATTGACAAGGAGGCCTTGCGGAGCGTCGAACAGCTCCACGGCCAGCATGCCGGTGACGTCGAGATCGCGGGCGATCCGCAGGGCGAGTTGCTGCGCTTCCATGGCTCGCTCATCGGAAAGGTCCGGGCAGGGCGCGACCACCTCCGAACACATTCCCTCGACTTGGACCGTACGGACCACGGGGTACGCCACCGCCTGACCCGAGGGCGATCGGGCCACCTGGGCCGCAAGCTCGCGCGTGAAGGCGACATGCTCTTCGGCCAGCCACACGGCGTCGGCGACGAGCGGAGTGGTCGACACGATGTGTCGGGCGTCGTCGAGGGACGCAGCCACCCAGACTCCGCGGCCGTCATATCCGCCGCGCGACACCTTCAGCACCATCGGCCAGCCCACGGCATCGCCTGCGCGCGCGAGGTCATCCGAATCGGCGACGATCGTCCACGCCGGCGTCGGCGCGCCCGCTGCAGACAGCGCCTCACGCATCGTGCACTTGTCCTGGGCATGAACGAGGGCCGAAGGTCCCGGGCGCACAGCAACGCCCATGCCCTCCAGCTCGCGAAGATAGGCCGGAGGCACATGCTCGTGGTCGAACGTCACGACATCGCAGCCGTCAGCCAGGCGTCGCAGCGCATCGATGTCGTCGTGATGACCGATGACGACATCGGACACGACCTGGGCGGCGGACTCGTCGGGCGCGGTGGCCAGCACGCGGAAATCGATAGCGAGGGCAGCAGCCGGTGCCGCGGTCATCCTGGACAGTTGACCGCCTCCCACCATGCCCACGCGGGGCACGCGGCGGTCGGTGACTCGGCTCACAACGGGACCCTACTGATCTGACCGCTCTGGCCCGACCACCGAGGCCGGGCGCGGGTAGCATCCCCCCATGTCCCAGCCCGTGAGTGAGGTGCACCGGTCGCTGCTCGACCGGGTGCGCGACTCGCTCAGCATGCTGGGCCGGGAGATCGCGAAGTTCGGCGTCGTGGGCATGATGGCGTTCGTCATCGATGTCGGCCTGTTCAACATCCTGATGTACGCCGGAGGCGCCGGACCGCTCAACGACAAGCCGCTGACCGCCAAGGCACTCAGCGTCATCGCTGCGACAACGTTTGCTTACTTCGGCAACAGATTCTGGACATTCCGGCACCGTGGACGCACCCACATGGGACGCGAATACATGCTCTTCTTCGTCCTCAACGGTGTGGGCATGCTCATCGCACTCACATGCCTGTGGTTCAGTCACTACGCGCTCGGGCTCGACAGCCCCATCGCCGACAACATCTCAGCCAACGTCATCGGCCTCGGTCTCGGCACGCTGTTCCGCTTCTGGTCCTACCGGAAGTGGGTCTTCCCCGCGATTCCGGCTGACGACGAAGCCGACCGCGAACTCGCCGAGCGCGACGCGTCGACGCCGATCTAGCTGTCGGAGGGCGGGTAGGGATCGCCGCCCTGCTCGGTGCTTCTGCGCCGGCGACGTTCGTCGTCCTGCTCGTGCAATCGGTAGACGTCGCGCTGGATGACCTCGACGTTGGGTACGTCCTGGATGACGAGGTTCTCGTCGCTCGCCGACGTCACCTCGAGAACGCCGTAGTTGAGGATGCGACCCAGCACGCCCACCTCGAAGGACACGTTGTTGACCTTCGACAGGGGCATGTCACGGCCCTTCTTCGAGATGACCCCGGCGCGCGTGATGATTCGTCGATTAGTGAAGACGTACTGCGTCGTGATCCAGTAGAGGAAGGGTCGCACGACCCAGACGAACAGGATGATGAGGGCGATGACGACGATCGCCGGACGCCCGATGGTCTCGACGATGCCGTCCGCCGACCAGCCCCACTGTCCGAGCGATGTGAAGAGCCACACCCCGACGAAGACCGTGAGGATCAGGTAGATGACGGGAAGGATGAGGCCGCGCCAGTGCGGCTTCATCTCAAACTCGATGATCTCGCCCTCGCCCAGAAGTTTCGTCGGGTAGCCCATGCGGCGATGCTCCCACACCTGTGACCCACGCCCAAGGGCTACGACGTCACCCGATCGCTGGACGGACGAGGAGCACGTCGCCGGCCGAGACGACGTGACTGGCGCCAGACCGATCGGTGACGAGGAGTTCTCCATGGGGGCCGAGGCCGGTCGCCACGCCCTCCAGGGTCGCCCCCGGAGTCTCGACGCGGACCTCGGATCCGATCGTCACGGACATCTCGCGATACGGACCTTCAAGGTCGGCGCCGGCCAACCATCGTCGATAACTGTCTGCGAACTCTCCGAGCACAGCGGCCACGAGTGGCTCGCGCTCGACGACTCGGGCGTGCTGCGCCAGGGAGGTCCCACCCGGGGGCAACTCATCCGGTGCCTGGGAGACATTGATGCCGATGCCAACGAGGACGGATCCATCCGCCAGGCGTTCCGACAGGATCCCGCCGGCCTTCGCTAGACCATCCGAGGTGGAGATCACGATGTCGTTGGGCCACTTCAGGCCAACATCGATGTCGGTCTGTGCACGCACGGCATGGGCAACCGCGATGCCAGTGACGAGGGGGAGCCACCCCAGCGACGAGGGCTCGGCCGCTGGACGCAGCAGTGTGGTCAGCCACAGCCCCGCATACGGCAGGGACTGCCACTCGCGGCCGATGCGCCCGCGGCCCGCGGTCTGCTCCTCGGCGATGACCGTCGTCCCCTCCGGCGCACCGGCACTCGCGAGGTCCGCCACCTCCGCCATGGTCGACGGTGTCGTACGGACGAGGATGGGCATCGGCCAGGATCCCCAGCGGCCATCGCGCGAGAGATCCTCTCCGATGTCACGGAGCGGTCGGCGCGCGTCGGCCGTGTCCTCGCTCACGGGGCTAAGGTACGCATGTGACCACAGCCGACGGCACCGGTTCGGCCATCCCGCACACCACGCGGGAGAAGGCCGACGACCTCGAGAGGCGGCGCGCCGAAGCGATCGGTCGGCGCCAAGCCGCGATCGACAAGCAGCACGCCAAGGGCAAGCTCACCGCGATGGAGCGCATCGAAGCGCTTCTCGACCCCGGCTCGTTCCAGCAACTCGACGGGCTCGCACGGCATCGATCCCA
>NBNH01000049.1 GCA_004379115.1 Actinomycetales bacterium mxb001
GTAAAATAAACTACTAAAAACTTCCCCCCAGACTTTTTTCTAGGGGGAAGTAGTAACAACTTTTGGAGTACTTTTATCTTAACTAAGTCTGGATCATTTGTCAAGGGTGGTTTATAAGTTTCTTGGAAAATGTTTCTGGTTGCATGTATGTATGGCACCCTCCCCTTTGAAGTTGGTACAGGTGTACTCCCCCCCCACTACAAGTCTGGATTACGTCCGACTAAGCGGATACGCCATAAAAAAAATTCATAAAATCTATTGACATTTTTAAAGAAGTGGTTTATATTAAAAATATCAACATTTTGGAGTTAAACAATGAACAGGCATCAGCAAAGAAGTTCCAGACAACAAAAAATCTGGAATAACCAACAATTAAGAAACAAGATCAAAGAGTTAAACTGGCTCTATAATTACTACCGCTATTACAGCGGTAGATCCACAATGGTGGATTTTAATGAGTTTATTGAGTCAGAATATGCAGCTAAAATTCTTCAAGACTATAGACGTTGTCAGCAATACGATAACTACTAAGTAAAAAAACTCGCGTTAACGATTAACGCGAGTTTTTTTTATAATTTCAAGTATCCGACTAATCGGATACGCCATAAAAAACCCGATCAAGGGATCGGGTTTTTTACTTATTCAAAAAAGTGGTATCTGCACCTTATGTTCCGTCTTTCTAATTGCCTAAGGGCAATTTTATAAAGGATCGGATGGACCATAAAAATCTCAGTAGTATACCAGTCAGTATACAAAGTCAGGCCCTGATCACTGAAATTATCGTGAAATAGGGAAACACCCCAGTTTATGTCAACCATACCAAAACGGATGATCAATTTAACTTGTTTGACTGTCAATACCTTCATTTTTTTTACTCCAGAAATTAGTTGTTACTTTTTAAGATATCCCATTACAAAAATAATGTCAACTATTTTTCAGTTATTTTTACACTGATTTTTAAAAAAATCTTTTATACTCAATATTAGTCGGACAATTGTTAAATCTGGACTGCATCCGACTAAGCGGATACGCCACAAAAAACCCGGTCGAGGGACCGGGTAGTGGATTATTGATTTTTTTGATGAACTTCAATTAAGTGGTAATTAAAATTGACCAACTCCCATTCACTAAAAGGGAGATAACGCCCTCCATTTTTGAAAAAAGATGGGTACTTTAAATCAGGTTGAATTATCAGTCTCATATCAACCCATTTTCCAATGGGTAGATAGTTATCCACTATTACCACTCCTTCATAAAAGAAATACTTTTTGTATAACAGTCCGTATGGTCCTGTCTCAATTGAGACAGGATTGTAATGCTGAACGTCTTTTTTTAAGACGTTCACGTAACAGTAAAACTCCCCTTTAGGGGGAATTACTGGTAGCCATTGCTGTGTCTGCTGTGTTTCCACTTTTTTTACTCCTAAAAGTCTTACTCTTTTAAGATACTCGACTATCAAAGTATTGTCAACTGATTTATGACAATATTCCACTGATTTTTCAAAAATTTATTCGATACTCAATATTAGTCGGATGGTCATCAAGTCTGGACTGCATCCGACTAAGCGCTTACGCCATAAAAAAACCGGTCGAGGGACCGGTTTTTTAGTTAGTAGTAGTGATGATTACCGTCAGTAGTAATGTAACCCATAGGGGCCATAGGGAGATCGTAGGAAATATCCCATTTTTGCATATTTGATAATATCCAGTAATCTATCTTATTTGTTGGATGTGGATAGCTTATGTAATCAGGATATCTGGTGACTAAAAAGTCAATAAAGAACTTATCTTGTTTTCTGATATATAACTCTGTCGCGACACAGACAGAGTTAGGATATTGTATTGCCTTTAGCAGTAGGATATCTAGCAGATACCGTGGAAACACGGTATCGCAGTCTATGTCGAGATCTGAAAACAATACTTTTAAACATATACTGTTTTTCATCTTTTTTTCTCCTGAGTTGTACTTGATTACTTTTAAAGATACTCGACCATTAAAATAATGTCAACTATTTTTTGGGGAATATTGTACTTAATTTCAAAAAAAATATTCTATACTCAATATTAGTCGGACAATCATCAAGTCTGGATTACGTCCGCTTAAACGATATCACGTGGTTTTCCTTAGTCCGACTTGACATCGTCCGCTTATGCGATATCGCGACATCGTCCGACTAAGCGCGACTAGTCTAATCAAGTCGCAACTAGTCAAGTCGCATCTTTTCCAGGGTGGGAGCCGGGACAAAAATTTTTTCCCACGCGCGCGATCGCATATACGTATG
>NBNH01000004.1 GCA_004379115.1 Actinomycetales bacterium mxb001
ATTAGTACTACTATTAAAACTGAATTCTAATGTACCTTGATCTGCATCAGCAACATAGATGAATCCAGTCCAATTTGTATCCCAGTCTGTTGTTAGATTGCGTGCTGGACGCATATCTAAAAATCTGTTAGTAGAATCATAAATAGGCTGAGTACTTGCATTGCTGTTAAGTAAAGGTACGTTATTTAAGCTTCTATCTCCCCATGATGATACGTTGTTTCCAGAGCTAAAACTTAAAGTGTTTGGTAATCTAGCATCATAAAACCTATAAAGAAAAGGAATTATAGGCGTTATATCTACTTGTTGAGTTGTTTTGATTGCTATTCTTGACATTTAGAATAATCCTCCACCGACTCCATCATATAAATAAGCAATAGATGCTGGGTATGATTGATAAACGCCTGAAAAAGCATGGCTGATAATTGTTGTTGCAGTTGATGTTGTAACATTATTCATATATGCATTAGCATCTGTGGTTGTAAAAACTTCTGTTGTTGTTGAAGAACTGGGAAATTCGTAATTAAAAACAACTGTACTGGTTCCAGCAGCAACTCCATCGCTTACGTCACCTTTTTCTACTACAATAGTATTATTGTTAATTTTATCAACAACAATAGTTGGGGTATTACTAGATCCTATTGGTATTCCTACAGCACTTACTCTAACTGTGTCTCCTATATTTATGTTAGCAAAAGCATTTGAAGCAGCAGCTAATTGAAAATAAGTTACTCCAGTCATATCTGATGGCACATAAGTAGAAGTAATATTAGTTATTGTACAACTACTAACTGAAGTTTGTGCTTTAATTGGTAATACAGTGAAACTCATTGTCATAATATTGTTTATCCTTGCTGTTTGTCCATTTATATTGGGACTTGATTCAAGAATAGTTATACTAGTAGCATTAGAATTTACTGCACTTTGAACAGTGACATTTGTAACAATGTTTGTACCAGAAATAAAAGCTAGTTGGGTACCTTTTGGAATTCTACTTGTTACTCCGGTAACTGCTAATATGGTTCCATTTACTCCTGTGCAAGTAATTGTAAAATTAGAGCGAGTATAAGTAATATTATTACTAATGACTCTTAATTGTCTATTTGAGCTACCTGCTGTCAATTTATTTTGTTCCGTGTTCCTATTTTGAAGTTTAAATAAAACTACCCCACTAGCTGGAAAATATGTTTGAAAATTACTAAAATCAACAGGAGAAACATTTGTGATTGTAATTGTTACAGTGTCATTATTTGTTATTGCTAACTCTTGATTTGGGTGTGCGCCTCCAACTGATAATTGCGAATATCCAATATAATTAGCATTACCTCCATTAAAAATATATCCAAAAGCTCCTTGAGCTTGATTGTGAAAATTGCCATTAAGTCCTTGAAAGGGGGAGTTAGTGGTGCCATATAATCTTATACGCGATTCTTGTGCTACTGCTAATTCAAAATATTCTGGAACTAAGCTATTTTCTCCTGGTGGCCAATAATGCCACAATCTATGAGTCTGAGATGTTCTTAATGGATTAAACAATTCACGCATACCAGAAAAAGTTATACCTGTAGTACCTAACCCAGTATGTTTACTAAAATAAACTTTCCGTAATTTTGGCAACGCACTTAACTTTGGCGCTTGCAAAGGAAGTCTTCCCACGTGTCCTAACTCTTCTAAATTATGGCTTGTGTGAATTCCTTTTATTGTTGAATCTATTTCACAAGAAGTATCAATTACCAATGTTTTTAAATTTTGTAAAGGCAAAGGTAATCGCCCAATTGATGGAGCGTAAACTGAACGAACACCTGCTATTTCTGAAGATCTTATTTGCAATTCTTGTAAGTTT